>CALZGM010000001.1 GCA_945787015.1 uncultured Roseburia sp.
ACAGGTAAATCCACGAAACTACAAATTGGAGGTCATTACATATTGTCTAAATACCTATTTTGCAAAGAATGTAAACCCAAATGCCCCCGGCCCAACGTGTGTACCGATGGTGCTTCCGATGCTGTATGCCGGAATTTCCTCGGCATGACCTTCAAAAACATCAGCATGATCAGCAATGTATTTCTGTAAAAGGTCATCTGTAAGGCCGCTATATACATAAGCGCATGGCATAGAAAAATCGGCTCCACCATATTCTTTTATTAGCTGTGTCAGCTGAGAACCGGCATTTTTTAACCCACGTGCTTTTCCAACAAGGGACACTTCACCATTTGTGACAGCGACAACGGGCTTGATGGAAAGCAGATTCCCGGCAACAGCTACCGTCTTAGAAATACGACCACCACGCTGCAAGTATTCTAAGGTATCAAGGACAGCAACGACACGGATATCTTTTTTCTTCTGTTCAAGGGCAGCCACAATTTCTTCTGCAGAAAGGCCTTTGTCACGCAACTGGCAGGCATAGAGAATTAAGAGCTGCTCTCCTAAGGTTACGTTTTCACTGTCTACAATAGTAACACAGTCTTCATAACCATCGAGGGCAATGTTAGCACTCTGGTAAGTCCCTGAAAGCTTAGAGGATAAGGTGATAACGATAGCAGTATCGCCCTTTTTCTTTACATCTTCATAAATATCCTCGTACTCTGCCGGGGAAATCTGGCTGGTAGATGGATTTACCTTGCTGCTTTCCAACTTGTTATAAAATTCATCGTGTGTGATGGTAATACCGTCTAAGAACTCTTCCTCGCCAAAAATTGTTTTTAATGGAAGAAAGTCTAAATTTAAAGCATCAGCCTGTTCCTTTGGCATGTCACATGCCGAATCAATAATAATTCTAATCACAATAATCTCCAATTCCGGGATGATATTCCCCAAAAATATGTTTTGCGGTAACAAAATTTGACTATCAAATAGTTTGATTATCAAACAAATAGAGACTATACATCAGATGCCAAAAAATGTCAATAGTATTTTGACAATCAAACTATTTTAAAAGCGGACGGTACGATAGATACATTCCTTGTAATTCTAATACACATAAGTGTGACTTATAGAATACCCGGATAAAAAAGAATTTAGAGCATGGAATGCCCCAAAAACGCATATTTTGTAAAAAAATGAATTGACGAACCGGGCATTTATGTTAAGATAACTAAAGAATAAAATGATAGTGTAGATAGAAAATGGAGGTTCACGTGATAAAAGTAGTTAAATTTGGTGGAAGCTCTCTTGCAAGTGCGGAGCAGTTTGCTAAGGTTGGAAAAATTATTCGTTCGGACGCAGAAAGAAAATATGTAATACCGAGTGCACCGGGAAAGCGGAATGATAAGGATACAAAAGTAACGGATATGCTGTATGCCTGCTACGCGCTGGCAGAACAGGAGGAAGACTTCCGTGTGCAGCTGATGAAGATTAAGGAACGTTACGATTCTATTATTAATGGATTGAACTTAAAGCTTTCCTTAGAAGAAGAGTTTAAAAAAATTTCAGAGAATTTCAAGGCAAAAGCAGGCGTAGATTACGCAGCTTCCCGCGGAGAATACTTAAATGGTCTTATCATGGCAAACTACCTTGGCTATGAATTTGTAGATCCGGCAGAAGCAATTTTCTTTGATGAAAATGGTGAATTTGACCCGGATAAAACCAATACTGTATTAAAAGAGCGCTTAAGTAAAGTGGAACGTGCCGTTGTTCCGGGATTCTACGGTGTTGGTGCAGATGGCAAAATAAAGACATTTTCAAGAGGTGGTTCTGATATTACCGGTTCCATTGTGGCAAAAGCAGTGCATGCTTCCTGCTACGAGAACTGGACCGATGTTTCCGGATTTCTGGTTGCAGACCCTAGAATCGTTGAAAATCCAAAGCCAATCAAGACGATTACATACCGTGAACTTCGTGAGCTTTCTTACATGGGAGCCAGCGTACTTCATGAAGAAGCAGTATTCCCGGTTCGCAGAGCAGGTATTCCAATCAATATCCGTAATACAAATGCACCAGAAGACGAAGGCACCTGGATTGTAGAGAGCACCTGTCATAAGCCGGAATTTACGATTACCGGTATTGCAGGTAAAAAAGGCTTTGTTGCTGTAAATATAGAAAAAGACCGCATGAATACAGAAGTTGGTTTTGGAAGAAAAGTATTGTCTGCATTTGAAGATTACGGAATCAACTTTGAACATGTTCCGTCCGGTATCGATACGATGACCGTGTTCGTACATCACCCGGAATTTGAGGGAAAAGAACAGGCTGTTATTTCTGCAATCCATCGTTATGCAAAACCGGACAGCATTGAGTTGGAATCTGATTTGGCGTTGATTGCAGTTGTAGGACGCGGTATGAAATCAACACGCGGTACAGCAGGCAGAATTTTCTCTGCATTAGCACATGCAAATGTAAACGTAAAGATGATTGACCAGGGTTCTTCTGAGCTTAACATTATCATCGGTGTAAGCAATAGTGACTTTGAAACAGCAATCAAAGCAATCTATGATATTTTTGTGGTGACCAGATTATAAAAGAATTGGGACCGATAAATGGACGAAAAAGAGTTACGTGATAAAAACAAAAAAAGCTTTTGGGAAGGCAGGGCTGTCATGGCAAGCGTCGTGGCAGTTACTGTCTTTTTGTGTTTACTTACAACAGTCGAATTAGTAGCTATTAAAATGGAATGGAACGTTCCGGTAATTAGTATGCTGATAGGTGGCTCCGACAATTACTTTTTCAGCGAGTACCGGAAAGCAGAGGAAAAGTTAGAAGCGAGTACGGAAAATGTTCCTTACGAGGAAGATACAAGCCAACAACAATTAACGGAAACACTGCAAGGAAATACGGAAGTGGCTGTGGAGAACGAAAACATAGAAAACGAAATTACGGAAGCCACAGAAACAGTAGAAATGACAGAACAACCGGAAACTGATAAGGAAGGTACAGAAACAAACGATACAGAGCAGGAAGAAGAATTCCCATATCTTTTAAAAATCAATCGCCAGCAGAACGTGGTGACTGCCTATACAAAGGATGAAAACGGTGAATACACGGTACCGGTACGCGCAATCCTATGCTCCACAGGATTATATAATGCAACGCCTAAAGGTACATTTCATTTGTCATCAAAATATATCTGGAGGCAGCTGCATGGTGGCGTGTACGGACAATATGCCAGCCGTATAACGGGAGGAGTGCTTTTTCACTCAGTTCCGTATGCAAGCAAAAATAAATCGTCATTGTATTGGGAGAAATATAATAAACTTGGACAGCAGGCTTCTATGGGGTGTGTGCGACTGACTGTAGAAGATGCGAAATGGATTTATGAAAACTGTCCGTCAGGAACTACAGTAGAAGTATATGACAGTGAGGATCCGGGACCGCTTGGAAAACCGGAGACATTAAAACTGGATAAGGATAACGCAAACAGAGGCTGGGACCCAACCGATCCGGATGAAAAGAATCCATGGCATGCGTGGTCCAAAGATGAGTAGAAGAGCAAAAATTCAGGCGACATCGAATATTTTCTATTTGATGTCGCCTGTTAAACTATTTCGTCCATTGGACTATACCTCTCTTAAATTTTTATTATCTTTTGTTTCTTTTTTATTTTTCGGCTTCAATTTTTTAAAGTTTTCTTCTTCTCGGACTTCTTCGTTCTTAAATTCTGATTCTCGATTTTGTTCTTCTTATAGCATTCTGAATTGTATCATATAAGAATTAAATCATGTTCTGGTACTAATTCATCTTTTCCCTTATTGGTTTTTGCTACGTTTTCTTTCTTATTCAAAATCTAAAAGCGAATGCAATTAAGTTTTTGTTGGACCGTACCTCTCTTTCTTAGATTATGAGTTAAGATTTACGTTTCTGGTGGACTGTACCTTCCTTTCTGTAAGTCTGTTTTGTTTTTTGTTAAGTTCATTATATCCACTAAATTCCCATTTGTCAACACTTATTTTCAAAAAAAATAAAAAATATTTTAAAGAAATGTATTAATTGAACTAAATATATAAAATATTCAGAAAATATGAAAGAATAGCACAAAAAGACTTATGAACAATCGGTTGCGCTACTAAAATATAGCGAGTATAATAAGATTATGAGTAACTCATTTATGAGATTGGGAGGAAAAGGAATGAAAAAGAGAGTGATGGCAGCGGTATTATCGGCTGCAATGTTATGCGGCATGTTGGCAGGGTGCAAAGAAAAAGAGGCTGTTTATGACGCAAATCTGCCGACAGAAGCAGTAGAAGCTCCGATTTATGTAGAAGCAATTCCGGAGATGTCGGATGACTTCATGAAAGGAGTCGATATTTCGACTGTTTTGGTACAGGAGGCCAGCGGCGTTGTCTATTACAATGAAGCAGGAGAAGAAGCGGACTTATTCCAGGTGTTAGCGGATGCCGGAGTAAATTATATTCGTGTTCGAGTATGGAACGACCCGTATGATGAAAACGGCAATGGTTATGGCGGCGGTAATAATGATGCGGCAAAGGCAGCGGAAATTGGTGAGCGAGCTGCAAAATACGGCATGAAGCTTTTGGTGGATTTCCATTATTCCGATTTTTGGGCAGATCCAAGCAAACAGATGGTGCCAAAAGCCTGGGCCAATATGACCTTGGAAGAAAAGGAAACAGCACTTTATGAGTATACAAAGGAAAGCTTAACCACCATTATGAAAGCAGGCGCAGATGTCGGCATGGTACAAATCGGAAACGAAATCAATAACGGTATGTGCGGAGAAACTCAGTGGGATAAGATTATTCCGTTGATGGCACAGGGTTCAAAAGCAGTTCGTGAAGTGGCAGAAAAGGAAAAGCAGGAAATTCTGGTTGCGGTACATTTTACGGATATTCAAGAAGGAGATGAAATATTAAATCATGCAAAACGTCTTGCGCGGGAAGAATTAGACTATGATGTATTTGGTGTTTCTTATTATCCGTTCTGGCATGGCACCATGGAGAATTTAACAGCTAAGTTAAAAATGATTTCACAAATCTACGACAAAAAGGTAGCAGTATTAGAGACCTCATATGTTTACACTTTAGAGGATGGCGACGGTACCGGTAATACGGTGACGGAGGCAACCCTGAATAAAAATTATGCTGCAAATGTACAGAGCCAGGCAACCTGTATCCATGATGTTATGGCAGCAACCGTAGCGGCAGGAGAAAATGCAATCGGTGTATTTTACTGGGAACCGGCATGGATTCCGGTTGGACCGGCATCGCAGTATACAGAGAATCAGAAGATTTGGGAAGAATTCGGCTCCGGCTGGGCAAGCAGCTTTGCAGCAGGCTATGACCCGAAGGACGCGGGAAGATATTATGGGGGTTCTTCCTGGGACAATCAGGCATTGTTTGATTTTGAAGGTCATCCTCTTGCATCTTTAAATGTATTCAAATATGCAAAGTACGGAACCATTAGCAAATTGACAGTGGATTATGTAGAAGAGACTGTTGTTGAGGTAAATACCGGTGATGAACTGGTTTTACCGGAAACCATAAATGTCGTATATAATGACCGCTCACAGTCAGGTCCTGCAGCAGTTACCTGGAACGAAGCGGATTATGCAAATATTGATAGCAGTAAGGTAGGAACCTATAAGATTCACGGTGCATTAGAGGATGGAACAGAGGTTACCTGTGAGCTTAAGATTTCCGGCATCAATCTGTTAAAGAATCCGGGATTTGAGGATGCGGATGTTTCCATGTGGAACGTGACTTATCCGGGAAACAAGAATCAGACAGACATTCAGGAAAAAGAAAGTGATGCATTTACCGGCGTTAAGAGTTTCCATTTCTGGGATTCGTCAGAAGTAGAATTTAACGTAGAACAGACAGTAAGCGGACTTGAAGAAGGCTCATATACTTTGCAGGCACAGATGCAGGGTGGTGATGTAGGTAGTGCGGCTGAAATATCAATTTATGCCATTGTAAACGGAGTGACTTACGAGTCGAACCCGGTTACACTATCCGGCTGGATTAACTGGCAGACGCCGGTGATTAAAGACATTCCGTTAGACGGAGCTTCCGATATTATTGTTGGCGCCCATGTAAAATGCGCGGCAGGCGGATGGGGAACCATCGACGATTTCAATTTATATAGGTAGTAACAAGGTTACGCTTCCTTCATATAATAAGGTGAAGGGAGCGTAATTTTTTTATGGAAAAACAAACAATACTTTTAATTAGTGACATGCGGCAGGTCTATCTGGCAGAAATCCTTACCAAACGAGGACTTAGCATACGCTGCCTGGATATCCGGAATCCGGATACCATAAAAGAACAGATGCAAAAACTGAAAAGCTTTTTGAGTGAGGCAGAATTGTTAATTCTTCCGATTCCGGTTACGAAGGGAATCGAAAAAAAGGATTTGAATGAGATATTAAACAAAGACGTGAAAAATGACACGATTGTTATGGGCGGCTGCTTTTTGCCGGAACAAAAATCCATCCTGGAAAAGAGAGGGATACACTATCTGGATTTCATGGAGGATGCGACGGTAACCGAAGAAAATGCAGTTGCAACGGCAGAAGGCGCAATTGCCGAGCTTATCATGCACAGTCCGTACAACATCGAGGGGGCAAAAGTCATTGTCACAGGTTACGGCTGCTGTGGAAAAGCAATTGCAAAGAAACTTTTAAGCCTTGGGGCACGGGTGACGGTTTTAGCCAGAAGAAGTGAGGTACGGAAAGCGGCAAAACAGGATGGATTTTATGCAGTGGATTTTGCCTTTGGACCGGAAGAGGCCATGGGTGCAGTCATGCTGGTAAACACTGTTCCGGCTTCGGTGGTGACTAAGCTTATGATTCGGGAACTGCCAAGGGACGCTTACATTCTGGATATTGCATCTGCACCCGGTGGAACCGATTTTGCATGTGCAAAGGAAAGTGGGATTGCAGCTGATTTGGTATTGGGAATTCCCGGCCGCTTCTCGCCGAAAGCAAGTGCCTATATCCTGGCGCGGGCGATAGAAAGATTTACGCTTCGTGAAGGCAAGGAAATGGAAGGGCATTGTTAGTATGGATTTTTCAAAATATAATATAGGCTTAGGAATTACGGGCTCATTTTGTATGTTTGCCAGGGCAAGAAAGGAAGTACAGAGGTTAACGGACATGGGCGCAAATGTAATTCCGATTTTTTCATTTAATGCACAGACCTGTGATACCCGTTTCGGAAGTGCAAGGGATTATGTGGAGGGGATTTGTGAAATAACCGGAAACGAAGGCATCCGAACCATCTGTGCAGCGGAGCCGATTGGACCGAATAATTTCTTGGATATCATGGTGATTGCACCCTGTACCGGAAATACCGTAGCGAAACTTTGCAACGGAATTACGGATACACCGGTCTTGATGGCAACAAAGGCACATATGCGAAACGGGAAGCCGCTAGTGATTTCAATTTCAACGAATGATGCTTTAGGAGCTAATTTTAAGAATATCGGGATGCTGATGAATATGAAAAATGTTTACTTTGTCCCGTTTGGACAGGATAATTACAAGAGTAAACCGAATTCGCTGATTGCAAAAATGGAACTTTTACCGGAGACGATTGAACTGGCCCTTACGGGGAAACAGATTCAGCCGGTGTTACAGAATCCGAACGAATAATAAAAAAAAAGGGGCTGTTTTCAAAAGGAATCTCTCATATGGAGAGATGACCTTTCCGGAAACAGCCTTTCATTTAGAGCAATAGAAAGTTCGCAGAGCGTACTTTCTATCGTTTGGAATGGATAGTTACTGTTTGGATGCTTCTAAGGCTTCACGGCATGCGCGTGCAAGCTGGTCACCACAGGAAGTGCCGCGTCCGTTGCAGGAGATGCCTTTGATTTTGCTTTCCACTTCTTCAACGGTAAGCCCTTCTACTAATCTTGGAATAGCCTGTAAGTTACCATTGCAGCCACCGGTAAATTTTACGTTATGAACAACATTGCCTTCTAATTCCAACTCAATAAGAGAAGAACAGGTTCCTTTTGTTTTATATGTATATTTCATGTGAATACCTCCTTTTTCATCTTTTTATAGTATACAAAGGAATGTTTCATTTCGCAAGCGTTAATAAAAAATTCACAAATCGTTTAATACTATTTGTTGAGATAAGCGGGAAAAAGTGTTACAATAAGACATTGTATGGACTTAAGAAGAAGAAAAAATAAAATTTTGTTTTTAGATAGGAATGGAGATTTATGAGCGTAATAACAAAAATATTTGGAACGCACAGTGAGCGTGAGCTAAAACGAATCTATCCAATTGTCGATAAGGTAGAGTCTTACCGGGATGGAATGATGCAGCTTTCTGATGAGGAGCTAAAAGCAAAGACAAAAGAGTATAAAGATAGACTGGCAAAGGGAGAGACCTTAGACGACCTGCTCCCGGAAGCATATGCAACCGTACGTGAGGCTGCCAGACGTGTACTTGGAATGGAGCATTATCGCGTGCAGATTATCGGTGGTATTATTTTGCATCAGGGACGTATTGCAGAGATGCGTACCGGTGAAGGTAAGACCCTGGTTTCAACCCTTCCTGCATACCTGAATGCCTTAGAGGGCAAAGGCGTGTGCATCGTTACGGTAAACGATTATCTTGCAAAACGTGACGCGGACTGGATGGGACAGGTTCACGAATTTTTAGGCTTGAAGGTAGGCGTTGTTTTAAATTCCATGAACAACGAGGAACGCCGGGAAGCTTATAACTGTGATATTACTTACATTACAAACAACGAACTTGGTTTTGATTATCTGCGTGATAACATGGTTATCTACAAGGAGCAGTTAGTACAGCGCGGTCTGCACTATGCCATCATCGATGAGGTAGACTCTGTTTTAATCGACGAGGCACGTACTCCGCTTATTATTTCCGGACAGAGCGGAAAATCTACAAAGCTTTATGAGGCATGTGATATTCTCGCCAGACAGTTAAAGCGAGGCGAAGATGTTCCTGAATATTCTAAAATGGATGCCATTATGGGCGTAGAACAGGAAGAAACAGGTGACTTCGTTGTAAACGAGAAGGATAAGGTGGTAAACCTTACACAGGAAGGTGTCAGACGTGTTGAGCAGTTCTTTAACATTGAGAACCTTGCTGATCCGGAGAACCTTGAAATCCAGCACAATGTCATTTTGGCATTGCGTGCACACAACCTGATGTTTAAAGACCAGGACTATGTTGTAAAAGATGACCAGGTTTTGATTGTTGACGAGTTTACCGGACGTATTATGCCGGGCCGTCGTTATTCCGATGGTTTGCATCAGGCAATTGAAGCAAAAGAGCATGTAAAGGTAAAACGTGAAAGCAAGACACTCGCTACCATTACCTTCCAGAACTTCTTTAATAAATTTGAGAAAAAAGCCGGTATGACAGGTACAGCCCTGACAGAGGAAGGAGAGTTCCGCGATATCTACGGAATGGATGTTATTGAAATTCCTACCAATAAGCCGGTGTTACGTCAGGATTTAAACGATGTCGTATACAAGACGAAAAAGGAAAAATATAAGGCCGTTGTAGAGTCTGTAAAAGCGGCACATGCAAAGGGACAGCCGGTATTGGTTGGTACGATTAACATTGATACATCCGAGCTTTTGAGCGGAATGTTAAAACGGGAAGGAATCCCACATACGGTATTGAATGCGAAGTTCCATGAAATGGAAGCAGAAATCGTTGCTGCAGCCGGAGCGGCCGGAGCAGTTACCATTGCAACCAATATGGCCGGTCGTGGTACCGATATTAAGCTGGATGAGGAAGCAAGAGCAGCAGGTGGTTTAAAGATTATCGGTACAGAGCGTCACGAATCCAGACGAATTGATAACCAGTTACGTGGACGTTCCGGACGTCAGGGAGACCCGGGAGAATCCCAGTTCTTTATTTCCCTTGAAGATGATTTGATGCGTCTGTTTGGTTCTGAAACTTTGATTGATACCTTTAATAAGCTTCGAATTCCGGAAGGCGAGCAGATTGAGCACAAGATGCTTACCAATACCATTGAAAAAGCACAGAAAAAGATTGAAAGCAATAACTTTGCAATCAGAAAGAATCTGTTGGAATATGATCAGGTAATGAATGATCAGAGAGAAATCATTTATGCAGAGCGTCTGCGTGTGTTAAATGGAGAAAGCATGCGCGATGTCATTTATAAAATGATTACAGACCGTGTGGAAAGCTGCGTTGATACCTGTATTTCTAATGAAATTTCGAAGGAAGAATGGAACTTAAGTGAATTAAACCAGCTGCTCCTTCCGCTGATTCCATTAGAACCGGTGACGGAGAAAATGGTTTCTGATATTAAAAATAATAAAGAGTTAAAGCATGTTTTAAAGGAAAAGGCAGTAAAACTGTACGAAGCCAAGGAAACAGAGTTCCCGGAAGCAGAACAGTTCCGTGAACTGGAACGTGTCGTATTACTGAAAGTAATTGACCGTAAGTGGATGGACCACATTGATGATATGGAGCAGCTCCGCCAGGGTATCGGTCTGCAGGCTTATGGACAGAGAGATCCGCTGGTAGAATATAAAATGGCCGGCTATGACATGTTTGATGACTTAATTGCAAATATTCAGGAAGATACCATCCGTCTGCTTTACCATGTGAAGATTGAGCAGAAGGTAGAACGTGAGCAGGTTGCAAAAGTGACCGGAACCAATAAGGATGAGACTGCACTGAAAGAGCCGAAAAAGCGTGAAAATGCAAAAATTTATCCAAATGATCCTTGCCCATGTGGAAGTGGAAAGAAATATAAACAGTGTTGTGGTAGAAAATAAAATGTGGTATGATATGGGAAGAAGGTAACAGACTTTCCAAATAAGAAGAAGGTGGGTGTTGACAATGTTTTTAGATGATTACAAACGTTGGATGAATGCAGATTTAGAGGATTCTGCATTAAAAGCAGAACTGGAATCCATCGAAGGAAATGAAGAAGAAATCAAGGATCGTTTTGCAGTAGCACTTAAATTTGGTACAGCAGGTTTACGAGGGGTGTTGGGAGCCGGTTCTAACCGTATGAATATTTATGTAGTTCGTCAGGCAACACAAGGACTTGCAAACTGGGTGAAGACTCAGGGCGGCAATCAGTTAGTAGCAATCAGTTATGACAGCCGTATTAACAGTGATGTGTTTGCAAAGACAGCTGCCTGTGTATTGGCTGCAAACGGAATTAAAGTTCGTATTTATGATGCATTAATGCCGGTGCCTGCACTTAGCTTTGCGACACGTTACTATCAGGCAAACGCAGGTATTATGGTTACGGCATCCCACAATCCGGCAAAATATAATGGCTACAAAGCATATGGTCCGGATGGCTGTCAGATGACAGATGAAGCTGCAGATATCGTTTATGCGGAAATTCAGAAAACGGATATCCTGACAGGTGCAAAATTAATCTCTTTTGAAGAAGGTATGGAAAAGGGACTGATTGCATACGTTGGGGATGATTGTAAAGAAGCTCTTTACGATGCAATTAAGGCTCGCAGCGTACGTCCCGGTATCTGTAAGACAGCCGGATTAAAACTTGTGTATTCTCCACTTAACGGTTCCGGTTTGGTTCCGGTTATGAGAGTATTAAAGGATATTGGTATCGACGATATTACCATCGTTCCGGAACAGCAGTATCCGGATGGAAACTTCCCGACCTGTCCATATCCGAACCCGGAGATTTTTGAAGCACTTCGCTTAGGACTTGAACTGGCAAAGAAATCCGGAGCAGACTTAATGTTAGCAACAGACCCGGATGCAGACCGTGTCGGTATCGCCATGAAGTGCCCGGATGGTACATATGAACTTGTTTCCGGTAATGAAGTGGGTGTTCTTTTATTAGATTATATCTGTGCAGCACGTATTGAAAACGGTACGATGCCGGAGCGGGCAGTTGCTGTAAAATCCATTGTTTCTACACCACTTGCTGATGCGGTAGCAAAAAATTACGGCGTAGAACTTCGAAGTGTATTAACCGGATTTAAGTGGATTGGTGACCAGATTGCGAATCTTGAGGCAGCAGGCGAAGTTGACCGCTTTATCTTTGGTTTCGAAGAAAGCTACGGATATCTTGCAGGTCCATATGTAAGAGATAAAGATGCGATTATCGGTTCTATGCTGATTTGCGAAATGGCAGCTTATTACAGAAGCATTGGTTCTTCCATCAAGCAGCGCTTGGAAGAAATTTATGAAAAATATGGCCGTTACTTAAATAAAGTAGACAGCTTTGAATTCCCTGGATTATCCGGTATGGATAAGATGACCGGTATTATGGATGATTTACGTAAGAATCCACCGGCAGAAATCGGCGGTTATGCGGTTGTAAGAGTAATAGACTATAAGAAACCGGAAGAAACAGGACTTCCGGCAGCTAACGTTTTAATTTACAAATTAGACGGTGGCGCAGAAGTAATCGTTCGTCCTTCCGGAACAGAGCCAAAGATTAAGACCTATTTCACCACATTAGGAAAAGACTTGGCAGAAGCACAGGCACAGAAGGATAAACTGGCAGAAGCTTTAAAACCAATTTTTGCATAATGGAATAATAGACCCCGGACTTCGTTGGAAGTCTGGGGCTTTTTTTCTGAAAACTTTCTCATAATAATGATGATAAGGGTAAAAATAATCTTAAGAAATTTTTGAAACATATTAGAAGCGATAAGAGTCTAATCTAATAGAGAAAGATGAAGTGAGGAACGAAATGAGAAAGAATGAAAAAACGATTATAATTTTTACCCTTTTAAGCAGCTTTATTCTTTTTACACTATTGGCTGGAATGTACTTTCATAAGTTGTCAGAAAAAAATGAGGGAGAGGCACAGGAACAACAGACGAAGCCCCAAGAATTCGGTGAAACAGAAAACGGCACAGAAGAGGTCAATGAGACCGGGATTCATGACTCGGAAATTAACATCGGGGCAGCTGAAACAGACATGACAGAGCAGGAAAAATTGGATTCTGAGACAGTGGACGTAGTGGAAGAGAATGATTTCGCAGATACTTTGTTTGTGGGCGATTCGCGAACAATTGGGCTTATGGAGTACGGAAATATCGAACATGCAACCTTTTTTGCTGATAAGGGAATGTCTGTTTTCCGCCTGGAAAAAAAGCAGGTACCGGTTCCGGATTTGGGAAAAGTAAGTTTTTATGAATTGTTGGAGAAGAAAAAATTCAGCAAGATATATTTTATGTTGGGAATGAACGAATTGGGCTATCCTTTTGAAAGTATTGAGAAAAAATATCAGGAAGTCCTAAGTAACATAATCGAGAAACAAGAGGGAGCAGTAATTTATTTATGCGCAAATCTGCATGTGACAGCAGAACAGTCACAAAAGGACGAAATTTATAACAATGTGAATATCAATCGTGTCAATGAGATGATTGCAAGTCTTGCCGATAATGAAACCACCTTTTATATAGATGTAAATGAGTTGTTTGATGATGAAAACGGCTGCTTATCATCCGAATACGCCAGCGACCACTTCCATGTTTGGGGAAAATACTACGCGGACTGGGTGGAGTGGCTGCGGGGGAAGTAAGTATTTAGCTCAGTAATTGGATTTTTAAAAGTGTATATCAGAGAAAAAGAAAATTAGGAAGCATATCTTTTTCTCAAGTTTACACTTTGAAAATCAATTACTGCAGCTAAATATAAGCTTTCGGGGCTTACAAAGCTTTAAAAGATATATTTGCTGCAGAATTTAATTTATCGTTACGTATATTGAAGAGAGAAAGAGACGAACATTTTTCTGTTCGTCTCTTTCTCTCTTCCTCAATATACGAAACAATAAATCTAAATTCTTAGCTAAATACCCCTACTTCTGATACAATTCCTTCGGTGTATACAAATGTCTAGGAATACCGTCTACCATAACCGGTGATACATCACCTTGAATGAGAGGTGTTACATAGGAAATAAATTCTTCTGTTACATATGTGCCATCTTTGGTAATCCATTCGCGTGGTACGCATTTTTCGTCATTGGCAATCTTATGTACATTCTTAACTTCTGTCTGACACTGATATGGGTCTTCAGAAGTTCGCTCTAATGTAACCATTACACCGGAATCGCCTTCGTCAGCAGCTTTGACAGCAGCGCCACCAACCTGATATGCTTCCAAAATATCAACACGGGATGCAAGGTGAGAGCCTGCTCTCTGTAATGTGCTAAGTTCAATAGCACGGGTTTTGGCACCTAATTCACCGGCAATAAAGCTTGCCAGATAGGAGGCTGTTCCTGAAAGCTGTTTGTGTCCGAATGCATCAACAAAATCAACACTATTTCCAAGTTCGCAGACGTAGCGGCCGTCTGCAATACGGATTCCTTCTGAAACGGCAACAACTACAGAGGTTTTTTTGGTTAAGAGCTTTTTCACTTTTTCTTTAAAATCCTGAAGATCAAAGGGTACTTCCGGAAGATAAATCATATCAGGGCCATTGCAGTCTTCACATTTAGAGAGCGCTGCAGAACCTGTAAGCCAGCCGGCGTTACGTCCCATAATTTCTACAATAGTAACAAGACCTTTTGAATATTCGAGACAGAAACTGTCACGGATAATTTCCTTCATAGATGTTCCGATATATTTAGCTGCACTACCAAAACCAGGAGTATGGTCTGTTAATGCAAGGTCGTTATCGATTGTTTTTGGACAACCAACAAAACGTGTTTGATGTCCGGTCACGATGGCATAATCAGATAACTTTTTGATTGTATCCATAGAATCATTACCACCGATGTAGATAAATGCTTCGATATCTAATTTGTCAAGAATTGCAAAAATTTTTTCATAGAGTTCCTTGTCCTGATGGATTTCAGGCAATTTGTAACGGCAAGAACCTAAGAAAGCGGCTGGTGTTCTTTTTAATAGCTCTACATCAAGACCGGTCTGAATGTAATCAGATAAATCTAAATATTTTTCTTCCATTAAGCCCTGAATTCCATGAAGCATACCGTATACTTTACCTGCTCCACGGTCAATAGCAGTACGATAAACACCTGCAAGACTGGAATTAATAGCTGCGGTTGGACCACCTGACTGTCCAACGATGACATTTCGTTTCATGTAAATACCTCCTCCTATCGTCATATAATTCCGAAAGATTCGTAGAATTATATGTAGCTATCTGTAATTTTACTATATTATTCAGATAATTTCCACAGGTTTTTGTGGAAAAGAATGGAAGTAGAAATAGAAAAGTGTTATGATGAGAAAGGAGTTTATGATACAAAAAAAGAAAATGAGGGGGAAAGAACATGAATCAAAAATACGAGGCATTGTTTACTCCATGGAAGATCGGAAATGTGGAGATAAAAAACAGAATCGTACTTTGCCCGATGGGAGGAACTTCGCTATTTGGCTGGATGGAACCAAACCATTTTGACAAAGAGGCTGCAAAGTTTTTCCTGGAACGGGCAAACAATAATGTCGGCCTGATTATTCCCGGAATTGCACCGCTTAAGGATACGCTAGGCGGTAGATGGCTCTGGCAGAATAAGAAGATGTTTGAGGAATTGAAACCTTATATGGAAGAAATTCATAAAACCGGAGCAAAGCTTTTTGTACAGCTGACTGCCGGTATGGGACGTTCCTGGGCAATTACCGACCATGTAATGCTCTTACATAAAAATCCGGCTCTCCGGGCTATCGCAAAGCCAATCCTTGATACTTCTTACCAACTGGCCAGCCCAAGTGAACTACCGGCACGCTGGGCACCTGAAATTACGACCCGTGCACTTACAGTAGAGGAAATTGAAGAGATTGTAGAGGCATTTGCGAAAACAGCGAAGCTTTGTAAAGAAGCCGGTGTAGATGGAGTAGAAGTACATGCGGTTCATGAAGGATATCTGTTGGACCAGTTTACCTTAAAATATACAAACAAACGAACAGACGAGTACGGTGGTTCGTTTGAAAACCGTTATCGTTTTGCAACGGAGGTTGTTACCGCAATTAAGGCTGCCTGTGGGGAGGACTATCCGGTATCACTTCGTTATTCCGTAGAATCAAAGGTAAAAGATTTTGGCGTGGGTGCAGTCCCGGGAGAAACTTACACGGAAATCGGCCGTGACATGGAGGAAAGTGAAAAGGCAGTAAAATATCTGCAGGATGCAGGATATGATATGTTAAATGCCGATAACGGAACCTATGATTCCTGGTATTGGGCACATCCGCCACAGTATATGCCGCAGAACTGCAATCTGGAAGATGTGGCACACATTAAGCAGTTTGTAGACATTCCGGTAGTCTGCGCAGGACGTATGGACCCGGAGGCCGGAGCAAAGGCAGTTGCGGAAGGAAGGATTGACGGAGTAGGTGTTGCAAGACAGTTCTTAGCAGATGGTGCGTGGGTAACCAAATTGATGGAGGACCGTTTAGAAGAAATACGTCCATGTATCTGTTGCCATAATGCCTGCTTTAACTTCTCACACTATAAGGGTGTGGCAAATGCACAGGACTTTGGAGACACCTGCCATCTGGCACGATGCGCGCTGGTACCAAGTGTCATGCAGTCTGATAAGTATAAAATCGTTCCTGCAAAGAAACCGAAAAAAATCGCTGTGATCGGTGGCGGTATCGGTGGTATGGAAGCGGCAATTGTCCTTGCAAAACGCGGGCATAGTGTAACGCTTTATGAAAAGGACAGCGGGCTTGGCGGTATTTTCATTGCTGCTGCGGCTCCTTCCTTCAAGGAAAAAGACCGTGATTTGATTCGCTGGTATGAGCGGGAAATCACACGCTATCCAATCGAAATAAAATTAAACACAGAAGTAAAAGAACTTGCTTCTTTAGATGCAGAAGAGGTCATTATTGCAACAGGTGCAACCGCGAGAAAGATTCCGGTAAAAGGCGCTGAATATGCGATGGATGCGACAGAATATCTGCTTGGAACAAAGACGGTTGGCGAAAACGTAACCATTATCGGCGGTGGTCTGACCGGTTGTGAAATTGCATACGATTTGTATTTACAGGGCAAGAAACCGACCATTATTGAAATGAAAGACGACTTAATCGCAGTAAAGGGAATCTGCCTTGCAAACACAAGCTTCCTGCGTGATTTCTTTGCGGCAAATAAGGTCCCTGTTTATCTGGAAACAAAGCTTGGCGAGGTATTAGAGGATGGCGTGATTGCAATCGACAAAGCCGGCAATTCCTTCAAAATTAATGCAGACAGCGTGATTCTTTCCGTAGGCTACAATCCTGCACCACTTGCACCAAAAGGAAAGCATGTGCATATCGTTGGCGATGCGAATAAGGTTGGAAACTTACGTACCGTAATCTGGAATGCATGGGATGTTGCCATGAAACTATAAAGTTTGAGCGGAGAATACAGCATCCGGTCTTATCAGAAAAGGAAAGGGAAAATAGCATGATGAAATTAACAGAGGAGCAGCAGGCAATTTTAGACGGCGCACAAGGGGAAACTCTGGCAAAGGTTATGAAGACACTTGTCATGTTTGGAGAAGCCTTTGGCGCAGAAAAAATGGTGCCGGTTACTTCGGAATATAATCATTTAGTGACATCGTTCGGATTAAAATTATTAGGGCCTGTTTATGAACTGATGGATCAGCTTTTGGAAGCAGGCGCACCATCCAAGCAGAAGTTTTCTGTGGATCCGCGTCCGTTGGACTCAAATGTGCCGGCAAACTTTTTACAGAAGGTGATTTTCAATCATTTCATGTATAGCAAACAGGACTTTTATGAGGACCAGCTGCAAAAACTTGGCCTGATGGATAAGGACGCTTTTACCTGTACCTGTTACATGGACGAAGTAGGAAATAAGCCTAAAAAGGGCGAGGTTTTAAGCTGGGCAGAATCTTCGGCAGTGGTATATGCGAACTCTGTACTTGGAGCACGTTGCAATCGTAACTCCGGTATCATGGATATTATGGGGTCTGTTGTAGGGTTTGTGCCATATTTTGGTCTTTTAACCGACGAAGGAAGAAAAGCCTCCTGGATTGTAGAGATTAAGACCACAAAGAAACCGGAAGCTCAGCTTTTGGGTTCTGCCATCGGAATGAAGGTAATGGAAGACGTTCCTTATGTGAAGGGACTCGACAAATGGCTTGGGACAGAGCTTGATGATGCCGCCTGTACGTATTTAAAAGATTTTGGAGCAGCAACCGCATCGAACGGTGCTGTAGGTCTATATCACATTGAGAACTTAACACCGGAAGCAAAAGAATCCGGTGAAACATTAATCAAAGAAGATGCAAAGGTTTATGTGATTGATGACGCAGAATTAGAGCATGTGAAAAATAACTATCCGGTGATTTGGAAAGACAAAGATGCGACACCGAAGCTTTGCTTCATGGGCTGCCCACATATGAGTTTGCAGCAATTAAAGGATTGGACCGAGCGCGTGGAAGCAGGCTTAAAGGAAGCAGGAAACAGCAAAGTAGTGATACCAACCGTATTTACCGCATCCCCGGCAGTACTAAAAGAATTCGAAAAGACAGATTATGCGGCAAGACTCAAAGCGACCGGAGTCATTACATCCTATATCTGTCCATTGATGTACATGAACAATCCGCTAAGTGCAAAAATGCCGGTCATTACATCTTCCAATAAGCTGCGTACATATACATCGGCAAGATATTACACCGACGAGGAAATCCTTGTACAGATTACGAAGGGAGGCAGATAGAAATGAGAGAGTTTAAAGGACGTGTGGTAACTCCCGGAGAAACAAAGGCAGAAGCAGTGGTAAGTCATGTCGGTTTCAATACACTGGCATCGCTGCAGAAACCATTACAGTTTGGCGACAAGACAGCAAAATGCGGGGACCAGAACAACCCGGATTTATATGGAAAACCGATTGCTGGAAAAGCACTTTGCCTGCCGCAGACCATCGGCTCAACAACAGGCGGTATGGTTTTATACTGCGCGTGTGCGATGGAACGCCAGCCGGCATGCATGCTTTTTGCAAATCACATTGATTCCCTTGCTGCAGCAGGAGCGATTCTGGCGGATGTATGGCTTGAAAACGTATCCATGCCTGCCGTAGACTGCCTGGGCGATGAGTTCCTTTCCTATATAAAAGACGGCATGACAATCAGTGTCAAAGAAGATGGAGTTGTCGTTGTGGAATAAAAGGAAAAGAATGGAGCCTTAAATGCCAGCCTTGACGATTCCACTGTGGGGCAGACTGTTCGAAAACCTTGACTTTCTGCGGTGGGGGATATAATTGACTTGTCGTTAGCTACAAGTACAGCTAGAACGTTTTTGACGGAAGGAGAAAAGTATTATGAGAAAAAATTATGTACAGATAACAGCGACAGCTTTGGTTTGCGCGGCGCTCGTCCTGGTAATGGTGGCATGTGGCTCAGAGCAGCCTGTTCTGTCGGATACGGAGACGCCAGTGACGACAACTCAGTCGGAGCAGACGACAACTCAGGCGGAGCAAATGACAACTCAGCAGGAAGAACAGACGGAATCTCAGCAAGAAGAACAGATATTTCAACCGGAGCAGACAGCGACGCCTGAGACACAGCAGTGGATTGATTCTTTGTACAACGCTCTGATTCAGGATGATGCGAAGACGGTTATCGCGCTGCTTGGCGATGTGGATAATGCAAGGGCGCATTGCGCATCGTATGAGTATGCTTGGCAGAATTTGACTTTCGCAAGCCCGGAAGGATTCCTGCTGACGGCGAGTGATGGAACCAAATTTGGTGTTGGAGTTTTCGATAGTAGTCCTGATGAATATGACAGTGTAGTTGCATTTGTATCTTCTTCTGATGATGAATATGGCTTCCACTGTATCTATGCGGGCGATCATTATGTAGACCTTCATGGAGATGGGACATATGCTTACTTGAAGGGAAATGATTTAATTTATTCGCAGGATGGCGTTGAGAGTGTGCTTTATTCGTGTGAACCAGGGGGAGAAGTGGAATCGTGGTATTGATTCCTCATTTTTAAACATTTAGAAGGTTCTTCTATGATAAAACGAAAATCATAGGAGGACCTTTTATTATTGTGAAACAAAAAGATAGAACAAATGTTCACTTTGCTATATACTTTTTACTGATTCTGTGGTATACTACAATTCTGAAAAAGAAAGAATAAAGTTGTGATCGGGGATGCAGAAGAATAGTATCATCTCTTGGGAGGAGCCAGAATGGACAAATTTATATTACACTCCGAATACCAGCCAACCGGCGACCAGCCGGAGGCGATAGATGCCTTAGTAAAGGGATTTGAAGAAGGCAATCAGTTCCAGACATTACTGGGCGTTACCGGCTCCGGTAAGACCTTTACGATGGCAAATGTTATTGCAAAATTAAATAAGCCGACATTGATTATTTCACATAATAAAACACTGGCTGCACAGCTCTATGGAGAATTCAAGGAATTCTTTCCCGAAAATGCAGTAGAGTACTTTGTAAGCTACTATGACTATTATCAGCCGGAAGCTTACGTGCCACAGACCGATACCTATATTGCAAAAGACTCTTCCATTAATGAAGAGATTGATAAACTGCGTCTGTCCGCTACAGCAGCATTAGTAGAGCGAAGAGACGTCATTGTAATCGCATCCGTATCCTGCATCTATGGTTTGGGCAGCCCGGAAGATTACCTTGGCATGATGGTCTCTTTGCGCCCTGGCATGGAAAAAAGCAGAGAAGAAGTGATGCGCGCATTGGTTGACATACAGTATACACGTAACGATATGGACTTTCACCGCGGTACCTTTCGCGTGCGGGGAGATACGATAGAAATCTTCCCGGCAAACTATGGGGATACTGCCATTCGAGTCGAATTTTTTGGCGATGAAATAGACAGACTAAGTGAAATAGATGTTCTGACAGGGGCGGTGAAGTGCCGCCTGGAGCACTTTGCTGTTTTTCCGGCATCCCATTATGTCGTTCCGCAGGAAAAAATCTTAAAAGCCTGCGAAGACATTGAAGCAGAACTGGAAGAGAGGGTGCGTTTCTTTAAAGGTGAAGACAAGCTGTTGGAGGCACAGCGTATCTCGGAACGAACCAACTTTGATATTGAAATGTTAAAAGAGACCGGCTTTTGCAGCGGAATTGAAAATTACTCCAGACATCTGGCGGGGCTTCCGGCGGGAGCGACACCGCACACCCTGATGGACTATTTTAAAGATGATTACTTAATCATTGTCGATGAATCGCATATTACTATTCCTCAGATTGGCGGCATGTATGCAGGCGACCAGTCGAGAAAAACCACGCTTGTGGACTATGGTTTCCGACTTCCATCTGCTAAGGATAACAGACCACTTAACTTTGACGAATTCGAGGATAGAATTGACCAGATGTTATTCGTTTCTGCGACACCGAATGTGTACGAGAAAGAACACGAACTGCTTCGGGTAGAGCAGATTATCCGTCCGACCGGTTTACTGGACCCTAAGGTAGAAGTGCGTCCGGTAGAGGGGCAGATTGATGACTTGGTTGGAGAAGTCAATAAAGAAGTGAAGAATCATAATAAGGTCCTGATTACGACACTGACAAAAAAGATGGCAGAGAATCTGACCGACTATATGAAGGAACTTGGTATTCGTGTAAAGTATCTGCATTCCGATATCGACACGTTGGAACGTGCAGAGATTATCCGGGATTTGCGACTGGATGTGTTTGATGTGCTGGTGGGAATCAACCTGTTAAGAGAGGGATTGGATATTCCGGAGATTACACTTGTAGCAATTTTAGATGCGGATAAGGAAGGGTTCTTGCGTTCTGAGACATCGCTGATACAGACCATCGGACGCGCAGCCCGTAACAGCGAAGGACATGTCATCATGTATGCAGATAAGATGACGGACTCTATGAAGAACGCAATTTCCGAGACAGAGCGAAGACGCTCTCTCCAGCAGGAATACAATGAAAAACACGGTATTACACCGACGACCATAAAGAAAGCGGTCCGCGATTTAATCAGCGTGTCAAAGAAGGTTGCAGAGGAAGAATTAAACTTCAAAAAGGATCCGGAATCCATGAGCAGGGAAGAACTGGAAAAACTTATTGCCGATATTCAGAAGAAGATGAAGAAGGCTGCAGGCGATTTGAATTTCGAACTTGCTGCTCAGTATCGTGATCAGATGATACAGCTTAAGACAATACTGCAGGAATTATAGTGAGGTTACAATAAAAATGAAGGATTCAAATAACAGAAAATACATCAAAATCAGAGGTGCAAAAGAGCACAACCTAAAGAACATCGACGTGGATATCCCAAGAGATTCTTTTACGGTATTGACCGGTTTATCAGGCTCAGGAAAATCGTCACTGGCGTTTGATACCATTTATGCGGAAGGTCAGAGACGTTACATGGAATCCCTTTCTTCCTATGCCCGTATGTTCTTAGGGCAGATGGAAAAACCGGATGTGGAGAAAATCGAAGGCCTGTCTCCTGCGATTTCCATTGACCAGAAATCCACGAACCGTAATCCGCGTTCTACCGTAGGAACGGTAACCGAGATTTATGATTATTTTCGTCTGCTTTATGCACGAATCGGTATTCCGCATTGCCCAAATTGCGGAAAAGAAATCAAGAAACAGTCTGTTGATCAGATGGTAGACCAGTTGATGGCATTGCCGGAAAAGACAAGGATACAGCTGCTTGCTCCGGTAGTACGCGGCAGAAAAGGGGAACACCAGAAGCTGTTAGAGCAGGCAAAGCGCAGCGGCTATGTACGTGTAATTATCGATGGAAATTTATATGAATTGACAGAAGAAATCAAGCTGGAAAAAAATATCAAGCATACCATTGATATTGTAGTAGACCGACTTGTAATCAAGGAGGGAATTGAACGCCGTTTAACGGATTCCATCGAAAACGTAATGAAGCTTGCCGATGGACTTATGACAGTAGATGTGATTGACGGGGAACCTCTGCAGTTTTCCGAAAGCTTTTCCTGTCCGGACTGTGGAATCAGTATTGATGAAGTGGAGCCGAGAAGCTTTTCCTTCAACAATCCGTTCGGTGCCTGCCCGACCTGTTTCGGACTGGGTTATAAAATGGAGTTTGATTTGGGACTGATGATTCCGGATCAGAAGCTTTCCATTGAAGAGGGGGCCATTCAGGTGATGGGCTGGCAGTCCTGCACAGACAAGAATAGCTTTACCTATGCGATTTTAAAGGCATTAATGGAAGAATACCATTTTGACTTGAGTACCCCATTTAAGGATTATCCGGATGAAATAAAGCATGTCATTTTATATGGAACAGACGGGAAACAATTAAAGGTACACTACCAGGGTCAAAGAGGGGTAGGTGTCTATGATGTTGCATTTGAAGGGCTTCTGAAAAACGTACAGCGTAAATATCGCGAGACTGCATCGGAAATAATGAAGGCGGAGTATGAACAGTTTATGCGCATTACGCCTTGCGAAACCTGTGGTGGAAAGCGCCTGAAAAGAGAGGCTTTAGCCGTTACAGTTGGCGGGAAAAATATCTATGACATGACAAACCAGTCGGTCAAAGATTTAAAGGCATATCTGGATGAATTGACGCTGACCAAGCAGCAACAGCTGATTGGAGAACAGATATTAAAAGAAATCCGTGCCAGAGTCGGCTTCTTAAATGAAGTGGGACTGGATTATCTTTCACTGTCCAGAGCAACGGGAACGCTCTCCGGAGGGGAAGCGCAGCGTATCCGTCTGGCGACGCAGATTGGTTCCGGATTGGTGGGAGTCGTATATATTCTGGATGAGCCATCTATTGGTCTGCACCAGAGAGACAATGATAAATTATTGGGCGCGCTGATGAATCTGCGTGATTTGGGGAATACTCTGATTGTAGTCGAACATGATGAGGATACCATGCGTGCAGCTGACTATATTGTGGACATTGGTCCGGGAGCCGGTTCCCACGGTGGAGAAGTGATCGCCTGCGGTACGGCAGAGGATATCATTGCCTGCCCGGATTCGATTACCGGTGCATACTTAAGTGGAAAAATGCAGATACCGGTTCCGAAAACAAGAAGAACACCATCCGGCTATCTCACAATCAAAGGTGCCAGAGAGAACAATTTAAAGAATATCGATGTACAGATACCATTAGGGGTTTTAACCTGCATCACGGGAGTTTCCGGTTCGGGAAAGAGCTCTCTCACAAATGAAATTCTCTATAAACATCTTGCAAGAGATTTAAACCGTGCACGATGCATTCCGGGAAAACACGATGGCATCGAAGGTATTGAACAGCTGGATAAGGTGATTGACATCGACCAGTCTCCAATCGGACGCACCCCACGTTCCAACCCGGCTACCTATACCGGTGTATTTGATATGATTCGAGATTTATTCGCAGGAACACCTGATGCAAAAGAACGCGGCTATAAGAAAGGACGTTTCAGTTTCAACGTCAAAGGAGGTCGTTGTGAAGCATGTTCCGGCGACGGTATTATCAAGATTGAAATGCATTTCCTGCCGGACGTTTACGTTCCGTGTGAAGTCTGCGAGGGACGCCGTTATAACAGGGAGACACTGGAAGTAAAATATAAGGGAAAGAGTATTTATGATGTACTGGATATGACTGTAGAAGAAGCGCTGGAGTTCTTTAAAAATGTACCAACCATCCATCGGAAAATACAGACACTCTATGATGTGGGACTTTCTTATGTGAAGCTGGGACAGCCGTCTACGGAGTTGTCAGGCGGAGAAGCACAGCGAGTCAAACTTGCAACAGAACTTAGCAAAAAGAGTACAGGAAGAACCATTTACATCTTAGATGAGCCTACAACAGGATTGCATTTTGCAGATGTACACAAACTGACAGAAATTCTGCATCGTCTTGCAGAAGGTGGGAATACGGTTGTGGTTATCGAGCATAATTTAGATGTGATAAAGACTGCAGACTACATTATTGATATGGGACCGGAAGGCGGTGCCGGTGGTGGAACGGTGATTGCGCAGGGAACACCGGAGGAAGTGGCGAAAAACAAAAAGTCATACACGGGCCAGTATGTGAAAAAATACCTAAAACAGAAGTAATGTATTAAGAATTTCTTACTTTTTGCCGAGAAAGCCAGATTCTGGCAAAAAATACTTTGAAAAATACAAGTTTTTGTATATAATGAAAATGTATAAGTAAAAATATGTTTAAATGTATTTTTCTGCCCATTGATAGATATGCTATTAAACTGGGCGGAAATATTCCATAGAAGCAAGAAGTGAGAAAGGGGCATATTAGGAATGTTAAGCACAGATATCGGAATTGACTTGGGCACAGCAAGTATTTTGGTTTATATCAAGGGAAAAGGCGTTGTATTAAAAGAGCCTTCTGTAGTGGCATTTGATCGTGACACAAATAAAATTAAAGCAATTGGTGAGGAAGCAAGATTAATGCTTGGCCGAACACCTGGTAATATCGTAGCGGTAAGACCTCTTCGTCAAGGAGTTATTTCGGACTATACTGTTACTGAAAAAATGATTAAATATTTTATCCAGAAGGCACTTGGTAAAAAGACCTTCCGTAAACCGCGTATTAGCGTCTGTGTACCGAGTGGCGTAACAGAAGTAGAAAAGAAAGCGGTAGAAGATGCTACTTATCAGGCAGGAGCAAGAGAAGTAGCGATTATTGAAGAACCGATTGCAGCTGCAATCGGAGCAGGAATTGATATTGCGAGACCGTGTGGAAATATGATTGTAGATATCGGTGGCGGTACATCAGATATTGCAGTTATTTCCCTGGGAGGTTCAGTAGTAAGTACATCCATTAAAATTGCCGGCGATGATTTTGATGAAGCAATCGTCCGTTATATGAGAAAGAAACATAATTTATTAATTGGTGAGCGTACAGCTGAGGATATTAAGATTAAAATTGGTACCTGCTTCCCGTTGGCTCAGGTTGAGACAATGGATGTGCGCGGACGTAATCTGGTAACAGGTCTGCCAAAGACAGTTACTGTAACATCTGAGGAGACAGAAGAAGCATTGCGTGAGCCAACACTTCAGATTGTGGAAGCTGTACACTCTGTTTTGGAGAAAACTCCACCGGAATTAGCTGCCGACGTTGCAGACCGGGGAATTGTTTTAACAGGCGGAGGAGCTTTGTTAAGAGGCTTAGAGGAATTAATTGAGGACAGAACCGGAATCAATACAATGACAGCTGATGAGCCAATGACATGTGTAGCAGTCGGTACCGGTAAGTATGTAGAATTTTTATCCGGAAAACGTGATGACGACTAATTTCTTGGAATGAGTCTGCCGATATAAAATGTATAAGTGCAGTACAAAGGAGTAAGCGAATGGTAAAGGGGTTATATACAGCGTTCACCGGTATGGTAAATGAGCAGAAAAGATTAGATGTATTATCCAATAACCTTGCAAATGCAGATACAAATGGTTATAAGAAAGAAGGAACGACTTCCCAGACATTTGCAGACGAACTCGCAATCCGCATTAAGGATACTTCTCATTATGGGATACCAAAGCGGCTTGGTACTATGAGCATGGGTGTGCATATCGGAGAGACCTATACGGATTACAGTCAGGGAAATTATAAGATTACAGATAATCAGACAGATTTTGCATTAGATGGAAATGGCTTTTTTGCAATTTCCTATACAGATAAAGCCGGTAATACCAGCGTGAAATATACAAGAGATGGCGCATTTATTGTAAATACGCAAGGCTATCTCGTAACAAAAGACGGCGATTATGTGCTGAATCGGGATGGTGCAATGAATACCAATCCAAATGCATATATCAGGCTTAATCCAAATCTTCCGTTTAAAGTTACAGAAGATGGTAATATCTATCAGAATGAAGTACTTGTAGGAACCATTGGAACCGTAGATTTTGCAGATTATAATTACATTGCAAAATTTGGTGAGAATATGTATGACATCGTAGATGGCGCAACGATTATTGAATCGAATGCAGTTGTTAATCAAGGCTACATTGAGGCTTCGAATGTAAATGTGGTTTCTGAAATGGTAAACATGATTACAATCTCCAGAGCATATCAGGCAGGACAGAAGGTAATCAATGCCGTAGATGAAACATTAGATAAAGCAGTGAACCAGGTTGGAAGAGTAAACTAAGGATGAGAAGAGGGAAATAGGCTTATGATGAGATCTCTTTATACTGCAGCCTCAGGTATGCGGGCTCAGCAGACAAATGTTGACAATATTTCAAACAATTTATCTAATGTCAATACTGTTGGATATAAGACACAGAAAGCAGAATTTAAATCTCTTTTGTATCAAACCATTCAGGCAAAAACAACCTCTGCAAATGGGGAGCAGAAGCCGATTTCTGCACAGGTAGGATTAGGTACAAGAATTGCATCCAATACAGCTATTTTTACGCAGGGAGCACCACAGGCTACCGAAAGTAATTCGGATTTTGCGATTGAAGGTGACGGTTTCTTTGCAGTAAGAGGAGCAGATGGTCAGATTTATTATACCAGAAACGGCAGTTTTAACTGGACAATGGGAGTAAATGGTGTGACGCTTGCTACTTCAGAAGGTTATCCGGTATTAGATAGTAACGGAAATGCAATTGTACTTCCGGCAAATATTGCATCCGGAAATGCAGTCGTTTCAGATAGCGGACAGGTTGGTTATACAAACGGTGAAGGCGTGTATGTTCCATTGAATCAGCAGATTGGATTATTCCAGTTTAATAACCCGGGCGGCTTGGAGAAAAAGGCTTCTACGCTGTATGCAATCACAAATGCATCCGGACAGGCGTTAAATGAGGCAACAACTGCCGGACTTACAAGAAGTAAGGTGCTGCAGGGATATTTGGAAGGATCAAATGTGCAGGTTGCAGATGAGATGGTAAATCTTATTATTGCACAGCGTGCATATCAGTTGAATTCCAAAGCAATTACAACATCGGATGAAATGTTAGAGCAGGCAAATAATCTGAAGAGATAGTTGCGCTAAGCAGAAGGGCAGACAGATATGAGTATTGATATGACAGCTATGCTGAATAACAGCATAGATACCAATCATTATAATGCAGATAAGATTAAGAATTCGGTAAACAGTGTCTCAAAAGAGACAAGTGATGACGAATTAATGCAGGTCTGCAAAGACTTTGAATCCTACTTCATTGAAGAGGTAATCAAAGAGATTAAAAACAACATGACAGATGAAGAGGAAGATGAGGATTCTTCACTGGCTACATTGACAGATTTTCATATGGATAGCGTCATTGAGGAGATTTCTGATAAAGTGTTAGACCAGTCGGGTATGAACTTTACACAGCAATTGTACGAGCAGATGAAACGCAATTATGGAATCGAATAAAAAGGATACAAAGGGGCAGCGCCTATGGCGGATTGCCCCTGTTTTGTTAGAGGGAAACTATTGTGGAGAAAATAACGGGCTATGTAGATCATATTGTATATCGAAACTCAGAAAATGGATATACGGTATTGAACCTAGTGAATAAGGAAGAAGAAATTACCTGTGTGGGAATCTTTTCAGCAATCGCTGAGGGAGAAAATATTGAAGCATCGGGAGATTATACTGATCACCCCACTTACGGAAGACAGTTTAAAGTGGAGCACTTTGAAGAACGGGCACCGGAGGATGCGGAGGCTATCGAAAGATATCTTGGTTCAGGTGCAATCAAGGGACTCGGTTTAGCGCTTGCAGCACGGATTGTTCGCCGTTTTAAGGATGATACATTTCGAATTATTGAAGAAGAACCGGAGCGATTGGCAGAAATCAAGGGAATCAGTGAACGCAAGGCAATGGAAATTGCAACGCAGGTGAACGAAAAAAGAGATTTGCGCCAGGCAATGATTTTTTTGCAGCAATATGGAATCACGATGAATCTTGCAGTAAAAATCTATAACAAGTATGGGCAGGAAGTATATGAGATCTTAAAAGAAAATCCGTATCAGCTCGCGGAGGATATTGATGGGGTAGGATTTAAGACTGCGGATGAGATTGCAGCGCGGGTCGGAATTCGCTCCGACTCTGATTTTCGTATCCGAAGTGGTATTTTGTATGCACTTTCGGGAGCAGCAGCCGAAGGTCATACGTTTTTGCCGCAGGAGGAGCTGACAAAACGAGCGAGTGAACTGTTACAGGTGGCACCGGAATTCATAGAGAAACATTATATGGATTTGGCGATTGAACGTAAACTCATGTTAAAGCAGAAGGAGGAACAGACGCAGATTTATGCAGCCTCTTTCTATTATATGGAAAGCAACGTGGCTACCATGTTAAAACAACTGGATGTCACTTATGATGAGGCGGATACAGCAATTGAGAAACGTATCTTGGCAATTCAGAAGCAGACCGGCATGGAGTTAGAGGAACATCAGGTTGAAGCAGTAAAGGAAGCAGTAAAAAATGGACTTTTGATCATAACCGGTGGACCCGGAACAGGTAAAACCACCACAATCAATACCATTATCCGTTACTTTGAAATGGAGGGAATGGATATTTTCCTGGCGGCACCCACAGGGCGTGCAGCAAAACGAATGAGTGAAACGACCGGATATGAAGCCAAAACCATTCATCGCATGCTGGAGCTGAACGGTGGAATGGAGGAAAATGCTGGGTTTGAGCGGAATGAAATGAATCCGCTTGAGACAGATGTGATTATTATTGATGAAATGTCTATGGTGGATATCTCATTGATGCACTCCCTTCTAAAAGCGATTCCGGCCGGAACAAGATTGATTCTTGTGGGAGATGTCAATCAGCTTCCGAGTGTCGGTCCGGGCTGCGTTTTAAAGGATATCATCGATTCCGGTGTCTGTAACGTAGTAAAGCTGACAAAGATTTTCAGACAGGCGGCTACCAGTGATATTATTGTAAATGCTCATAAAATCAACCGCGGAGAAGAGGTTGTATTGGATAATAAAAGCATGGATTTCTTCTTCCTAAAACGCTATGATGCAGATGTCATTATTAATGTTATGCTGCAACTGATAAAACAAAAACTGCCTAAATTTGTAGACGCGTCAGAATATGACATACAGGTGCTTACACCCATGAGAAAGGGCCTTCTCGGCGTAGAGCGTTTAAACGTAATTCTACAGAAATACCTAAATCCACCGGCACCCGGGAAACGTGAAAAGGAGTATGGAGATACCCTGTTCCGCGAAGGCGACAAGGTGATGCAGACAAAAAACAATTATCAGCTGGAATGGGAGATAAAAAGCCGCTTCGGACTCGTAATTGAAAAAGGAATGGGCATTTTTAACGGTGACACAGGAATTATCCGTGAAATCAATGATTTTGCAGAGACAGTAACAGTAGAATTTGATGAAGGACGCATGGTAGATTACTCCTTTAAATTATTGGAAGAACTGGAGCTTGCCTACGCACTTACCATCCATAAATCCCAGGGAAGTGAGTATCCGGCAGTTGTAATTCCACTGCTTAGCGGTCCGTCCATGCTAATGAACCGCAACCTGCTCTACACAGCAGTAACAAGGGCAAGAAAATGCGTGACACTGGTGGGAAATGAAGCGACCTTTGCAGAAATGATAAAGAATACTTCACAGCAGAAAAGGTATAGCGGCTTGTGCGACCGCCTGAAAGAATCGTGATATGCTGCTGAAAAAGTAAGCTTTGATATTATTTATTTTATTTGAGTTTAGGAGAAAAAGCAGATTTCTTTTTAAGAAAGAAATCTGCTTTTTCTGTAAAATCCAAATAAAATAAATACAATCAAAACTCACTTTTTAAGACAGCAACGCTTTATCGCTGGCAAACTGCTCGCCGCTTACCTTTTCAAACTGGTGAAGCAGGTCTTCTACGGTAAGGCGCTTCTTTTCCTCACCCGAGATATTTAAAATAACTTTGCCTTCGTGCATCATAATCAGGCGGTTTCCGTGAGCAATGGCATCTTTCATATTGTGAGTAACCATCATTGCTGTCAGATGGTTGTCGGCAATGATGCGGTCGGAAAGTGCAAGAACCTTGGCTGCGGTTTTCGGATCCAGGGCAGCGGTGTGCTCATCTAATAACAAAAGCTTTGGCTTTTGAATGGATGCCATTAAAAGCGTGATGGCCTGACGCTGACCACCGGAAAGCAGACCAACCTTTGAAGTCAGGCGGTCTTCCAAGCCTAAATCCAGAGTGGCAAGCAGTTCACGGTAGGTTTCCTGTTCCGCTTTTGTAACACCCCAGGAAAGACCACGTTTTTGTCCGCGGCGGGCTGCAATTGCCATATTTTCCAAAATAGACATCGTTGCAGCGGTTCCTGTCATAGGATCCTGAAAGACTCGGCCTAAGTATTTCGCACGTTTGTATTCGGAAAGACTTGTAACATCGTCACCACCGATATAAATCTTACCGGAGTCCACCGGCCATACACCGGCTACCGCATTTAATGTAGTGGATTTTCCGGCTCCGTTTCCTCCGATAACCGTAACAAAGTCGCCTTCCTCTAAGATTAAATTGACACCTGCCAGGGCCACCTTTTCGTTGATGGTTCCGGCATTGAAGGTTTTATGGATATTTTCAATTCTTAACATTTCAGCCATTATTTCACCTCTTTCTTTACGTATTTTCCTTTGAGATATGGAATCGAAAGGAAAAGCGCAACGACGATTGCTGAGAACAGCTTTAAGTCATCGGATGGGAATTTCAGCCATAATACAACACTGATTACCATATAGTAAATGATGGCACCGGCAATGACAGAAAGCAGGGTATAGGCAAAAGCAATTTTTTTGCCGGCACAAAGCTTTCCAAACAAAACTTCGCCGATAATCACAGCTGCAAGACCGATGACAATCGCACCACGTCCCATATTAACGTCTGCGGCACCCTGATATTGTGCATATAAAGCACCGGCAAGACCAAAAATACCATTTGAAATCATTAATGCCAGAACAGTATGGAAGTTCGTATTAATGCCTTGGGCTCTTGCCATTTGTGGGTTACATCCGGTTGCACGGATAGCCTGACCCTGTTCTGTTCCGAAATACCAGTACAACAGACCGATGATTACCACACAGAAAAGAATTAAGGTGACAAACAAACGGATTTCAGCAGCCAGAGAGTCCGTCAGATAACGAAGGGAGACAATCAGGTTATATTTATCTACGTTGACTGCCTGATTGGAGCAGCCCATAATGTTCAGATTAATCGAGTAAAGAGATATCTGAGTCAGAATACCGGCTAAGATACCCGGAATGCCTAGCGCAGTATGTAATAAACCGGTAATAAGTCCGGCTAACATACCTGCTAAAAAAGCAAAAATCAGAGCCAGCCATGGATTCATGCCACCACGAATCAGCATAACAGCCACAGCAGCTCCTGTTGCAAAAGAACCATCAACGGTTAAATCAGCAAAATCCAAAAGCTTATAAGTGATATAAACACCCAGTGCCAAAAGCCCCCAAATCATTCCCTGCGCAAATGCTCCCGGCATGGAGCGGAAAAGCGCAACCGGATTTAATGAGGCAAAATAACTTGTTAAAACAGCCATAAAAAATACCTTTCTTAATTTATTTTATTTCGTGACAAAATCTCCCAGTTGCCTGAGAGATTTTGCTAAAGAACTTATTCACCGATTGCAGTATATCCTTCCGGAGGAGTAATAGATAACTGTGAGCAGATATCTGCATTGTACTTCTTGGTAACCTGTGGTGCATATTCAATTTCCATTTTTGTAATATCTGCACCATTTACAAGAATTTCATAAGCCATTTCACCAGCTTTGTATCCGATGTCATAGTAACTAATAGAAAGTGTTGCTACACCACATCCGGAACAGATGCCTTCTTCTCCTGCGATAACAGGAATGCCTGCCGGAACAACAATGTTCGCAATGACTTCTGTGCTGCCTGCCATGGTGTTGTCTGTTGGAATATAAATGACATCCACTTCGCTTACAGCACTTTGTACAACAGCTGCAATCTCGTTTGAATCTGCTGCGGTATATTCTTTATAAGCAATACCGTCTGCTGTTAAATATTCTTCAAATTTGGTTGCCTGGAACTTAGAGTTTGGTTCTGCTGAACAGTAAAGGATACCAACTGTCTTTGCGTCCGGGAAAAGTTCAACAAGCATTTTTTCCTGCTCATCCAGCGGAGCTAAATCGGAAGTACCTGAAATATTTCTTCCGGTTGCTCCGGTCCAGTCACTGATTTCAAGAGCTGAGCCGTAATCTGTAATGGAAGTACCTAAGATTGGAATGCTGCTTGTGGCGGCTGCACAGCTCTGTAATGCTGTAGTGGCATTTGCAAGAATCAAATCATATTTGTTTGAAACAAACGTATTGGCAATTGTAGCACAGTTTGCCTGCTCATTCTGAGCATTCTGCAAATCAAAGGTTACATTTTCTTCACCTAACAATTTTTTTAATGCATCCTGAAAACCTTGTGTAGCCGAATCAAGTGCCGGATGCTCTAACTGCTGTAAAATGCCGACGGTATATTTTCCGTCTCCTGCTGTCGGTGCCGAACCACATGCTGCAAGAGAAACAGTCATTGCTGCAGCAAGCAGTAAGGAAAGTGTTTTTTTCATTTTCATATTCGATACCTCTTTCTTTAGAACGTTAAAGTGTTAACGCTTTTAATGGGCAAATTATAATACGGAAAAGAAGGATTGTCAACCCTTAAGAAGCATGATATTGTTGTTTTGGGAGAGATTTTAGGAAAGGACCAAATTGAAAAAAGAACGATATTTGAAGGAAGCAGTTTATAGCATCCTGTTTCCGAGACATTGCCCGATTTGTGACGAGATAGTTTCTCTTGGCACAGACATCTGCGAAACATGTGAAAAAAAGCTTCCCTACATTACAGAACCTTCCTGCAAAAAATGTGGCAAACAGCTGGAAGAGGAAGAACGGGAGTACTGCAGTGACTGCAACAGAAAAGTACATGCATTTAAACAGGGAAAGGCAGTTTTTTCCTATAAAAAGGAGATGAAGCTTTCCATGTACCGCTTTAAGTACGCAAACAGGAGGGAGTATGCGTCATTCTATGCAAAGGCAGCAGCAGAACAATATGGGGAATGGATGAAAAGAAGAGGAATCGAGGTCATTATTCCGATTCCTATGTATGGAGGGAAAAAGCGAAAACGCGGCTACAACCAGGCTGAGACCTTTGCAAAAAGCCTTGGAAAGGAAATGAAAATTCCTGTGGATGCAAGGCTTTTAAAACGGGTGAAGAACACCATCCCTCAAAAAGAATTAAACGACACACAGCGGAAAGATAATTTAAAAAGGGCTTTCCAATTGCGGACAAATATAGTAGAATATAGTAAAATATTACTAGTCGATGACATCTATACAACGGGGAGTACAATGGATGCAGCGGCTTGGTGCCTTAGAAATGCAGGTGTAGAAGATATCTATGTATTGAGCATTTGTATCGGTGAGGGATACTAGAATAGGAGGAGAACACAATGGATGTAAGAAACTGTAAAGGCTGTGGCAGATTGTTTAACTATATGGGTGGTCAGCCTCTCTGCCAGGCATGTAAGGAAGCGTTAGAGGAAAAATTTACAGAAGTAAAAGAATATATTTACCAGAATCCGAAAGCATCCATCACGATGGTAGCGGAGGCAACGGAGGTATCCGGAAAGCAGATTAAGCAATGGATTAAGGAAGACCGTCTTGTTTTATCTGAGCCATCTCCGGACGGTGTGCTTTGCGAAAACTGTGGTACGCCGATTTGCAGCGGACGCTTCTGCGATGCCTGCAGGAACAGAATGACAAATAGCTTTAACAGTGTGATATCAAGGCCTTCGGCTCCGGCTCCGGAGAAAAAGAGAGAAAGAGACGGAAACAGAATGCGTTTCTTATCATAATTTTTTCATATGTCAGAATAGTAACTGTTGCTGTTATGATTTGAGAATTTTGGCAAATCATAATAGCAACAGTTTTTTCTTTGAAAATCGATAGGGTTATGCTATAATAAAAAATGAAAATGTCTAATTATGCGCAAAAAGGGGTTTAATGCATGGTAAATGAGGAACGTTTGAGACCAATGGTAAAGATGGCGATGTTTGATAAGAACGAAGGAAAGCATTGCAAACCAATGATAGAATATGCCCGTCAGGACTATGTGGCAATGGAAATGTTAAAAAGCTTTGTGACAGGCACGATTGCATTTATGCTGCTGCTTGGAATATGGGTAATACAGGATATAGACAGGGCGATGGGAATGCTGGGTGCTGCATATCTTAAGGATTTTATAGTGGGTGTGGGGCTTAGATATCTTGTGTTTTTACTGGCATATCTGATTGTCACGTATGTGGTTTATCAGATTCGCTATACACAGGGACGGAAAAAAGTGAAAAAGTATTATACCAGCTTAAAGGCAGTAAATAAAATGTATGAACGGGAAGAAAAATTACGGACTCCGTCACAGAGTCAATAGGAAAAAGATAGAGGACAGGTGAAAACATGGTAGTTTTATTGGAATTGAAATCAAAATTTGCTCGTATTTATGGAAAGTATGAAGCATATATTACACCATTGCTGAAGTTTGTACTTGCACTGGTGACCTTCGTATTGATTAATACAAATATCGGATACATGAAAACCATCAGCAGATTTCCGATAGCCTGCATTTTAGCGGCAGTATGTGCGGTTTTGCCGGTAAATGCGCTTATTGCAATTGCTATTCTGGTAATATTGGCAGATTTGTATGCATTGTCCCTTGAGGTGTGCCTTGTAGGATTATTGCTGTTTATGGTTATTTATTTTATCTATTACCGGTTTTCACCGAAGAGTGGATTCAATGCGATATTAATGCCGATATGTTTTAAACTGGGAATTCCTTATATTGTGCCGGTAAGCTCGGGCCTGTTTGGAGAACTGTATTCGATTGTTTCTGTTGTGTGCGGTACTGTCATTTACTTTTTCCTGGCAGGAGTACATGCAAATGAGACTGTATTAGGCCAGGCAGCTGAAGGAGGCACTTCAAAAATCACGGTGGCACTCAATCAGTTCCTTGGAAATAAAGAGATGTACCTTGTAGCTGTTGTGCTTGCAGCCGCAATGGTGGTTGTGTATATCATTCGCAAGATGGAGATTGACAATGCATGGACGGTTGCGTGGATATCGGGTATTTTATTTGAGACAATCGGACTGATTGCAGGCTATATGCTGCTTGGAATCAAGGGAAAAGTCATTGGAGTCATTGTCGGAGGTGTGGTTTCCTGTGCAATTGCAGCCGTAATACAATTCCTGTTTTTCAATGTGGACTATACCAGAACAGAACGCCTTCAGTTTGAAGATGATGAATATTATTATTATGTAAAAGCCGTTCCAAAGGCAGTGATTGCAGGCTCGGATAAGCAAGTGAAGCATTTTACCAAAAATGCGGAAAAAGAGCGTATCAGTAAGAAGAAGTTTGCAGAAGAAATGGAAATTGACGAGGAACTATTAAAATAAAAGGAAGTGATGACGGTGCAGGATATCGGTGCGACAATAAAAAATCTGTGGGAAAAAGTAACAGAATATACCTATTTGCCAAAAACAATTTCGCCAACAGATGTGATTGAAATTGTCATAATTGCCTTTTTGTTTTATTACATGCTGGTGTGGATTAAAGATACCCGTGCGTGGACGCTGCTGAAGGGAATTCTTGTGATTCTTCTGTTTGTTTTGGTGGCAGCACTGATGCAGATGAACACGATTCTCTGGATTGCAAAAAATGTATTTAGTGTGGCGATAATTGCGATAGCGGTCATTTTTCAGCCTGAGATGCGAAAAGCATTGGAGGATTTGGGAAGAAAAAATTTTGTGTTCCGGATTTTTAATTTTGAAGGATCAAAGGTCGGAAACGGAAAAATTTCAGACAAGACAATTGCAGAACTGGTACATGCAAGCTTTGAAATGGGAAAAGTAAAGACCGGTGCTTTGATTGTAGTAGAAGATGAGATTATGCTGTCAGAATATGAAAGAACCGGAATCGACGTAGACGGTATCGTGACAAGCCAGCTTCTGATTAATATATTTGAAAAAAATACTCCATTGCATGATGGTGCTGTTATTGTGCGCGGGGACCGTGTGGTAGCCGCCACCTGTTATCTGCCATTGTCAGATTCTTTAAACCTTAGCAAAGATTTGGGTACAAGACATCGTGCAGCAGTCGGAATCAGTGAAGTGAGTGACTCCATGACAATTGTGGTGTCAGAAGAAACAGGTAAAGTTTCTATTGCCATCGGTGGAGAATTGTATCGGAATGTGGATGCGGATTTCCTGAAAAATAAGCTTACCTTCCTCCAGAAGAGAGAAATGGAAGTATCGAAAATAGAATTACTGAAAAGGAGGCTAAAAGATGCTAAAAACGCTCGGCAAGAAGCTAATGAATAATTTCGGCCTCAAATTACTGGCAATTTTTCTTGCCATTGTGCTTTGGATGGTAGTTATCAATATTGATGATCCGGTGGTACGTAAGACGATGACACTGAGTGTTACGATGAAAAACCAGGATTATATTACCGAGATGGGAAAATACATGGATATCCTGGGAGACAGTAATACGGTAACATTTACGTATACCACAAAGAGAGGTATCTGGGAAAATATTTCCAGTACGGACTTCTCGGCGACTGCAGATTTAAAGAAAATTGAAGCAAAAGAGAATGGCACTTATCGTGTGCCGGTAGTCGTGTCTGCAATCAGAAATGCAAGCCAGATTACGATTGAGACAAAGCAGCTCTATCTGGAGGTAACATTGGAAGATTTAGGAAAGAAACAGTTCCAGATTAAGGCGAATACTTCCGGAACGGTTGCCGACGGGTGTGCACTTGGAAGTGTAACGATTGACAATGCCAATGTGGTACAGGTGTCCGGACCGGTGTCATTGGTGAATTCCATAGACAGTGTTGTTGCTACTGTAAATGTAGATGGAATGTCTACGGATATTACAGACAATGTAGTACCGGTATTTTACGATGTGAATGGTGAAGTGATTGATACCACAAAGCTGGAAAAGAGTATTGATACCGTTAATATCACTGCACAGATTTTAAATACGAAGGATGTATCACTGGAGCTGTCCTATACAGGAGAACCGGAAGAGGGTTATTGCCTGACAGAGGTATCAAGTAATCCGAAAATGGTTCGCGTGAAGGGAACAGCTGCAACCTTAAACACCTTTGACAAGGTTATGATTCCGGCAGAAGTATTGGACATAACAGGTTTGTCAAACGATGTTGAGAAGACCATTGATATTTCAACTTATTTGCCGGAAGGAGTATCTCTTGTAATAAGCTCAGATGCGAAGGTAAATATAACAGCTAAGATTGAAGCAATGGAAACAAGAGAGTACCGCATTCCAATCAACAATGTAACGGCAATGGGCTTAAAAACAGGATATCAGTTGGCGTATGTAGAGAAGTATCTGAATGTCAGCATCAGAGCAGGAAGAACCGCATTGGGATACTTGAATTCTGCTAATATAACAGGGACCATTGATGTGGAGAACCTGAAAGAAGGTACCCATACGGTAACAGTTATTCTGGAGTTAGATCGTACAATCTACGAAATTTCCGATGTTGTGACGGAAATTTCCATTACTCATGTAGCGGAAAGTGAAACGGGAAATACCGAAAACAATTCGGAATCAAATACCGGAAATAATTCAGAAGGAACAACAACAGATACAGAAACCTCAGGAAGCGGCACAACAGAAGGCGGTACCGGAGAAGAAAATAATTCAGAGAAACCGGAACAGGAAAATGGAACCGGCGACAACTCTGAGAAACAGCAATAAAAAAGAAAAGGTGGAAAAAGAATTATGGCTAGAATGTTTGGAACAGACGGCGTACGTGGTGTGGCAGGATCAGAATTAACAATCGAATTGGCAACAAAATTAGGTCAGGCAGGTGCGTATGTGCTTACAAAAGAACAGGAGCATCAGGCAACCATTATCGTTGGTTGTGATACAAGAATCTCGGGAGGAATGCTTGCGAGTGCATTGATGGCAGGTATCTGTTCTGTAGGAGCAAATGCAATTTTCGTAGGCGTTATGCCGACTCCGGCGATTGCATATCTTACCAGAAAGCATAAAGTAGATGCAGGTGTTGTTATTTCTGCTTCTCATAATCCAATGGAATTCAACGGAATTAAATTTTTTAACGGAGACGGCTACAAGCTTTCTGACGCATTGGAAGATGAAATTGAAGAACTGATTAAGAATAACATGAAGGATGTGGTCCTTCCAATCGGTTCCGGCGTCGGAAAAATTGACTACCGCTTTGATTTGGTAGACCAGTATGTAAACTTCATGAAAAACTGTGTGCCGGTAGATTTGTCCGGTTTAAAGATTGTGATAGACTGTGCAGAAGGTGCGTCATATTACACATCTGTAAAGGCTTTAAAGGACTTGGGTGCAGATTTAGTGGCCATCCATACCGAACCGGATGGAACAAATATTAACGCAAATTGCGGCTCTACCCATATGGATGAATTAAAGGCAAGAGTTGTATATGAGAAGGCGAATATCGGTCTGGCTTTTGATGGGGATGCAGACCGTATGCTTGCAGTAGATGAAAACGGTGAGCTGGTAGACGGCGACCAGGTAATGGCAATTTGCGGATTACATATGAAAAAAAATGGGCAGTTAAAGAAGGATACGATTGTAGTAACCGTTATGTCAAACCTTGGCCTTGATATTATGGCAAAGAAGGAAGGCTTAAAACTGGAAAAAACCAAAGTGGGCGACCGTTATGTCCTTGAAAATATGATGGAAAACGGCTATAACATCGGTGGCGAGCAGTCCGGCCACATTATATTCTTAGATGACAATACCACTGGAGATGGTCTGCTTAGCGCTTTGCATCTTCTGCGCGTAATGGTAGAAACAAAGAAACCGTTATCAGAACTGGCATCTGTCATGGAAGTACTGCCACAGGCACTTGTGAACGCAAAGGTTCCAAATCACAAGAAGGAAAGCTATATGGAGTATCCGGAAATCGCAGATGCGATTGCGGCGCTTGAAAAGAAATTTAACGGCGAGGGACGTGTTTTAATCCGTCCGTCCGGTACCGAACCGCTTGTGCGTGTCATGATTGAAGGAAAAGATCAGAAAGTAATAGATGAAGAAGCAAAGAAGCTTGCAGAACTGATTACAAATACAATGCTTTAAATCTATGGAGGGGGAAAGTAGTTCATGGTAAGTCAAAAAGTGGTCATAAAAAATCCAACCGGATTGCATTTAAGACCGGCAGGGATTCTATGTAAGGAGGCAATGCAGTACAAATCGCATATCACCTTCAAATATGGACCAAACATTGCAAATGCAAAAAGTGTGTTAAGCGTATTGGGGGCTTGTATCAAATCAGGCGATGAGATTGAAATGATTTGTGAAGGAGAAGATGAAGCAGAAGCATTACATGCAATGGTAACTGCGATTGAAAACGGACTGGGAGAGTAGAAGATGGCAGATTCGATATACCGGTTTCTAAAACGGTATTATAAAACATTACTTCTTGTAGACACTTTAATTATTTTGTGTTATGCACATTTGGTATTATGCGGTAATATTCGAATTGACACAGAAGTATTGATAAACAACCCGGGATATTCCATGGGATGGGATTCCTTTGGAAGATATGGTTTGGTATTTTTGAAACATATCTTGGGACTGAGTACCCACCATACGGTGAAAAGCGGAATTTTGTTTTTGATTTTTTTTACTCTGCAGGCAAATGTTCTTCTTTTTTCCATCTTTTATTTTAGCGGTGAGGATGAAAAATATCCTTACTGGATGTTTGGAGCATTATATTGTACCGCTGTTACATGGTATATACAGGCATATTTTTCTCTTCAGCAGGCAGAGATTGCATGCGCGATGTTAATGGTAGCAGTGGCAGCATTCCTTGCTGTTAAAGCAGCCTTCCTTGATCAAAGATATTTGGGCGGCTTTTTGGCAGCATGGGTATTACTGCAGAGTGGTTTTAGTACCTATCAGGCTTTTGTTGCCTTTTATATTGCAATCTGTATTTCACTATTTTTGGTGCATATTTGGAAAATATGGAATTGTTGTGGGGCATACGATGAGAAACAGAATCAGAAAACGGTACTTGGTATCGTTAGACTGATTGTTCATTTCTTAATTAGTTATGGTATGTATTACCTTATAATGAATCGGTGGTTTAACACTTCCGGTTATGTTAATAATCAGAGCGCGTGGGGGAAGGAACCCATTCTCGACTGTTTCATGTCGATTATAAAGGCAATAGTTAAGGTTGTAATCATGTGGGGACCTCAGAATTTTTCGTTCTATACAGCCGGAGCATGCATGTTACTGATCATAGCGGTGATAGTTTGGAAAGATGGGGTGCTCCATCATCAGTTTCGAACGATATTGTTTTCACTTACACTTCTCGGACTGATGATTACCCCTTTTTTGTTGAATATTTATACAGGCTCCATGGGAGTTTCGAGAGCGCAGTTTGCATTGCCGGTAGTGGCTGCGTTTATGGCGGCATTTTCTGTTTGCGCGTTAAAACAACTAAAACCAATGTGGAAGAAGACACTACGTGGCATTACAGCACTGGTTGTTTTCTTCATTTGCGGTCAAATTGCATTATGTGTGAATATGGCGCTGACAGATGATATCAGAAATGAATATGACCTTCGAAAAGCCGAACTGGTGGTGGAAGAGCTATTAGACGTTTGTGATGATTGCTATCCGGAAAAACCGGTGGCTTTTGTGGGAAAACAGGAGGCTGATTTACCATGCTGGTGTCTGCGTGCAGAGATGTACGGAATGTCCTTTTTTGAGTGGGATTACTCACCGGAGCATCCGATGGAAGCAGGCTTTCGTATCAGGGGGCTGATACAGGCACATACCGGAATCAGGTTAAATGGAAATTTGACAGAGCTACAGTCACAAAAAGCAGAGGAACTGGCGGAAGGGATGACTGATTTCCCGGAAGAGGGCTCTGTTTTAGCGCTGGATGATATGATTATTGTGAGGCTTTCTGAAATTGAGAAAGCTGATTAATGAATAAAAAGTATGAAAGGGAAGAATTTAAAATGAAGAAAATTCTTGTGACCGGATGCAATGGCCAGTTGGGCAGAGCAATCCGAAAAGAATATGAACAGGATGGAGTGACATTTATCAATACAGATGTGGCCATGAGCGAAGGCGTAATCGCGCTTGACATTACCGATATTAATCAGGTGATGGCACTGGTAAAGAGAGAAAAACCGGATGTCATTATCAATTGTGCGGCGCATACCAATGTAGATGCCTGTGAGACCCAGTGGGATCTGGCATATCAGATTAACGCCATCGGACCGAGAAATTTAAGCATCGCAGCAAATGCAGTTGATGCAAAAATGATTCACGTTTCAACCGACTATGTGTTTGAAGGCAATGGAAGCGTACCTTATACGGAATTTGATGAACCAAATCCTGTGAGCGCCTATGGAAAGACAAAGCTGGAAGGAGAAAAATTCGTAAAAGAATTTGCCAAAAAGCATTTTATTTTCCGTACCGCATGGTTATATGGAGACGGAAAGAACTTTGTGAAGACAATGCTTCGCTTGTCAGAGAACCATGAGGAAGTAAACGTCGTATGTGATCAGCTTGGAACACCGACCAGCGCAAAGGAATTGGCAAAAATGATTCGTCACCTGGAGGGAACCGAAAACTACGGAACTTTCCATGCAACCTGCGAGGGCTCTACCAACTGGGCCGAATTCACAGAAGAAATTTTTAAGCTGACAGGAAAGAATACAAAGGTCAACCATGTGACAAGCGAGCAGTATGCACAGATGAATCCGGCTTCCGCAAAACGTCCTGCGTTTTCAATCTTGGAAAATTACATGCTAAAGCTGACCAGTGATTATCGAATGGCAGACTGGCATGATGCATTGAAGGAATATTTGAATGAGAATTAATAAATACATGATACAAAAAGGTCTTATGTGCCTGAAAGAATATGGCATAAAGGAACTTTATATCAGAGCCACGGAAAAACTGCGTTCGCAGAGAATTCCGTATGATAAGTGGTATCAGAAACGAAAACTGAAACGTGCAGAGTGGAAAGCGCAAAGAGCAGATTCCGCAACTTGGGAAAACAGACCGATTGTCAGTATCTGTGTCCCCCTTTACAACACGCCTGAAAAGTACTTGTTTGAGATGATCGATTCGGTAATCAATCAGACTTATACAAATTGGCAGCTCTGTCTGGCGGACGGAAGTCCGGAAGGGGGGCTCGGTGAAGCGCTAAAAGCGCATTATCCGTCAGAAGAACGAATTACTTACCTGCATCTGGAAAAGAACCGCGGAATTGCCGGAAATACCAATGAAGCCTTTGCATTGGCAGAGGGAACATGGATAGGGCTTTTAGACCATGATGATATTCTGGCACCGGAAGCACTGTATGAGTCTTTGGCGGCAACAGGTGTAAATGAAGCAATTGCTGGCGTAGTAAAGCATAGAAAACATACCGGAGTAATCGAGGCAGTTTATTCTGATGAAGATAAGATCACAGAGGATTTAAAAGAGCATTTTGACCCTCATTTTAAACCGGATTATAATATCGACTTACTCTGTACCAATAATTACATCACACATTTCTTTCTGGTGAAACGTGAGATTGTGGAGCGGGTAGGCGGCTTCCGCAGCCGGTACGATGGTGCACAGGATTTTGATTTTATCTTCCGCTGTACCGATGCTGCAAAGGGCGTCGCCCATGTGCCACGGGTACTCTACCACTGGAGAACGTCGGCTGGTTCTACGGCAGAAAATCCAAGCAGTAAAATGTATGCTTATGAAGCCGGAAAACTGGCGATTGAAGACCATCTAAAGGCAAAAGGCATAAAGGGCGAAGTTTCCTATACGAAAAATCTTGGATTCTACAGAGTAAAGTATGAAGTGGAAAAACAGGATTTGATATCCATTCTGATTCCCAATAAGGATCAGGTAAAACTGCTCCAAAACTGTCTGGCGTCTATTGAAAAAAGCACTTATCAAAATTACGAAATCATTATCGTTGAAAATAACAGTAAGCAGGCGGAAACCTTTACTTATTATGAAACGTTAACCGGACAGACATACCGAAAGGATGAAAAGCTGGAGGGAACCCTTTCAAACGGCAACCGTATTCGTGTGGTGACATGGGAAGGGGATTTCAATTATGCAGCAATCAATAATTTTGGCGCTTCCTATGCTAATGGCGAATATTTGCTGCTGCTAAATAATGACATTGAAATCCTCACAGAGGATTGGATGGAAGAAATGCTGGGACACTGCCAGAGAGAAGATGTGGCAGCAGTCGGATGTAAGCTATTGTATCCGGACGGAACCATCCAGCATGCAGGTGTCGGTATTGGTCTTGGTGGTATCGCAAACAGCATGTTTGTTGGTATGGACAGCAAATTCCATGGTTATATGCACCGGGCAAATCTGCAGATGGATTACAGTGCAGTGACGGCAGCCTGTATGATGGTGAAACGTGCCATTTATGATAAGGTGGGCGGTTTTACGGAAGAACTGGCGGTGGCATATAATGATGTGGATTTATGCTTAAAGATGGGACAGCTTGGATATCACATTGTATATACCCCATACGCATGTGCGTACCACTATGAGTCTAAAACAAGGGGGAAAGAAGATTCTCCGGAAAAGCAGGCCCGTTTAAAACGCGAATCAGACTATATGCTGCAAAAATGGAGCGAGATTTTTGAATATGGAGACCCGTACTATAATCCGAATTTTTCAAAAAAGCGCATGGATTATACACTGGACCGACCTTAAAACACATATGACTTGGAAACAGCACAGAAATGTGCTACAATAAGATGATTACAAATTTTAGGAGGAAACAACATGAGAACATATTTAGTAACCGGAGGAGCCGGATTTATCGGTTCTAATTACATTCACTACATGTTCCGTAAATATGACAACGAAATCCGCATTATCAATGTAGACGCATTGACTTATGCAGGAAACCTTGAAAACTTGAAAGATATCGAGAATAGAGAAAATTATACATTTGTTAAGGCGGATATCACTGATAAGGAAGCCATTGAGAAAATCTTTTCCGAAAACGAAATTGATCGTGTGGTACATTTCGCAGCAGAAAGCCATGTAGACCGCAGTATCCGTAACCCGGAAGTCTTTGTTAAGACGAATGTTTTAGGTACCGCAGTCATGTTAAACTGTGCAAAAGCAGCCTGGGAACTTCCGGATGGCAGCTTTAAGGAGGACAAGAAGTTCCTTCACGTGTCTACCGATGAAGTATACGGTTCTCTTCCGGATGATGAGAATGCTTTCTTCTATGAGACCACCCCATATGACCCGCACAGCCCGTATTCAGCCAGCAAAGCAAGCTCAGATATGCTGGTAAAGGCATATGTAGATACTTATAAATTCCCTGCAAATATTACAAACTGTTCGAATAATTATGGCCCATATCAGTTCCCTGAAAAACTGATTCCATTAATTATTAACAATGCGTTACAGGGGAAAAAATTACCGGTATATGGTGATGGTAAAAACGTTCGTGACTGGTTATATGTAGATGACCATGCGAAGGCAATCGATATGGTACAGGAAAAGGGACGTCTCGGACAGACTTATAATATCGGTGGACATAATGAAAAACAGAATATCGAGATTATCAATATCATTATTGAAACTTTACAGGAAATGCTTCCGGAAGGAGACCTGCGAAGAGCCTTGGTAAGCAAGGACTTAATCACCTATGTGGAAGACCGTAAGGGACATGACAGACGTTATGCAATCGCTCCGGATAAGATTAAGGCTGAGATTGGCTGGGAACCGGAGACTATGTTTAAAGAAGGCATCAAAAAGACGATTGCCTGGTTCTTTGAACATGAAGAATGGATGAAAAACGTAACCAGTGGCGATTACCAGAAATATTACGAAGAAATGTATCAATAAAATATTAAGAAAAACTAAAAGACTAATGGCAGTTTTGCAGGTAAAATTGTCATTAGTCTGTTGTGCTTATTAAGAGAAAGGAAATGTTACGATGAAAGGTATTATTTTAGCCGGAGGCTCCGGCACGCGCTTATATCCGCTCACAAAGGCAATCTCAAAGCAGATTATGCCGGTTTATGACAAACCAATGATTTACTATCCGTTATCCACCTTGATGTTAGCGGGAATCCGAGAGGTATTAATCATTTCTACACCGAGGGATTTACCGGTGTTCAAAGACTTATTTGGAGATGGCTCCCAGCTTGGCATGCACTTTGAATATGCCATTCAGGAACAACCGAGAGGGTTGGCAGATGCATTTATTATCGGGGAGAAATTTATTGGAAGCGATGCAGTGGCTTTAGTGCTTGGAGATAATATTTTCTATGGACAGAGCTTTTCAAGAGTCTTAAGAGATGTCGCTGCCCGTACAGAAAACGGGAAGGGAGCAACTATTTTCGGCTACTATGTAAGAGACCCGAGAGAATACGGCGTGGTAGAGTTTGATGAGAACGGAAAAGCATTATCCATTGAAGAGAAGCCGGAACATCCGAAGTCCAATTATGCAGTACCGGGCCTTTATTTCTATGACAATGATGTCGTAGAGATTGCCAAAAATGTAAAGCCGTCTGCCCGTGGTGAAATCGAAATTACAAGCATTAATAATGAGTACTTAAATCGTGGCACCTTAAGTGTAGAGACACTTGGACGTGGTTTTGCATGGTTAGATACCGGAAATCATGACATGCTCCTTGCAGCGGCAGATTTTGTATCCGCTTTCCAGAAGCGTCAGGGACTTTACATTTCCTGCATCGAGGAAATCGCATATAAGCGTGGATTTATTGACAAAGGGCAGCTGATAGAACTGGCACAGCCTTTATTAAAGACTGATTATGGCAAATATCTGATGGAAGTAGCAGAGGGATTATAACATGGGAAAACTGACTGTATCAGAAGATTGTAACGGAATCAAAGGATTAAAAGTAATTACACCGGAAGTACATGGGGATAACCGTGGATATTTCATAGAAACTTATAATTATAATGATTTTGCTGCGATTGGAATCGACTGCCAGTTTGTACAGGATAACCAGTCCGCGTCCAAAAAAGGGGTATTACGCGGCTTACATTCACAAAAGCAGTATCCGCAGGATAAATTAGTACGTGTCATTAAGGGCGAAGTATTTGATGTGGCAGTAGATTTACGTAAGGGTTCCGAAACCTATGGAAAATGGTTTGGTGTCTTACTGTCAGAAGAAAACAAAAAGCAGTTCTTTGTCCCGAAGGGATTTGCACATGGATTCCTTGTGCTTTCTGATTATGCAGAATTCTGCTATAAGGTAACCGATTTCTATCATCCGAATGATGAACTGGGAATTATGTGGAATGACCCGGACCTTGGCGTGGAATGGCCGATTCCGGAGGGCATGGAAATCATTTTATCCGAAAAGGATAAGAAACTATTAAGTTTTAAGGAGCTCGCTAATGTCTAAAAAGAAAGAGAGTAAACCATTTTTATTAGATATATGGGAAAGCCGCAGTTTGATCTTTCGATTGGCAGGGACGGATTTTAAAGCAAAATACGCAGGCTCTTATTTTGGAATCATCTGGGCGTTTGTACAGCCGGTCATAACGGTACTGATTTATATGATTATTTTTGGCGCAGGGCTGAAAATGACTCCGACGGAAACAGAGTATCCGTTTTTGCTGTATTTGATTGCAGGTATTGTGCCATGGTTTTTCTTTGTGGATGCATGGCAGAACGCGTCAAATTGTCTGGTGGAATATAGCTATCTGGTAAAAAAGATGGTGTTTAAAATCAGTATTTTACCGGTAGTAAAGGTGTTTTCATCCCTGTTTGTGCACCTTTTCCTTGTGGCAGTCGCCTTTTTGATTTTTGCAGGCTCAGGAAGATTACCGGGGATTACGATGCTGCAGCTTTTGTATTATATGTTTTGTGAAATCTGTCTGATTTTGGCATTATCTTACCTGACAGCATCCATTACGCCATTTTTTAAGGATATGATGCAATTGTTGAATATCTGCACACAGCTTTTAATGTGGCTGACACCGATTATGTGGGATGACGGCTTTTGGCCGGAATGGATGATGCGGATTTTTAGACTGAATCCGATGTATTATATCGTAAATGGCTATCGTGATTGCTATATGCATGGTGACTGGGTATGGCAGGACATGGGAATGACACTCTATTTCTGGGGATTTGTTTTGATAGTAGGCTTTATCAGTATCAAAATATTCCGGGAAATGAAGGATTTCTTTGCCGACCACTTATAGAAGTAAGATTGCAGAAAGCAGGAAATGAAATGCGGGAAAAAGTAATTGAGATCAAAGATATCGTAAAAACATATAAGCTTTATAATAAACCGGAAGATTTTGTGAAAGAAAAATTGTGCCTGGGACTTAAGAAGTTCTACCGGCCGCACAATGCACTGGATGGAATTAATCTGGATGTCTACAAAGGGGAATGTATCGGTATTATCGGAACCAACGGTTCTGGAAAATCGACCCTTTTGAAACTGATTACCGGAGTCTCTACCCAGACAAGCGGGGAAATCACGGTAAAGGGAAAAATCAGTGCGCTGCTGGAACTGGGAGCAGGCTTTAAAATGGAACTTACCGGTATGGAGAATATCTATTTAAACGGAACCATTCTTGGATATACGAAAGAAGAGATGGACGAGCGTGTGCAGTCTATCGTCGATTTTGCGGAGATTGGTGAGTATATTAATCAGCCGGTAAGAAATTATTCCAGCGGTATGTTTGCGCGCCTTGCCTTTGCGGTTGCCATCAATGTGGAACCGGATATTCTGATTGTAGACGAGGCGCTCAGCGTAGGAGATATTTTCTTCCAGTCAAAATGTTATCAGAAGTTTATGAGCTTTAAAGAAGCCGGAAAAACGATTTTATTTGTATCCCACGATTTGGGAAGTGTCATCAAATATTGCGACAGAACTCTGTTGATTCATAAAGGAAAACAGATTATGGTGGGAAATTCCGCCGACGTTGTCAATGCCTATAAAAAGATTCTGGTAAATCAGTATGATGACGGAAAAGGAACCATCGCCAAAGAAGATAAAAAAATATCGATTACCAGCATTGGTAGTGATGCCTGCTGGAAAGACAGTATGGTGAATAATCCGAATGCATTAGAATACGGAAATGGCGTGGCGAACATCATTGATTATGCAATCGTTGATGACCAGGGAAATGTCGGCTCCTCCATATACAAAGGAAAAGAATTTGAAGTTCGCATGAAGGTTGAATTCTACCAGCCGGTAGACAACCCGATTTTTGCATATACCATAAAAGATATCAAAGGAACGGAAGTCAGCGGAACCAATACCATGCTAGAAGGAAGAAACTTAGAACATGTGGATGCGGGACAGATTGTAACGATATCCTTCCGACAGAACATGAGCTTACAGGGTGGTGACTACCTGCTTGCATTGGGATGTACCGGTTATCCGGAAGGCGAATTTACGGTATATAGCAGATTATATGACGTATGCAATATTCAAGTCATATCAGACAAAAATACAATCGGTTATGTGGATTTGAATGCAGATATCACCTATCTGTAATAATTTAGAAAAAGGAACGGAAGTTATGGTTGAAAAAATCGGACAGGTAGTCATGAATTATGACTATTACAGCGGAACAGATTTATACAGCGATGGTGATATCGAGGATACACTGCTTGAGATTGTAAAAAATCATGAGAAATGCGAATTTCCGGAGATCATTGTGGAATCCAAATCATGGCCGATTCTTTACCATCTGTCAGAAGTTCGTACGAATATTTTAAACTGGTATCCTTTTGAAAAAGATGCGCATGTATTAGAAGTAGGAGCCGGATGCGGTGCGATTACGGGTGCGATTGCAGAAAAGGTAGAAAAAGTAACCGCAGTAGATTTATCGAAGCGCAGAAGCCTGATTAATGCGTACCGTAACAAAGAAAAAGACAATATTGAAATTATGGTGGGTAATTTTAATGATATTGCAGCAGGCTTGACAGAAAAGTTTGATTATGTGACCTTAATCGGGGTTTTGGAATATGGGGAATGCTATATTCCGGGAGAAGATGCCTACCATACTTTTTTGAAAAAAATTGCAGGTTTATTAAAACCGGGCGGAAAAGTGCTGATTGCCATTGAAAATCAGCTGGGATTAAAATATTTTGCGGGATGCAGGGAAGACCATGTAGGAAAGTATTTCGAAGGGATTGAAGGCTATCGCACAACCACAGGTGTGAAGACTTTTTCCAGAAAAGTACTGCGAACCCTCTTGGAAGAAAGCGGATATGAGGCCATTCAGTTTGCTTATCCGTATCCGGATTATAAACTGCCGACGACCATATACTCGGATGCGTTTCTGCCGGTAAAAGGGGAACTGGTCGATAACATGAGAAACTTTGATGCGGACCGAATGATTTTATTTGAAGAAACAAAGGTTTGGGATACGCTCATGGATGCCGGATTATTTGCGGACTTTTCCAATTCCTTTTTTGTGGAAGCAGCAAATCCGGACCGGGAATCCGATGTATCAGAGAAAAACATGCAAAAGACTCTGTTTGCAAAATGCTCAGTAGAACGAAAAGAAAACTATAAGATTATCACCCGTATTTTTGAAGAAAACGGGCAAAAGATGGTAGAGAAAACTGCCGTAGGAGAAAAGGCAAAAGCACATGTGGAACGTATGCTTGCATTTTCAAAAAACAGCCCTTATACAATGGATAAGGTACAGCCGGTGCCTTGTGAAAAAGTAGGGGATGGAAGGGTGCGTTTCCCATATGTGGATGGACAGCGCCTGGATAAAATCATTGATGAAGCAGTAAAGCAGAAGAAATGGGATGTGGTTTGGAAGAATGTAATCCTCTTAAAAAACATCATCATGAATGTCAGAGAAAAAGAAAGCTTTCATGCAACGGAAGCTTTTTGCGAAATCTTTGGTGAGGTGCCCGAGTTAGAGGGATATGAGGCTGCAAGAAATGTCAGCCTGGATATGGTATCTGCAAACATCGTGTTATCCGATGCCATCCATATTCTTGATTATGAGTGGACCTTTGACTTTGCCGTTCCGCTAAAGTTTATCTTATACAGAAGTATTTTACTGAATGGAACACTCAATGTGATTCCGGCAGAGAAAAAGGAATATCTAATGCAGATGGTTGGTATTTCACCAAAAGAGTGCGAGATATTTTTGCAGATGGAGATTGCGTTCCAAACGTTTGTAACAGGTGTTTCACTGAATAATTTATATCCCGAAATGCCAACAAAGCATACGGTTGTGAAAGAAGAAAATTATCAAGAGAAACCGAGAAGAAGCTTGCTTCGCCGTGCAGCGGGAAAAGTGAAGCGAACCGCTCTTTCGGTTTTGAGAAGAGGATAAGGGATGGATGTATCAATTGTAATTCCTGTCAAAAATGGCGGTGAGTTATTGGATCGCGTATTGAAACGAATTTTTGAGCAGAAGACCCAGTTTCAATATGAAGTGATCTGTGTGGATTCCGGTTCCACAGATGACTCCTTGGAAATCATAAAAAAATATCCGTGTCAATTGTATGAGATTCAACCACAGGAGTTTGGACATGGGAAAACCAGAAATTATGGCGCTGGTAAAGGGACAGGGGAATTTATCGTGTTCCTTACACAGGATGCTCTCCCGGTAAATGATCGGTGGCTAGAAAACTTTATTTGTGCTATGAAGACCGATGAAGAAGCAGCAGGCGGATTTGGAAAACATCTTCCGTATCCGGGTTGTAATGTGCTGGATGCAAGAGATATCAATCTGCATTTTAAAGGGTTTGGCGAAGAAACGACGGTGCATTGGATAGAGGATAGGGCGCGATATGACACAGAAGAAGGGTACCGCCATTTCCTGGCATTCTTTTCCGATAACAATTCCTGCTTAAGAAGAAGTGTATGGGAAAAATATCCGTATCCGGATGTGAACTTTTCCGAAGACCAGATATGGATGAAACAAATGATGGAATTAGGATATAAACGGGTATACTGTCCGGATGCAGCAGTTTATCATTCCCATAATTATCCATTAAAAACCTATTTCAAACGATACTATGATGAGTATAAGGGGATTTACCAGATCCATCAGTATCGGATGTTTAAAAGTGTCCCTAGGATGATATACGGAATCCTTCGTATTACGAAGGCAGATTTCTGTTATATCTGGGGCAGATCCAATCAGATAGAACACAAATTATACTGGACCTGGTATGCAGCAGTCCGAAACAGCTTCCGCTGCATCGCAGGGTATATCGCAGGCTGCTATGAGGGCTATTCGGATCGGAAAAAGGCATTTTTCGACCGGCATATTTCCCAGCAGCATGACCAGATTCACCAATAAAGCAAAGTGAGAGAACAGATGGCAGTCAAAGAATTTGTAAAACAACATCTTATCAATCCTGCACGTATGGACAGTCAGGGAAACATTCTCTGGGACCAGCGGGTAGCCGGATTCGGAGGAATGAATCTTTATGATAAATTCCGTTTTGTCATGCGGCAGGAAAAAAAGCCTTTTGATAAAGAAGCTTATGAAAGAGTAAAAGGTGGGGAGAAAATCATCAACTGGATTATTCCGGAGATGGGATTTTCTTCCGGTGGTCATATCAATATTTTTCGTTTTGTCATGATGCTTCAGAAAGCGGGATTTAAAAACCGTATCTATATCATCAATCCGCTCGCCTTTCATACAGCGGACCAATGCAGGGCATTTTTAAAGAAAAATTATGTGCTGGATTTAGAGGAAATCGAGGTGTCGATTGATGTGAATGAGATGGAGTTTGCGCATGCTACCATCGCGACATCCTGGCAGACCGCTTATACACTCAGGGATTTTGATAATACAATTAGTAAATTTTATTTTGTGCAGGATTTTGAACCCTACTTCTTTGCGGTCGGGTCTGAATATGCGTTTGCTGAGAATACTTATAAATTTGGCTTTCGAGGGCTTACTGCAGGGGATTGGTTAAAGGAGAAGCTGCATGAAGAGTACGGTATGGAAACAGACAGCTTTTTGTTTTCTTATGACCACAAGCTCTATACACCGGGAGAGAAACGAGATTCCGTACCAAGAGTCTTTTTCTATGCCAGACCGGTAACGGAGCGCCGTAATTTTGAACTGGGTCTTTTGGCGTTAAACGAAATAGCACGAAGAAAACCGGATACAGAGGTGATTTTTGCAGGGTGGGATGTCAGAAATTATAATATACCGTTTCGCCACAAAAATCTCGGAAGCGTCAGACAGGACAAGCTGGCAGATTTATATGCACAGTGTGATATGTGTCTGGTATTATCAGGAACCAATCTGTCACTTTTGCCACTTGAGATTATGGCATCCAATTCCGTTGCCGTATGCACGAAGGGTGCGAACAGTGAGTGGCTTGTAAATGAAGAAAATGCGATTCTGGTAGATTTTGACCCGGATGATATTGCAGACAAGATTTGCTATTATTTTGAACACCGGGAAGAACTATCAGAGGTTCGCAGGCGCGGCATGGAGTTTGCAAATGTGACAAACTGGGAAGCGGAAGGCGAAAAGGTTCGAATCGCAATTGAAAAAGGAATAGAAGAAGATGAGAAAAATATTAGTACTCGGTGGTAATGGATTCCTGGGTAGAAACCTGTGCCGTTATCTCGCTGATTGCGGAGAAAACGTATACAGTTTTGACATGGCAATGCCGGAAGCGCCGGATAAACGAATTGAATATATTGCCGGAGATTTTTTTGATGATTATACCTTGGAAGAAACGGTAAAGGGGATGGATGTCATCTATCATGCAATCTGCACCTTAAATCCCGGAAATTCCAATGAAAAGTGCATTCTTGGCTATGAAAGAGATTTTGTCCAGACTGCAAAGCTGTGTTCTTACTTAAAGAATACTGAGTGCAGAATGATTTTCTTCTCCTCCGGCGGAACCGTATATGGAAATCAGGAAATACAGCCGATTACAGAGGATGCCGTACCGGTACCAATCAATCACTATGGCAACCTAAAGCTTTGTATTGAAAATACCATGCGTACGTTTAATTTTCAAATGAAGAAAAATATGCTCATTGCAAGAATCTCCAATCCCTATGGACCGGGTCAGGATTACCATAAGGGAGTAGGCTTTATCGATGCTGCGATTAAACATGCAATTCATGGAGAGACCATTGAAATCTGGGGAGACGGCAGTATCATAAGGGATTATATCTATATCGATGATTTGTGCAGAATGCTGTATGCCTTAATTGACTATCATGGTGAGACAGAAGTATTTAATTTAAGCTCGAATACCGGTGTTTCCCAGAATGATATCGTGAATATTCTAAAAAATATTCAATCGGATGTTCAGGTAGTTTATAAGCCGGGTCGAAGCGTAGATGCAAAGAAGATTATTTTAGATAATCACAGAATCCGATCTGTCTGCAACTTTGACATGGTATCCATCGAAGAGGGAATTAACAGATACTATCGCTATATTAAACAAGGGAAGTAATGATTCATGGAAATAAAACAGGTTTATAGCAGAAGAACCCGTAGAGAAAAAATATTATCCGCAGGCGTGCTGGTCATGGGTGTTTTATCGATGCTCCTACTGGCGGCCAGATGCAGCAAAATGCCTCAGACGGCAGGTATTGTACCGACCCGGATACAAAATGCAGTCCTATGGTTATTTGCAGAAGATGTGCAGATGACAGCTATGGCAGTTTATCTTGTGGGAGCGTTGCCAACGATTCTCATCAGCGCAGCTGTTTTAGACGAGATAGGGCAAAAGAAGGGGGAACTGGCGTTACCATTCTATTTTTATCCGGCTGCTTTTATGGTGGAAAAATTATTTTATAACCCGCTTTCCATTTCCGTATGTTCCTGGATTGTGCTGGTATTGACTTCGTTTTGTCTGTATGAAGTTGTTGTGAAGCAATACAAAATTGGCTGTGGAATAGCCGCTATCGTGCTGGTTTTGAGTGTACTCGAACATGGGCAGCCGGTCATCGCATTGCTGCGTTACGGGGCATGCCTGATTTTATGTGCGGGAACTGCCGTACTTATGAATCGGGCAGGTGTATTAAAAAAGAAAATCTGGTACGCAAGTATTCTGGCACTTTATTTCATCCTGTTTTTGATTGCAGGATTATGTTAGAAGGTAGGAAAAATGAAATTGAAAAGAACAGTTCCGGAAATCCTTACAAATGGATTTATCATTCTGCTGGCGGTACTTTATGCAGCCGGATTTACACCGGAGGCGGTGGGAGCAGAGGCTTCGTTTCTTGTGATACCGGTGTTCTTCCTTACCTTGTGGAGATTTGGAAAAAGCTTGTTTGCAGAGAAGAAAGAGGCAGTGGTCTTTGTAATATTTGCAACAGCTCTCTATGGAATGTGCGCATTTCGGGAAGGAAGAGAGGCAGCAACCGGTATCTTTTTAAACAGCAAAGAGGGACTTACTATCTTAAGCTGTGTGGTCATGCCGTTAGCCTTTTGTATGATTTTGCAGTGGCTTAAGAAAGTAGAAAGCCGGATAGAAATGTGTGTGATGTCAGCTGCGTTGGTGTTCGCGGGACAATTTTGCGATGATAAGGGCGGATTTTATATCCTCTTAATGCTGCTTTTGGGAGTGACGGTTAAAATCGTAAGAAAGGGGTATGCTTATGTCGTTGCGTCTGGCGGTTTTAAAAAGCGTATTTGATTCGTATAACGAACATGCTTTTCCACTGATTTTCTTTTTTATCGCTTTGGTTTATTTCATCCTAAAAGATAAAAAAGAGCAGAGAAATTTGTTAATATATGAGATTTTTGGTATACTTTTACTAGTGACACCATTTATCGGGAATAAGATAATTACTCTTGGTGCAGAAAGTGAGGCAAACTGGCCGGTATACGGAATTTTGTGTGTGATTCCGCTGACCGCATATGTAGCCACAGAACTTTTTAGAGAGGCAAAAAACAGGAAAGAGCAATGTATCTTTGTGTTGCTTTTTTTACTGGTGATACAACTGGGATTTGGTTTTTAAAAACAATGGGATAGAAGGATTGACCTATGAAGAATTCAGAAAAAACAATGTGGATGAAAAGAATATGCATGATGTTAATTGACGTTTGTATCGTGATTATCGCAAGCATCGGAGCGCTAGTCGTACGTTTTGATTTTAGCTATGCTTCCGTTCCGGATTACTATTTGGCAGTTGTATATCATGTCATACCATTTTCTATTATATTAGCGCTTTTTATTTTCACATTCTTTCGCTTATATAGTGTGTTATGGAGCTATGCCGGAGCAACGGAGCTTTGGTATTTAATTGCTGCATGTGGAGTAGATAGTGTATTAAATGCTATCATGGTATTACTGTTATATCGTAGTGAAGACTATCCGGTTCCAAGAAGCTGGTATTTTTTCTATGGAGCATTACTCTTTACATTAACCTTTGTAAGCAGATACGCACAACGAGGATTAAAAACAGTAAATAATCGTAGAGTTCATGCAGATAAGATGAAGCGAGTGTTAATTGTTGGTGCCGGAGAAGCAGGGAATGCGATTATCAAAGAAATCGTAAACAGTCCATACGTAAATATGAAAATTGTTGGTATCGTAGATGATGATAAGACTAAGCATGGAAAATATATGCATGGAATTAAAGTCATTGGCGACCGTAATGATATTGTTGATATTGCAGAAAATAGACGAGTAGATGAGATTATCATCGCAATGCCTACGGTTTCCGCTATGGAAACCAAGAAAATTTTAGATATTTGTAAGCAGACTGCTTGTGAATTAAAACGTCTTCCGGGAATGTATCAGTTGGTAAACGGCGATGTCAGCATCAGCAAGTTAAAGGATGTCGATGTGAATGATCTTTTGGGAAGAGACCCGATTGAAGTAGATTTGGATTCCATTATGGGATATGTATCCGGTAAGGTAGTTATGGTTACCGGTGGCGGCGGTTCTATCGGAAGCGAGCTGTGCAGACAGATTGCATCCCATAATCCGAAGCAGCTTTTGATTGTAGATATTTATGAAAACTCTACATACGATATTCAGCAGGAGCTGAAGCGAAAATATCCGGATTTAGATTTGGTGGTACTCATTGCATCTGTCAGAAATACCAAGCGTATCGATCAGATTTTTGCAACCTATCATCCGGAAATCGTATATCATGCAGCTGCACATAAGCATGTACCGCTCATGGAGGACAGCCCGAATGAGGCAGTAAAGAATAATGTATTAGGAACCTGGAAGGTCGTTCAGGCAGCAGATAAATATAAAGTAAAACGTTTCGTTATGATTTCTACGGATAAGGCGGTCAATCCTACCAATATCATGGGAGCAACGAAACGAATCTGTGAAATGATTATTCAGACCTACAATAACCGTTCCCAGACCGAGTATGTGGCAGTTCGGTTTGGAAATGTCTTAGGCAGCAACGGAAGTGTGATTCCGTTATTTAAAAAGCAGATTGAGGCGGGCGGGCCTGTTACCGTTACGCATCCGGACATTATCCGTTATTTCATGACGATTCCGGAAGCTGTTTCTCTGGTGTTGCAGGCGGGAGCCTATGCAAAGGGCGGAGAAATCTTTATCCTGGATATGGGCGAGCCGGTTAAAATTGTGGACTTGGCAAGAAACTTAATTCTGTTATCCGGACATAAACCGGATGAAGATATTCAGATTGTGTTTACGGGACTTAGACCCGGGGAAAAATTATATGAAGAAATGCTGATGAAAGAGGAAGGCATGCAGGATACTGCAAACAAACTTATCCATATCGGAAAGCCGATACAGATGGATGAAGAACGTTTCTTACGTCAGCTGGAAGAACTGAAGGAATATGTGGTTGAGGAACCATCCGATATCCGGGATTGGGTACAAAGAATCGTACCGACGTATTCCATTCAGGAACATTAAAGATACAAGGAGAAGCATATGACACTCTCTACTTCGCAGAAATTATACATGGGAATCAAACGCTGTCTGGATTTTATCCTTGCATTGCTGGCTTTGCTTTTATTGTCCTGGCTGTTTTTGATTTTATGCATTGCAATTAAAATTGACAGCCCGGGACCGATTTTGTTTAAGCAGAAACGGGTAGGCATCCATAAGACTCATTTTTCGATTCTGAAATTTAGGACCATGCGTATTGATACTCCAAAAGACATGCCAACCCATATGCTGTCCAATCCGGAGCAGTATATTACAAAAGTGGGCAAGTTCTTAAGAAAGAGCAGTTTAGACGAGCTGCCGCAGATTATCAATATTCTGGCTGGACAGATGAGTATCGTAGGACCGCGTCCGGCACTGTGGAATCAGTATGATTTAATTGAAGAACGGGACAAGTATGGAGTCAATGATGTGCTGCCGGGGCTTACCGGATGGGCACAGATTAACGGGAGAGATGAACTGGAAATTCCGGTGAAGGCCAAGCTTGACGGAGAGTATGTGGAGCATTTTGGACTGCTTATGGATATCAAATGTTTCTTTGGAACATTTACGGCGGTGCTGTCACACAAAGGCGTGGTAGAAGGCGGAACCGGTGAAATGAAGAAAAAGGGATAAGAGTATGGAAAAACATGTACTAATTACAGGAACTGGTGGATACATCGGGACCTCTTTTAAACAGTATATTGAGAAAAAAAATGGGAACATGCCGCAGGATTTGTGGCATGTTACATTTGTTTCTATGAGAAATGAGAATTGGAAGCAATTAGACCTCTCGGAATTCGATGTCATCCTACATGTAGCAGGAATTGTGCATAAAAAAGAGCAACCAGAAATGGAATCGCTCTATATGGATGTGAATTATAAGCTCACCAAGGAATTAGCGGAAAAGGCAAAGCAGGATACAGCTACTCAAAATAAGAAAATGCAGTTTGTATTCTTAAGTACCATGAGTGTCTATGGTATGGTTTCCGGTCGTATTACAAAAGATACCATACCGGCACCGGCAAATTTCTATGGAAAGAGCAAGCTTTTAGCGGAGACCTCCTTACAGGAATTATGTGATGAGAACTTTATCGTAACCATCGTAAGGCCTCCAATGATTTATGGCAAAGAATGTACAGGTAACTATCGTTCACTTGAAAAATTAGCAAAGAAAGTACCAATCTTTCCAAAGACAAAAAATGAACGAAGCATGTTATACATTGAAAACCTAAATGAGTTCTTATATCGAGTAATGGATAAAAGGGTAGCAGGAACTTTTTGCCCACAGAATAAAGAATATGTCAATACCTCAAATATGGTAGCGACCATTTGGAAAAGCTATGAAAAGAAAGGTGTTATTATACCAGGATTCGGATGGTTACTATCTATCTTAGCAGGAAAAGTCAGCGTGTTTGCAAAGGTATGTGGAACACTAACGTATGACAAAGAGATGTCTATTTATGAGGAACTTGGAGATTATCAAATCATAGAGTTTGGAGAAAGTATTCATGGAAGCAAACACTAAAGTATCGGTTTTGATGTCCGTTTATGTGAAGGAAAAACCGGAATATTTAAAAGCATCATTAGATAGTATTCTAGCACAGACCTATCCGGTGGATGAAATCATGCTAATCGAAGACGGACCGTTAACAGAGCCGCTATACGATATGATCAATGATTATCAGAGTAAGCACCCGTCGGTGATTCGAACCTTTGCATTTGAACAAAACCGCCAGCTTGGAAGAGCCCTGGCGAAGGGAGTAGAACTGTGCAGTAATGAGCTGATTGCCCGCATGGATACGGATGACATCGCGGAGCCTGACCGCATCAAAAAGCAGGTAGCTTATATGGAAGCACATCCGGATGTGCATGTGCTGGGCGGCTCTATCCGGGAATTTAACGATGAAGGAACCATTGACCGTGTCAAATACATGCCTCTTACCCAGGAGGAGATTTACCGGTATGCAAAGCTTCGGAACCCGCTCAATCACATGACAGTGATGTTCCGTAGAAGTGCAATTTTGGAAATCGGAAATTATCAGCATTTTCCGTTTCTGGAGGACTATTCTCTTTGGAGCCGCATGCTGACCAAGGGATACCAGATTCGGAATATGGAGGATATATTGGTACGTGCCAGAACCAGTATGGCACTGGTGCGTCGCCGCAGCGGATGGGATTATTTTAAAACCTTTTCCAAGCTTCGGAAGCTGCAGCATGAGCTGGGGCTGACCAATACCTTTGAATATATAAAAGCAATGGCAGGCACCTTTGTGATGATTATGCAGCCGGGCTTTATTAAGGAACTGGCATATAAGAAGGTGCTACGGAAATAGAAGGGTGTGAGATGGCATGAAAAGAGCGCGTGTGTTGGAAATCATCGGGAAACGTCCGGTTGGCGGCGTAGGAACGGTGATGTTAAATTATCAGACCTATATGGATGCAGAAAAAGTACAGATGGATTATCTGATTTTCGGAGAGGAACCGGAAAGCTTTGACGAGCGCGTAAAAGCACTTGGCTCAAAGGTTTATGTATATCCGGCATTGTCCGGCAGTCAGATGGGACGTACAAAAGTTTACTTGAATGCATTTTTTAAGGAGCATGCAGGCGAGTATGACATTGTACACCTTCATGCACCCAATATCGCTTTCTTAGCATTTCCGATTGCTGCAAAATATGACATTAAAACCCGCATTGTACATAGTCATGCGACTTTATATGCAGAAAATAAAATAAAGGCGGTCCGAAACAAGATTCTTTGGGCTATGGCGCAGGAAAAAATCACAGACCGCATCGGCTGCTCTAAGGCGGCGGGAGATTTTTTGTTTGGCAACAAACCGTTTACGGTTTTGAAAAATGCGATTGCCTATGAGGATTATTTGTATGATGAATCGTTGCGACAGGAAGTCCGCATGAAAGAAGGCGTGACGGATAAACTGGTTGTTGGAAACGTGGGACGTTTCAGTAGGCAGAAAAATCAGACTTTTTTAATAGAAATTTTCGCAAAAATAAAAGAACTTCACCCGGAAAGTGTGTTATGGTTGGCAGGAGACGGAGAACTGCGCAGTGAGATAGAAGAAAAAATCGGTGGGCTCGGACTGGAGAAGGATGTCAGACTGTTTGGAATGGTAAAGAATACAAAAGAACTTTATCAGGCGATGGATGTTATGGTAATGCCATCTCTGTTTGAAGGTCTTCCGATGGTAGGTGTGGAAGCACAGGCATCCGGCCTTCCATGCGTTTTTAGCGATACCATTACGACAGAAGTGAATGTCGTAGGTTGCCCGTATCTGTCACTGCAGGAATCGGCTTTCGCCTGGGCAAAAGCAACCGTCGAAATGGCCGGTGCAAAGGAACGCCGCAGTTATCCGAAGGAATTGGACGCGTTAGGGTTTAATATCCGACTGGAAGCAAAAAGACTGGAAGAATTGTATCTGGCGAAAATCGCTGAATAGGAAATAGAAAGAATGAAACATAGAAATAGAAACAGGTGGCTTCATGCAGGACTGGTTCTTTGTGCAACGCTGGTACTTACGTTTCTGGCGAAACATTATGAGTTTCCGGATATACAAATCAATCATGTAGAGGAAATAACGATTCCCGGAGTCGAAGGAGAATACGAATTTCTGTTTTTGACGGACCTGCATCTGGCAGTAAAAACGAAAGAAGACCTTGGTCCGCTTGGAAATGCAGACGTACGAATTGCAGGTTTTTCAAATCCGCAGGGAACGGTATCGGCAAAGCAATTGCCACAATGGATATCATATGCCAATCAGGAGCAGGTAGATGCTGTACTGATGGGTGGAGATATGTTGGATTATTATTCGGATGCGAACGCAGTCTATCTTAAGGAGCAGATGGATAGGCTTACGATGCCGTATCTGTTTACTCTTGGAAATCATGATTTGTTTTCCCCATGGGAGGAAGCGGTTCCTGCAGAATCCGCCCTTTATGAGTTATGCAAAGGAGGCAATACAGCCTTTCAGATTTTAGAATATGAAGACTTTGTCATCTGTGCCATTGATAACGAGTCCTATCAGGTAAATGAGGCTTCTTTGGCGGTAATGAAGGAATGGCTTAATGAACATCCGGATAAGCCAATGATTTTACTGGCACATGTTCCGTTTTACACAGAGCAGATCGAAGGCTTAAAAGAAACTTCCATTCGTGTGTGGGGACAGCCGATTATTATCGGGGAAGGCGCCAGAGACACAACGGCGGTAACAAGGGAGTTTATGGAGCTGGTTTTTGGAGCGGAAAGCCCGGTTGTGGCAGTTTTTACCGGAGACAACCACTTTTACTATAAGGGAAATTTAACCGATTCCATTCCGCAGTGGGTGATTGACCCAAGCTTTGCGGGAAATGGAACGATGATTAGAGTTAGAGGGAATTAAGAAATTATGACGAAAAAAATGTTTCAGGTGTCTAGACTTATGGTAATCGGTATCGTCATTTTTGTATGCTGTAACCTGCTGATGGACCAAAAGGTCATGATGCTGGATGGTGACATCATAAGCAGATGCTTTATGTTACTTTTAGCAGGGGTCACATTCTGGCTGATTTCTGTATTGTATGAAAAAAAGAAAAAAGTATTCAGCCCCGGCTATCTGATGCTGCTGGTGAATGTATTTATTAACGGAATCGTTTGTCCCTGCTATCTGACCGGAAGCAGACTGAATGAGGGAACCAGAGAAGGAGTCATTCAGCCACAGGATTTCTGGAGTTTGTATCTGACAGTATATTTTTTAATTATGTTTGTGGTATTTCTTTACCTGATGTGGGCAAAGCATACAACGATGGAAATCCAAAAAGAGGATTTTATCCGGTACAGCCGAACGGATGACGCAGCTGTATTCTTCATGGGAATCGTTGTTTTATTCTTTAATTTCCGGTTTGGCTCCACGGGAGTCGTCATGTTTGTCCCGGTACTCTGTTATTTTGCCATGCGTTTTCTTTATACCGGGGGAAAACTGAATATATATACGATTTTTGACCTTTTGGCAGGACTGTACTGCATTTATCGCATTCGCTACAGCCGCTACCTGATTGTCGAATATGTGGTGCCGGTTTTGTTGATGTACTTTGTACTTTCAGCAGTAAATGATAACAAAAAGAAGGGGAAAAAGGTTGTGCCGCTTCTGATTGCGGGTGTCGTTGCTGTGCTGGCTTACGGAATGGTATCCGAACTGATTAAGCTGAATACCTACTGGGGCAGAAATTATAATTTGTTATATGAGATTACAAATTTCAAAAGTATTATGGATGCCTGTGCGAGACAGGTCTACCGATTGTTTGGGATCTGGACAGAGTTAGGCGGAAACATCATTCATCATGTGAACCTCCACGGTTTTTATCATGGAATCACTTATGTGAAGTCCTTTGCCAATGTGCTTGGGTTCGAATATGTCAGTCTGCCGTTGATTTCTGCGAAGTATATCTCAGCCGCTTATGCGCAGCCGGGACTTCTTGCAGAAGGCTATGCAAACTTCGGAATTTTCGGCGCAGTTTTAAATTTATTAGTTCCGTTTGCAATTGCTGAAGGCGCATTAAGCTGGTTTTTGAAAAAGCGGGATTCGCTTGCACTTATGATTTTAACCGTACCATTTACGAAAATCCTGTTAGATGGAGGAACCATTAACAATATTGTTTTTGGTATTGCAACCTGTATTTTTGCATTTGCATTTTATATTGTATTGCATTTATTTAAGCTCGAATTGCATGTACCGGGAACGGGAGATTTGCATTTGATACGGAAGAAGAGAATAGAAAATGTGAATGGAGAACGAAATGGAACCGCTGATTAGTGTGATTATTCCAATTTATAAAGCTGAAAAATATCTTGAAAAATGTGTCAGATGTGTGTTGGACCAGACCTACCGCAATCTGGAAGTGATTCTGGTGGATGATGGTTCACCGGATGGCAGCGGTGCAATTTGCGACAAATTAGCAGCAGAGGATTGTCGTATCCGGGTCATTCATAAAGAAAACGGTGGGGCAGCTACGGCGAGAAACGCAGGTCTGGATATCATGACCGGCGAGTACATTGCCTTTGTGGATGCGGATGATTACATGGAAGTAAACTATATCGAAGCCTTATACAGGACGCTCAAAGAAAATAATGCGCAGGTTTCCATCTGCAGCTTTAAAACCATAGATGAGGAAGGCAACGCGGTAGAAATCGATGAGTTGCATCGAGAGGACTCCGGAAATGAAACCGGAAACGACATTCAGGTATTTGATGGGAATGAAATTATCTTACAGGATTTGCAGGGACACTGGGAGCATGTGGCTCCGTGGGGAAAACTATATCAGGCAGATTTATTCGAGAATGTACGATATCCGAAGTGGCCGGCATACGAAGATGAACCGGTGTTTATCCGTGTATTCGATCGAGTAGAGAAAGCCGCAGCAAGTAAGGAAAAATTGTATTATTATGTACAGCATGCCGGTTCTCTTATGAATACTGCATATAGCGAAAAACAGCGCAGTACCACGATGAAGATGTGGAAAGAGCGTATCGAATACTATAGTGATGGTGCACTCAGGCACAATGAACTTTTAAATTGCATTTTACAGGCATTTGTGGCGTGGAACGTGCTCTTCTTATCTTTGCATGCCCATGAGATGACAAAAGAGCAGAAGGCAGAATTGAAGGGAGAAATCAGAACGTATTTCGGCTGCTTGTTCAAAACACCGCATTTGTATAACAGCAAAGAAAGCATCAAATTAGCAGTTAAATGTGTACTGACCTTAATGAACACGAATATTTTAAGAAAGCGATATACAGAGTAAATGAAAAAAATAGCACTGGTTTTACCGGAAGTCTATCCGGTTCCTGCTGTAAAGGGCGGAGCGATAGAAGAACTGGTAACCATTTTAATCGAACAGAATGAAATCGAACAGAAGGCGGAATTCATCGTCTTTTCTATGGCGAATGATGAGGCCAAAGAAAAAGCAAAGGCTTATCAGCACACAAAAATAGTATATATTCCAAAAACAAGCGTTGCAGATAGGGTGTTAAACCGTATACTACGCTATAGCAATCATTTCATAAAGGGAAAGACCCTGATTGATATCGCTTATTACCGCAGAGTATTTCGACATTTAAAAGCCAATCCGGTGGATGCGATTGTCGCAGAAGGCGGATTGTATCACGAAATGCGGCGGTTTGCAGAGGAATTTGGTAAGGAGAAGGTCTATCTCCATATCCACCATCATCTGCTTTGCGAACCATATATCGATTGTCTCTATGGCGGCGTAATTGGAATCAGTGAGTTCATAACGAAGGAATGGTTGCGTACAACTAAGGATCAGACGGTGCGCCCCTATACGGTATATAACTGTGTAAACGAAGATAAATTCAATAAGAAAATTACCGCCGAGGAACGCGAACAGCTTCGCGCCGAATTTGGGTTTACACCGGAAGATACGGTAGTCATGTATTGCGGCAGAATCTTAGAAGTAAAAGGCGCAAGGGAATTAGTACAGGCTATTATCAATATCAATGATCCGCATATCAAGCTTCTTATGATCGGAAGTGCTATTTCCGGTGGAAATACGACGACTCCTTATGTGTCAGAAGTAGAAGCTCTGGTGGAGCAGGCAAAAGAGCGAATCAAGTTTACCGGATATATCGATAACAAAGAATTGTACCGCTATTATCAGTCTGCGGACATGCAGGTGATTCCTTCCCTTTGGGAAGAAGCAGCGGGGCTTATTGCAATCGAAGGCATGCTGTCCGGTCTGCCACTCATTGTTACAAAGTCCGGCGGTATGATTGAGTATGCAACGAAGGATGTTGCTATCTGGGTAGAACGGGAAGGAATTGTCGCAAACCTGGAGAAGGAAATTAAAGAACTGGCAGGAAATCTTAAGAAACGTGAAGAGATGAGAGAGGCTTCCCTTGGGCGGGCAAAGGTATTTCCAAAGAGCCGGTTTTATCATGATTTTATAGAGGTTTTTGAACATGAAGGAATTAGGAAAGAGTAAAGCACTGCTGATTAATACCATAGCCAGCTTTGTGACGTTTGCAGTTGGGCTTGGTATTACATTTTTCTTTACACCCTTTATCACCGATGCAGTCGGTGAAGAGGCATATGGTTTTGTTGGGCTTGGAAATAATATCATTAACTACGTGACGATTGTGACCATTGCATTAAATTCTGTGGCTGGCCGATTCATTACCATCGAATATCATAGGGGAAAGAAACAGGAAGCAAGTGAATATTTTACTTCCGTTTTAGTGGCGAATTTGTCCATTATTCCAATCATTCTGGTAGTGGCGATTCCTGCAATATTAAATGTGGAGAGCCTTTTGAATGTACCGGCAGAATTGGTGCCTTCTGTAAAATGTCTCTTTTTCTTTATTTTGCTGAATTTCATTATTACACTGGTGAGCACGGTGTATAATGTGGCAACCTTCATCACAAACAGACTCTATCTGAGCAGCATTGCAAATATTATTACTTCACTTTTGCGTGTTTTTCTTATGTGTCTGCTCTTTGGATTTTTACCTGCCAATGTGGCGTATGTAGGCATCTCGACCTGCATCTGTACCTTTGTGGGACTTGTGCTTAATATGTGGTATACAAAGCTTTTAGTGCCGGATATTAAGCTGAAAAAAGAGTACATACACTGGACAAAGGTAAAAGAGTTAATCAGTGCAGGTGCATGGAACTCCGTGACAAAGCTTTCTCAGGTGTTGTCAGACGGGTTGGACTTATTAATTACAAATATATGGATTAGTGCCTCCCTGATGGGTTCACTCTCCATTGCCCAGCAGCTGCCCACCTACATCAGCACGCTACTTAATACCCTGATCAACCTGTTTAATCCAAACCTTACCATGTACTATGCAAAAAATGATATTGATGCAGTTGTAAAGGAAATGAAAATCAGTATGAAGTTTTCCTCCTTTTTTACCAATATTATTTTTTGCGGAATCGTAGTATTCGGAAGATATTTTGTAGGGCTTTGGGTGCCGAATCAGGATGTGGAATTAATCTACCGGTTGCTTTGTGTCATCATGATGAGTGTGGTGGTATCCGGTGTAACAACTTCCCTTAACAATATTTTTACAATTACAAATAAGCTAAAGGTGAATTCTATTTTTTGGCTCATCGTCAGCTTTACAAATGTTTTACTGGTATTTATTTTACTGAACACGACACCATTTGGAATTTACGCGGTAGCAGGTGTAAGCAAGGCAACGGGAATCTTAGGGAACCTATTCTTTATTCCGATTTATGCATGTTATTGCTTAAAAATTAAATGGAATACCTTTTATCCGATTATTTTAAGATATATGGGAGTTACACTTGCAATGATGGCAGTCTTTTACGGAATCCGTACAATCGCTTTTGTGCCGTCGAACTGGGAAACTTTTGCACTACTGTGTGGTGCGGCAGGAATCGTTGGAGGTATTATGAACTTTTTCATTCTGCTAAATGGTGCGGAAAGAAAAATTCTTTCAAATAAAATTTTATCAAGGGTGAAAAAAGCATGAAGCAAAAGAAAAAAATCGGCATTCTGACCTTCCATAATGCCCATAATTATGGGGCAGTATTACAGGCATATGCGTTGAAAACAAAGCTGAACCGTATGGGATACGAAGCGGCTGTTTTAAATTACCGAAACAAATATATAGCAAAGACCTATCGGAAGGTTCTTCATATTGATTTCTGGAAACGGGATATTTTACCATCCCGCTGGGGAAAAGTGCTTCGTGAGATACGGGATGTGTTTTATGGATTGCCGGAGTGGCAGAGACAGTGGAAGGTATTTGAAGATTTTATTACCGATAAACTCCTGGATGGAAACCGAAAACAATTATCCTTAGAAGATGTGGCAAACAGTGACTGTGACATGTACATTCTCGGCAGTGACCAGATATGGTCAAGAGAATTGGCACATGGCATGGACCCGGTTTACTTTGGACAGTTTGCTCCGGAGAAAAAGAAAATTTCCTATGCTGCCAGTGTGCCAAACAGCAGTATTCCGGAAAACGAAAAACCATTTTTTAAGGAGTATTTACAGTCACTAAGTCATATTTCTGTCCGCGAAGAAAAATTGGCAGAGATTTTGCGTGAGTTAACCGGAAGAGAAGTAGAGACGGTGATAGATCCGACACTATTACTTGAGCGGGAGGACTATGAACCGCTTTTGTATGAGAGACCAATAAAAGAAGGAAATTATGTATTCGCTTACTTTGTGGTAGAGAGCGAAGGGTTAAAGACTTGCGCGAAGCGGGCAGCTAAGCTGCTTGGCTTTGAATTAATAGAACTACACTATAAGAAAACACCTGAAATTCAGGGAAAGAATATCATCTTAGATGCAGGTCCAATGGAATTCTTAACATACATTCGTGATGCAAAACTGGTATTAACCAATTCCTTCCATGGAACGGTATTTTCGATTCTTTTTCGGAAGAAATTTTACAGCGTTTATGGAGAAAACGGAAGAATTGAGAATCTGTTGGGATTTATGGGCTTAACGGATCGACATATCAAAGAGGAAACAGGAATTGCGCTTGATAAAGAGATTGATTATGGACAGGCAGAAGGAAAGCTGAAGGAATACCGGCAAAAGTCAGTAGAATTTTTAGAAAAGGGAATTGAGGAATAGAAAACGAAATTTGTCGGATGAGACTATTTATGATATAATAAAACGATTTACGATAAATATGGAAAAAGGAGCATGAAATGGGAGAAATCACATTAGTAACTGACTTTTTTGACATAGGACGCGGACAGGATAAAAACCAGGAGTTAAGAAAAACTGCTGAGAAATACCTGGATGCATTTAAACACTGGGCAAGAATCCAGAATAAATTGATTGTCTATACAGATTCTAAAAGTGCAGGGAAGGTCATGGAAATCCGCGAAAGCTTTGGAAGGGGAGAGCAGACGATTATTATTGAGATTGATAATCTGTTTGAACTGGAAGGGGAATTATTTGAAAGAATGAAAAAAGCAGCGGAAAATCCTGCATTTTTGAATTTCAGATATCTTCCGGAAGCTTTTTCCAATAATCCGAAATACGATTATTTGTGGATGATGAAATACTATTTTATGAATGATGCCTATAACAGAGGACTCCTTTCAGACCAGGTCGCATGGATAGACTTCGGATTTGATCATGGTGGTTTGCGCTATTATTCGGAGGATTTTGACTTTAAGTGGGAATATGATTTTGGAGATAAAATCAATATTTTCTGTTTATATTCGCCGGATTCAGTAGCAGGAATTGAGACCCTTCAATATCTTGACGACTGTGTAGAGGGAAGTATGTATGGGTTGCCGAGAGAATTGGTACCGACTTTCTGGCAATTAATCCGAAACGCGATGGAAGCGTTACTGATGTTAGACTGCGTGGATGATGACCAGTTGCTTGTCATGATGGCATATAAGGCAAGACCGGATTTGTTTAAGGTGGAAGTAACAGAATGGCAGATGGCTTTGAAATTACGTGGTGGCGACCATATGAGAGTGAAGCCAAAGAAAGTGTATAAACAGGAAAATAAATATAAGAGAATGCTAAGGCTTGCGGTTCGTAAGTTCATTCCAAATAAACACGACCCTAAGCGGTTATACGCGAAGCGATGTTATGATACTGCGGTGAAATTTTATGGAAAATAAGATAGTTTCAGTCATTATTCCGGTATACAATGTAGAAAAATATATAGATGCTTCTTTAACAAGTATTTGTGGACAAACCTATCCGGAGTTAGAGATATTGCTGATTGATGACGGTTCCACAGATGCCAGCCTCGAAAAATGCAGAGAATGGGCAGAAAGAGACGAACGCATTCAAGTGTATTATCAGGAAAATGCAGGCGCATCGGTAGCACGAAATAAGGGAATAGAATTGGCAACAGGAAAGTACCTTCTATTTATGGATGCGGATGACTGGATTGAAAAGAATATGATAGAAGTACTGCTCACAGAAGCAGAAAAATATCAGGCAGATGCCGCATGTTGTATTTTACAGGAAGAACCAGAGAACGCATCATTCACGGAAGGCACAGATACCTCTCCATTAGAAGGGAAAATAAAAGTCGGTGTCAATAAAGCTGACAGCGGTTTGTTACTTCTTAGCGTTTGGGGACCGGTTTGTAAGCTTTACCGAAGAGAGGTAATCGGAAATTGCAGATTTGAAGATTATAAGGTGGCGGAAGATTTACTGTTTAATTCAAATGTTATTTGTGGGGATGCTTTTCAAAAGGCAGTATTAGTAGAATATCCATTTTACCACTATATTATTTATCAGGGAAGTGCCATGAAACAGAAGTTTCAGGAAAAATATCTGATTGCGATGGAAGTGGAAAAGCAATGCTATGATATGCTGACGGCAGTTTCACCCCGATATGCAGATATTAATCTGATTGGATGCAGCGTAAGCCGTGTGTTCGAAAAGTACGCACAACTTTCAAAAGAAGAAAGAAGAATGCATAAAGCGGAATTTAAGTACTGTAAGAAATTTGCATGGGAGCATCGGAAACAATTATTAAATAGTTCTGACAGACACCGCAAAATTTCTGGAGCATTAAAAGTATATATTCCGGATATTTACTTGTGGTTACTAATTAGACGTTATCGTAAAAAGGAGAATCAGAGTGGAGTTTGATTTTTCAAAAGAGCCGGGGAGAACCCTTGAAAAAGAAAAAATCGTAAATGATGACCGGTTGGAACCGAAGTTATCGGTGGTAACTCCGTTTTATAATGCCGGTGAGCATTTTGAACAGACTTATAATTGCATCATCAATCAGACATTTGAAAATTTTGAATGGGTGATTGTAAATGATGGCAGTACAAAGCAAGAGGATGTAGCGCAATTGGAAAAATTAGCAGCTACAGACTGCCGAATCAAGCTGTTTCATCAGGAAAATGGCGGGCAGTCTATGGCAAAAAATTACGGGATTGCACAGGCTGTAACGGACATCATCGTATTTATTGACGCAGATGATTTGGTAGAGACCTTTTACCTGGAAGTGCTGTACCGTGCGTTACAGGAGCATCCAAAAGCCGGCTGGAGTTATACGGATCTGGTGGGCTTTGCAGGGCAGGAATATGTATGGTGTAAGGCCTTTTCAGCCGGGCGCATGACATTTAATAATATTTTGGTAAACGCAGCAGCATTTCGAAAAAGTGCTATCGAAGCAGTAGGCGGTTTCCCGGAAGTAGCTAAACACTATGACGAGGATTGGGCATTATATCTGAAATTGCTGAGCAAAGGAATGCATCCGGTACATATTCCGGTGATTGGGTTCTGGTATCGGAAGAGTGAGAGTGGAATGCAGCAGACTGTGCGTAAGGATGAAAAACTGCGTGCGGAATCTGATAACTATATAAAGGAATTGGCAAAGAGTGTAGATATTCATATCCAAGCCGAACAATATCGTGGAGAATTGCCGGAAATGGCGGTAAGAAGTGAGTATAGGTGGTCTGACAGAGTTCTTACTGCTATTATGAAGGGGAGGCTCGGATTAAGAATCATTCATTGGATATATCAAAAAGAGAAAAGTAATATGCACAGGAATGCAGTTTAGGAGGATATGAAATGGACAGCAATAAGAAAATGGGTAAATTTGATATTGATATAGAGATAAAAGATGTATTGTGGGAGTTTGCAAGAAGATGGAGGTTGATTGTAGTACTGGCAGCTCTATGCGGTCTGGTCCTGACTGCTTATCAGTATCGTTTAGATATGGGAAAAACGGATGTGGTTACGGTTAAAAAATCACAAGAAGAACTTGAAACATCCATGGGCAGGCAGGATTTGGATGAGGTAACTGCAGCAGTGGCATTAAAACGGCAAATGGACGAAAAGAGCGCATATATGGAAGCGTCTGTGTTAATGCAGATGAATCCTTATGAAGAACATGCTGTTATCTTGCAATACTATGTGAATGCTGATAATAAAGAGACAGCTGCTGATGCAGCGGATTCTTACCGTGCTTATATAAACAATTATTCTTTCGCACAGGAAATCTCTGTAAAAGGGAAATTGGAACTGGAGCCGGCATATCTTGCAGAACTCGTAAGCATAACAAAAGACGAGAGCAATTTATATATTAATGCTGAAAATACTGCCGAAAGTATCAACTTGAAGGTAGAAGGAAGCGAAGCGGAACGTTCTTTTTGCGTAAAGATTGTTGGAACAACCGCTGAGGAAGCAAATATCATTTCTTCTGAAGTAAAGCGGGTATTAGAAGAATACCAAAACGTGGTAACAACCACGATAGGAATACAACAGCTAAAGCTTATGGAAGAAAGCAGTAATGTAATTGTAGACCAGAGCCTGGCAGAACTTCAAAACCGGAATGCAACTGCAATAAAAACCATTGGTAACAATCTTGACAAAATGAAAAATGAGATGACCAGTGACCAGATTTCCTTATATGTCTATAGAACAACAGTTCCAACTGAGAAATCAGAAAACAGCTCTGCCGGAAGCGTTACTACACAGAAAGGTGCGCAGATTAGTTTCAAACATCTCTTTATCGGAATTATAGTAGGAATCATTTTGGCATGTGGCCTAATCTTCGTTCTTTACCTCTTTGCTCCGGCACTTCGCAATAGCGAAGAGATAAAGACACTTTACGGAATAAAGGTGATAGGGCTTGTTCATGATAACAAGTTTCAAAAGAAAAAGTTGTTTGGTTTTATAGACCAATTTATTGAAAAGCTTCAGAACAGAAGGAAGAAATGTCTAAGCTATGAACAGGAAATACAGATAGTTTGTGCGAATATTTTATTGGATTGCAAAAAAAATGAAATAAAGGAAGTCTTTTTGACAAGTAGTACCAGCGAAGATATTCCGGAAGAAATCCGGAATGCGATTGCAATGAAATGTGAAGAAAAAGGCATTCATATAACATTAGGAAATGCAATTCATTATGATGCAGAGGCATTGGAACAATTGGCGCAAATTGGAAATGTAATATTTATTGAGAAGAAACGTAGTTCACTCTATGATGAGCTTTATAGTGAGATTTCATTATGTAAAGAACACGATATTCATGTGATTGGAATGATAGTTTTATGATACTGATTTGCAGAACACTACTGTTACTGTTTGTGGAATTAATAATTGAATATTCTTTTGGAACAATGCTTTCCAAATTTATAATAAAAAAAGCTGTGAATCCATGTTTGAATCTGTTGATGGGATTTGTTGCTTATCAGGCATTGTTCCAGGTGATGACGCTGGCAGTAGTAGTTACTACAAGAGTCCTTCATCATTTAAGTATGGTTTGGGCAGGTTGTCTTATAATATTGATTCCATTGAGCTTTTGGTATGGACACCATGTAATGTTGCAGCAATTGAAAGAAACGGTGAGCATATTAAGAAAAAAGAAATGGGTTATCGCGTTGTTCTTTCTAGTTATGATTGCTTTCTGCTATTATGTGTCTATTAATGGGGAACAGAATGACGATGCAAACTATTACATTGGATTAATGACAACCACGGTAGATACGGACTCGCTTTTTCAATATAATGCCTATACAGGACAGGAAATGGAATCATTATATCTAAGAAGAGTATTGGCGACATTTGAAATTCATAGTGCAGTTCTGAGCCAGATGACAGGAATCCATCCACTTCTTATTGCCCGCATATTTAGGGCATGCCAGAATGTGATTTTAACGAGTGTAGCGGTAGTATTATGCAGTAAGGTGTTGTTTTGGCAGAAAGATGCGTTTGCAATAGAGAAATCTATCTATACAACATGCGTTTTCTGGATGCTTCAAATGCCTTTTTCGCATTCTATTTATACAGCGGCGCACTTTTTACTTTATAGGACCTATGAAGCAAAAGCTTTTACAGCAAATGTAGTGGTGCTTTTGGGATTATATCTTTGTGTAACATTGTTAAGAGAACCAAAGGAGAGATATTTTATTTTTATCGTAATTTATCTTTGGGGAAGTGCAGCATTATCTACTTCCGCCATGGGCATAGCACTAGTAGAATGTGTCCTTTTATTAATGCCGGTTTGGATTCAAAGATGGGTTGCAAGAAGAAAACAGGAGAAGTTACATGCAGGCTAATTATTCTCTTTGGAATGTGCTTGGGCAATATTTTGAGAATAGCGCTCTATTACCATTGTTTGTGTTAGCACTTATATGGATAATAAATAAATGGAATAAAGATAGAAAAGTCGCATTCATTGCAATTGCCTGTGGAAGCGTTCTAGTGTTTAACGAAGTCGCATATCGCTTTTTTTCTGCGATTGGAGAAGGCAGCACATATTATCGTTTCCTTTGGATTATACCGTTGGTTCTTGTTGTGGCAGCTTTTTTAGTGAACTATGTGACAGTTGCAAATGCAGGAAAACAGTACTTTGTTTTGGCTCTGACTTTGCTGGCGATTTGGATGTTCTCCGGACAGACAGGTGCGGAGTGGCTGACATTGCCGGAAAATATCTATCAGATTGAGCCAGATGTGATACAAGTTTCAGATTTATTAATGAAACTAACAGATAATCAGGCAACTTATTTGATTGATGACAGGTCTATTAGTAATACGATTAGACAGTACAATGCAAAGGTAATGTGCACAGATATGGAACTGGCAGATATGGATATGATTTTGCAGGGAAACGATACCAATGCTTTGGGTAAGGATATACAGAATGCAATTAACAATAATCGTTCCCGCTATATTGCCATAAATAAAGAAGACACAATCATTTATAAAGTTATGGAGAACGCAGGGATAAAATTAGCCGGAGAAACGGACCATTATCGCTTGTACTATGTTCACTATAAACAACTTATTCCGGATGTAGAAGAAATGCAGAAATTATCAATAGGAGAAAGCGGACAGACCAACATTGAGTATGTTCCGATTCAAGGTTTTACAAAGCGTTTGGAGTATGTTTATATTACCGATTTCGGGACAACAGAAAACGAAGAAGTTTACAAAAATGTATTGAAACAGATAGAAGAAATGCAGCCGGATGGGATTATTATTAATGCAGAGCTGTCAAAAAATTCGAATTGGCACAGGAAATATGAAACATTATTAGAAGAACAGGGTATACCATATTATTGTAATGATACGGAATTTCAGGTAATATCAGAGGATGAGATAGAAATTTGTTTCATTGATAATAGAAGGACCATCTCGAAAACGGCATTGAATTCCTTGGAAAATCTGATGAAAGAAGGAAAACCTATTTTATTGGTGCTGTCAGAAAATATTAGTGAAAGTGATTCATCAGATTTGGTAAAACTAATTTCGAAACCGAATAGTACAGTTATACAGGTGTTGTCTGCTAAACAGGATACTTTTCAAAAAAATTTAATTGGAGAACAGATACTGCAATTTGCTACTCCGACAGATAGTAATCAATTATTGAATCTTATTCGGATAGAGGGATTGGAACCGGATGAGATTATTGTGTATTAATAAAAGGATAAAAGTATGAGAAACAGAGTGATAAAAGTATGTGAATGGGGATTTGTGATTATTACATTTGCATTATTATTATATCGGATTACACTTCATGCAGATGTGTATGATGAGATAATGAATTTAAGTATTTCCTATCGGATAACTCTTGGTGATATTCCTTTTTATCATATCCAGGAAGCATATCAGATTGGAGCTATTTTTACAGCTCCATTTGTTTGGTTGTTTGTAAAACTAACCGGAGGGACTACAGGAATTATTCTATATTCTCGAGTGATATATATTTTGACTTTGGTGGGATGTACAGTTTTGACATATCGTTTGTTGAAACATTATCTAAAGAAAGAAATTGCTTTTTTTCTGAGTTACATTATTGTTTTCTTTGAATTGTTCAGTTTATTTTATCTTTGGTATGATTCCGAAGCAGTTATTTTTTGTCTATTGGGTAATCTTTCTATTGTTAAGGCTTTAGAACAGAGCAAAAATAAAACACAAAGGTATGCTTATTTGCTGTTGGCAGGTATCATGCATTCCTGTATGGCAGCAGCACATGTGGCATTGATACCAATGGCGGTTGGAACTGCGATATGCATATTCATTTTGGTATACCTCTATTATGAAAAGAAAATCGCAACGGCCATGAAATGTGTTTTTGCATATGCATCATTTCCTGCAATTGTGCTTGCCATAGGGGTTCTATTTGCATTGGTTACGGGAAATATGAAAATGATAGGCGGATATTTAGAAAGTATTCTCATTTCCAGAGGTGTGGGAGAGTTTCACCTTTTTACGACAATCAGAAGTGTGATAGAATCGTATTTGAGTGTAAATCCTTATTTTTTAAAAATAACGGGCATATTATTGATTCTTTATGTATTGGCTTGGATATTTCCAAAAACATTTCCATTTTTTGCATTTGCATTGGTGGCGCTTCCAATTTATAATCAATACTTATTGCCTGAGACAAGCGTACGTGGGTTGCCAAATTATTTATCTTATCTTGCAGTGTGGGCTCCATTCTTATATGCAATGATACGAAAAAAACAATCACTTGACAGATGCTTACTCTTAATATTCTGGGTTCCGCCGATTTTGTCTGCATTATTTATCCCGCTTTTTTCAATGACAAGTTCTTATGGACCGATTAAGGCATGGCAGATGTGCCTGCCGGGTGCATTGGCAGCCTTATATTATCTGGCGATAGTTTGGAAAGAAAGAGTTGGCATGGGCAGTGTAGGAATCTGTAAGGCATTATATATGGTGGTGTCATTGACCTTGCTTTTAAACTCATATAAATTTGTTTATCTGAATCAGCCATTCATTGAGCCAGACAATAAACGTATTACAGAAGGGATTTATTGGGGAATTAAGGTGAATCCTGAAATGGAGTGTATGGTAGACATTCAGAGAATGGTAGAAGCATATAGCGAGGGATGTGATACAATATTGGCAAGTAGCGGAATCCGACCGATATATCTGATGACAGACCTAAAACCGTTTACAGGAACAACCGAATATGCCACTTTTTTCGATGGAGATATTCAACGGTGGCGCATACAACGAGAGTATTTTGAACGTTTTGGCGATCTTCCGGACATTATGTTTTTGGAATATTATGATCTGCAGGACGAGTTTTTTGAAGACATTTTATATGTCAGATATGAACTGCTGGATGTTGAAACAATTGGTGCACATGAAATCTATGTATATAAGAAAATTATGCAGTAGGGAGTGAGTGTATGAAACGCAATTATGGAATTGATTTGCTGCGTATTATGCTAATGTTTATGATTGTTATGTTACATATATTGGGAGATGGTGGCGTGCTGGAAGCAGCAAGGCCGCTTTCTGTTAACTATAACGTAGCATGGCTAATCGAAAGCTTTGCTTATTGTGCAGTGAATGGTTACGCGTTGATTACCGGTTATGTTTATTTTGAGGCTAAATATAAACTCTCTTCTCTGGTTACACTCTGGCTTCAGACACTCGTTTATTCAGCCGGAATTATGGCCTTCGCATGGTTGATGAAACCGGAGCTGTTTTTTGTGGATGACTTACTTGATGCCTGTTTTCCTATTTCCAGAGGAACATATTGGTATTTGTCTGCATATGTCGGGCTGTTTTTCTTGATTCCGTTTTTGAATGCTGCAATTCGTACAATACCGGAACAAAGGATGAAGAAGATGCTGCTTATACTTTTGGCAGTATTCTCTGTATATACAACCATTTGTGGAGGAGATCCGTTTACACTAAATGGCGGATACAGCGTAATATGGCTTGTTTTGCTGTATATTGTGGGAGCATGTATTAAAAAATATGAATGGGGAACACAATTTTTGCCGGGGAAAGCACTTGGATTTTATACTGCGGCAATAGGAGTGTCATGGCTGATAAAAATCGGAATAGAGAGCTTGGGAATGCGGATGTCGGGAACACTTTGGAATGGAAATATCCTGATATCTTATACCTCTCCAACTATGACGTTGGCAGCAGTTTTTCTGCTTTTAGCGTTCAAGAAAATGAGATTATCTGACAAAGCAGCAAAGCTGGTCGGAGTGTTTTCCCCGGCAGCATTTGGAGTGTATCTGATTCATAAGCAGGAGTATGTTTCCGGACATTTTATCAGGGGAAGATTTGCAGCCTTTACACAACAGAATGTGATAATGATGGTGTTTGGTGTAGTAGTAGCGGCAGTAATTGTGTTTGTGATATGTATTCTGATTGACCGTATTCGTTACCAGGTATTTCGATTTTTAAAAATCAGTAAACGACTGGAAAAACTGGATGGAATCATCTATTAAATAAGGAGCATTTATATGAAGGTTGTATTATTAGCAGGCGGTTACGGCACCCGTATCAGCGAGGAAAGCCAGTTCAAACCGAAGCCGATGGTGGAAATCGGCGGAAAGCCAATTCTTTGGCATATAATGAAAGAATATTCCTATTATGGATTTAATGAATTTATTATCTGTGCAGGATATAAACAACATGTGATAAAGGAATGGTTTGCAGACTATTATCTTCACAATAGTGATATCACATTTGATTTTTCCAATGGTGGGGCAATGGAGGTACATAATAATGTCGCAGAACCATGGAAGGTTACCATTGTAGATACCGGACTAAATACGATGACCGGAGGCAGAATCAAACGTGTTCAGAAATATATCGGTGATGAAGATTTTCTGTTAACCTATGGAGATGGTGTTACCGATTTGGATATTGCCAAAACAGTAGAATTCCATAAAAGTCATGGTAAGATAGCGACGATGACAGCAGTTCATGTAGAGCAACGATTTGGTGTTTTGGATATTGATAAGGAAAGCTTAGATGTTACTGCTTTCCGAGAAAAATCTTTGGCAGACGGCTCTCGTATTAATGCCGGATACATGGTGTTAAGACCGGAAATCTTTGATTATTTAGAGGGTGATGAAACAATCTTTGAACAGGAACCGCTACGTCGGTTGGTGGCTGATGGAGAATTGAAGGCTTATAAGCACAATGGTTTCTGGCAGTGTATGGATACAAAACGAGAAAAGGAGCAGTTAGAGAACATGATTGCAAGAGGAACGGCTCCTTGGATGGTATGGGAGAAATAATTCATGTTAGAGTTTTATAAGGGTAAAAAGGTATTGGTAACAGGACATACAGGATTTAAAGGCTCCTGGCTTTGCAGAATTTTAATAAATGCAGGTGCGGATGTAACCGGATATGCATTAGAAGCTCCAACCAATCCGAACTTATTCGAACTTTGCGATGTTGAGAAAAGAATGCATTCTGTGATAGGAGATATCAGAGACTTAGCGCATTTACAAAAGGTATTTGATGAAGTACAGCCGGAGATTGTGTTTCATTTGGCCGCACAGCCGATTGTAAGAGATTCTTATAAAAATCCGGTTTATACCTATGAAACCAATGTGATGGGAACGGTAAATATCTGCGAGTGCGTCAGATTACATTCTTGCGTAAAGTCTTTTTTGAATGTGACAACGGATAAGGTGTATGAAAACAAAGAATGGGAGTGGGGTTATCGGGAAAACGAACCATTAGATGGCTTTGATCCCTATTCTAATAGTAAGTCCTGCTCAGAGTTGGTAACCCATAGCTATATCAACTCTTTTTTTACTGAAAGAAATCTGGCTGTATCCACGGCCAGAGCAGGCAATGTCATCGGCGGGGGTGATTTTGCGAATGACCGCATTGTTCCGGACTGCATCAGAGCAGCAGAGGGAAAGTGTGACATTATCGTCCGCAATCCACATTCGACCAGACCGTATCAACATGTATTAGAACCACTGGCAATGTATTTAACCATTGCTGCCAAACAGTATGAAAATTCGTCCTATGCAGGTTTTTACAATGTGGGACCGGATGACTGTGACTGTGTGACAACCGGACAATTAGTGGATTTGTTTTGTGAAAAATGGGGAGAAGGCATCAAGTGGGTGAATCAGAAGACAAACGGACCACATGAAGCTGCCTTCTTAAAACTGGACTGCTCCAAAGTAAAAAAAGTATTTGGCTGGAGTCCGAGATGGCATGTAGAAGAAGCCATTGAAAAAACGGTAGAATGGTCAAAAATCTATTTTGCAGGAGGGGATATTCCTGCCTGTATGGACGAGCAGATTAAAGAATTTTTCCGTTTGTAAGAAAGGGGGACAAGGACTGTATGTTTGAAAATATGACCGAGGCTCAGGCAAAGAAACAAATATTAGATATGGTATCCGAATACTGTGATAGGTATCATAATAAAAAGGAACCCTATAAAGAAGGGGACCGCATCCCATATGCATCCCGTGTCTATGATCATGAGGAGATGTGTAATCTGGTGGACTCTGCGTTGGAATTCTGGCTGACTGCGGGACGCTATACTGCAGAATTTGAAACGAAGTTTGCAGAATATTTGGGCGTAAAATACTGCTCTTTGGTCAATTCCGGTTCTTCTGCCAATTTAAATGCATTCATGGCGCTTACCTCTCCATTACTGGGAGAACGCCAAATCAGACGTGGGGATGAAGTGATAACAGTAGCAGCAGGCTTTCCGACTACGGTGACCCCTATTATTCAGTATGGTGCCGTTCCGGTATTTGTGGATGTTACCATTCCGCAGTATAACATTGATGTGAACATGCTTGAGCAGGCTGTATCAGAAAAGACAAAAGCAGTCATGATAGCGCATACGTTGGGAAACCCATTCGACCTGAAAGCAGTAAAAGCATTTTGTGATAAATATCATCTGTGGTTGGTTGAGGACAACTGCGATGCGCTAGGCTCAAGATACACAATAGATGGTGAAGAACGCCTGACAGGAACGATAGGAGATATCGGAACCAGCAGCTTTTACCCACCACACCATATGACGATGGGAGAAGGCGGTGCCGTCTATACCAACAATCCATTATTAAATAAATGCATTCGTTCTTTCCGTGATTGGGGACGCGACTGCGTCTGTGCATCGGGACAGGACAATTTATGCGGACATCGGTTTGATAAACAGTACGGAGAACTGCCATTGGGATATGACCACAAATATGTATATTCTCATTTCGGATATAACTTAAAAGCAACCGATATGCAGGCAGCAATCGGCTGCGCGCAGATTAAAAAGTTCCCGGGTTTTGTGGAGCGAAGAATCCATAATTTTAATCGCTTATATGAAGCATTAAAAGGCTGTGAGGAGAAACTGATTCTTCCAAAAGCAGCAGAAAATTCTGTGCCAAGCTGGTTTGGATTTCCGCTTACCTGTAAAGAGGGATTAGAGCGTAATCAGGTAGTCCCATATATTGAAGGAAAAGGTGTTCAGACTCGAATGCTTTTTGCAGGAAATTTAACAAAACATCCATGCTTTGATCAGATGCGTGCCGAAGGACGTGGTTATCGAGTGGTTGGAAATTTAAAGAATACAGATTATATTATGAACAATACCTTCTGGGTAGGTTTGTACCCAGGTATGACAGATGAAATGATTGATTATATGGCAAAAGTAATCCGGAAAGCAATCAATCAATAAGTGACGATAAGGAGTAGCAATGAAGCAGCGTTTAGCAGATTATGTAGCAGATTTTTTAACAGAACATGGAATCAAAGACTGTTTTATGGTAGTGGGTGGCGGTGCCATGCATTTGAATGATGCGTTGGGACATAAGGAAGGTCTGTGTTGTACTTACAATCATCATGAACAAGCCTGTGCGATGGCTGCTGAAGCGTATGCAAGAGTCAATAATCGTATCGCCGCAGTTTGTGTGACGACCGGACCGGGTGGAACGAATGCGATTACCGGTGTGTTAGGTGGATGGCTGGATTCCATTCCTATGCTAATTATTTCCGGACAGGTGCGATACGATACCACGGCTCGTTATATGTCACAGTTTGCAGGGGAACATGCTTACCGCGCCGTAGGTGATCAGGAGTATGATATTACAAAATCAGTAAAGCATATGTGCAAGTATGCGGTCATGATAGAGGACCCGACAGAAATCCGGTATCATTTGGAAAAAGCGTACTATCTGGCATTGACGGGACGAAGAGGACCAAGTTGGATAGATATCCCTGTCAATTTCCAAGGTATGCTTATTGAAACAGAGGACTTAAAAGTTTTCTGCCCGGAAGAAGAGGGATATGTGGATGAAAATCCTACTCCTTCTAATGAAGTCGTGACAGAGATTCTTGAGAAAATCCGACAGGCAAAACGCCCGGTATTCTATGCAGGCAATGGAATTCGTTTGTCTGAAGGATATGATGCATTTCGTAAGGCAATTGAAAAATTAGGTATCCCAGTTGTGACTTGTTGGGATTCTATTGATGCTATTGAAGATACACATCCGCTTTATGTGGGACGTGGCGGCATCATGGGAGATCGGGCCGGCAATTTTGCCGTGCAGAATGCAGACCTTGTTCTGGCAGTCGGAAACCGTTTATCGATTCGTCAGGTTGGTTATAATTTTAAGTCCTGGGCGAGAGAAGCCTATGTAATTATGGTGGATATTGACCCGGCAGAACTGAGAAAAAATACGATTCACGTAGAAATGCCGGTGTGTGCAGATGCGAAAGCATTTTTGGAAGAAGTAAATGCACAGCTTACAGAAATTTTGCCAGACGAAAGAGCGGCTAAGGAGCAAAAACTGGGGGATAAGGTGCTATTTTGCGGCTCGGATTGGATTACGAAATGTCAGGAATGGAAAGTCAATTATCCGGTTACTCAGCCAAAGCATTGGGAGGAAGATGGCAAACATGCAAATGTGTATGCCTTTATCAAATATTTAAGCAGCAGACTGCCGGAGGAAAATCTTACGGTAGTGTCAAATGGCAGTGCCTGTGTAGTGGGCAGCCATAATTATGAGATAAAAAAAGATGCCAGATTTTTAATCAATAGCGGCGTGGCCAGCATGGGATATGGACTTCCGGCAGCAATCGGAGCCTGTATCGCCCATGACAGACAGACGACCATCTGCATAGAAGGAGATGGTAGTATTATGATGAATCTGCAAGAGCTGCAGACCATACTTACCAACCGGCTTCCAATCAAAATCTTTTTAATCAATAATGCCGGTTATCATTCCATCCGTCAGACCCAGAATAATTTGTTTAAAGAGCATGATAAGGTGGGCATTGGACCGGAGAGTGGCGACTTGTCGTTTCCGGATTTTAAAAAGCTGGCAGAAGCATTTGGTTATCCATATTTTTCGGCACACAGCAATTGTGAGATGAAGCAGATGGTGGATAAAGCACTTGCTATGGGAGGCCCGGTATTTTGTGAAGTATTTGTATCTACGGAACAGAACTTTGAACCAAAGAGTGCGACAAAACGCTTGGAGGACGGAACTTTGGTTAGTCCGCCATTAGAGGATTTGGCGCCATTTCTGCCAAGAGAAGAAGTGCTTGGAAATCTGTATGTGAAACCGGTGGGGGAGTAATTGATGAAGTAAAATTGGAATTCATCCTGCCTGCTTTGCCGGCAGGATGCGATTTTTATCCGGATTCCCGGCATGCTGGTAGAGATTGGCTGGCTTTTTGACATGTTGGGGTAGAGATTGGTTGGATTTTCAAACAGCCAGGAGTGGCTTTAAGATGGATTGGGTACTGCAACAAGTTAAATTGCTCCAGTATCCAAAAAATGAGACTTTTTTTGTGAAAATGAAGATTTATTTAAAATTTTGGACCCTATGAAGAAAAATTGACCACTGCGATACAAAAAACTAAATTTTTTGTATCTCAGTGATTTTTTTACAAGTCTGGTACCCAAAACATAATGTTTACTTGATTTTCTTCTTATGAATATTTCGTCAAAATGTAGAAAATAGGGCATAACCTAACATATGACTTTACCTACTGTCGGTTATGTGTTTTAATTAAGAAAAAATGGAAAGAAGGAGGGAAGTACGAATGTTTTATGAAAAGCTACAACGTGAAAAGCAGAAACTGGAAACAAGAATAAATGTATTGGAAAAGCAATTAAAGACATATCCAGAAGGAAAGCTGATTTGTGTGAAAAACGGTGGATACAATAAGTGGTATCAAAGCGACGGAAAAACAAAAAAATATATCCCCAAAAAGAACCAACGACTTGCGGAACAATTAGCGATTAAAAAGTATCTGACACTTTTGGAAGAACTGAACCATCTGAATATCAAAAATTACTTTCTTCATTTTTTAAACCCATCTCAAGAGAACTTCTCGAATGGCAAAATTCCCCTTTTACACAGAGTAAAGAACATCCGGAAAATTTAATTGTAAAGGCATGCTCCGGAAATATGGTACGCTCAAAATCTGAAGCCCTTATTCATATGTATCTATTTAAAAACAGAATTCCTTTTCGATATGAGTGTGAATTGCATTTAGGAAACCAAATCGTATATCCGGATTTTACAATACGACACCCTAAAACAGGGAAATTGTATTACTGGGAACATTTCGGTTTAATGGATGACAGAAACTACGCTAAAAAAACTTGCAAAAAATTATATGATTACAGTACACATGGAATCATTCCAATGATTCAATTGATTACAACTTATGAAACGAAAGAAAATCCATTAACTGTTGAAACCGTAGAGGAAGTACTGGCACACTATTTTGATATAATGTTTTAAATTTGGTTGTTATCAAAAATTCTATATTGAAGAAAAATGGCTTGGCATTTATTATATTAGTAAAGAGTTTTTTGAAAAGGCTTTACCTTAAGATATGGGATGTAAATATAAAAGAAAGGACGCTTTGATGAAACGAGTGATTATTACCGGACCGACCGGAGCGATTGGAGTTGCCTTGATACAGGAACTAATTCTTCACGATATCGAAGTAATAGCAGTAGTCAGACCCGGTTCCAATCGAAAAGAGAATATTCCAAAACATAAACTTGTTCGTGTTGTTGAATGTGGATTAAACCAACTGGATAAACTGCCAGGATTGATAGAGGAACCTTGCGATACCTTTTACCATTTGGGCTGGGATGGCACCTTTGGTAATTCCAGAAACAATATGCAGGGACAGCTGTTAAACATTCAGTATACCTTAGATGCCGTAAAAACAGCAAAACTGCTTGGTTGTAAACGCTTTGTTGGAGCAGGATCTCAGGCAGAATATGGAAGAACGGAGAAAAAGCTAAATGCAACAGTACCGACATTCCCGGAGAACGGTTATGGAATCGCGAAGCTTTGCGCAGGACAGATGAGTCGCATTCAATGTGAACAGGAAGGGTTGGAACATATCTGGACCAGAATTCTAAGTATTTATGGGCCATATGATGGAGAAAATACCATGATTATGTCTGTCATCCATACCTTACTAAGAGGTGAAAAGCCACTATCTACGAAAGGAGAGCAGCAGTGGGATTACCTGTATGCGAAGGATGCCGGGTATGCAATGTATTTGCTTGGAGAGCGTGGAATTAGTGGTAAGACCTATTGCATCGGCAGTGGGAAAACGAGACCGTTAAAAGAGTATATTACGATTATTCGTAATCAGATAGATGAAAGCTTGCCGCTTGGTATTGGTGAATTACCATATGCAGACAAACAGGTCATGCATTTGTGTGCAGATATTACAGAATTGGAAAAAGACACCGGATTCGCACCGAGGTATGTATTTGAAACTGGGATTGCAGAGACAATTGAGTGGGTGAAAAGGAATTTATAGTGAAAAAGAATTTATAGTTGTAAAGACAGAGCGTGAGTGCTATACTGATTTCATTCAGAAAGCATTCACGCTTTTTGAGTTCGGTTGTTATCGATAAACAGCCACTAGCCGGTCACCGGCATCTGCTTGGCAATTCTGACATCTCGTCAAAGAATCCCAAGGAATACGCATATAGCAGTGTGTGCACAGGTTTAACTTGAATTAAAAGAAAAAGCATGGTAAAATTAAGCAACTGAAAAATAGTTGCATACTATAATGAGATGGTGGTGACAATTATAGATGCCTAAGAAAAAGGATTTATTAGAAAAATTATGTAGAAAACCAAGTCCCAAAAACTTCACAACTAGAGAACTGGATGCATTAATGGGAAAATGCGGGTGTATAAAATTCTCAGGAGGAAGGGGATCTGGAATCGGTTTCGTTCACGAGGATACAAAGAGAGTATTGCAATTTGACCAACCGCATCCTGGAAATGAACTGTATAGATATCAGATAGATAAAGTAGTACAGTTTTTAAAAGATATAGGTGAAATAGAATAAGAAAAGAAGGGGTGATATGATGAATTCAATGCTAGAATATAAAGGATATCATGCGTCTATTGAGTATGATGCAGAAGATAATATTTTTGTCGGAGAAGTATTTGGTATTACTGATTCTTTGAATTTTCATGGTACAACAGTTACAGAATTGCGAGAGATGTTTGAACAATGCATTGATAATTACTTGGCGTTATGTGAAAAAATAGATAAAAAACCAGATAAAGAATTTAAAGGAACATTTAATGTTAGAATTTCTCCGGAAATGCATAAAAAAGCTGCGTTGGAAGCTGCGAAACAAAAAATCACATTAAACCAGTATGTTATGAATGCAATTAATCAGTCTTTTGAAGTAAAAGAAAACACAAAGGAGACAGTAATTTATATACCATATGGGTTAAAACAAATAAATTGGGATAATCAAGTAGGACCCGACACTGCGTCAATGTATTATGATACAGCGGTTTGGATGAAGAAGGAGAACTTAGTGTATGCAGGAAATTGATGCAAAAATCATAAAAAAAAGAATTATTAGCTCGGACATATTTGTCTCTGAAAGCTTAGCAAAAACTTTTGAACTTAGTATGAACTGTAGAGCACAAATGAAAACACCGAAGGATGAGAACGATAGAAGTGTTTTATTAAATATTGAATTAAGCATTGATGCAAAAGGAGAAGAATTAAAAATAAAATTAGTTTCAGATTTTATTTTTGAATGTAGTCAGGTTCCGGATGATTATAACGAACTTGCAGAGCAAAATTTGACACCAATGGCAATGGAAGCTTTGCTGAATGATTTAGATGAAATGCTGGTCGTCATGGGATACAAAAAAATGGAGTTGGCGAAAAAAATTTGACAAAGGATGGCATGTTAAAAGAATTAGCACAAAACATACAGAAATAAGTGATCAGCTTATGGAGAAAGCCTTGCCTGAAGTATCAACAATTGTTACAGTATATCGCATAAGTGAATGTTAGAAGTAACCTATCCAGGGAACTTTAAATTCATAGGAGGGCATTACCGCGCTCAGCCAAAGAAAAATTTGGCTGAGTGCTTTTTATGTACAAGTAAAAGAAAATGTGATAATATAGGAATAGTATGACAAAACTTCATAGAGATATGATTATAGTAGTAGAAAAGAGAAAATTATGAAGAAAATTAGTGTTATGATTCCCTGCTACAACGAAACAGAAAATGTAGTGCCGATAAGCGAGGCGGTTGTGGCAGAATTTGAAAAAAGTTTGAAGCAGTATGATTACGAAATTCTGTTTATCGATAATTGTTCCACAGATGGAACCAGAGACAAGCTGGAAGAAATCTGTGCAAAAAATAAGAAAATAAAGGCTATCTTTAACGTGACAAACTTTGGGCAGTTTAATTCACCATTTTATGGTATGTGCCAGACAACCGGAGATTGCACGATTACCATGTGCTGTGATTTCCAGGATCCGGTTGAGATGATACCAAAATTTGTGGAAAAATGGGAAGAAGGACATAAGATTGTAAGCGGAGTAAAGACATCCAGTAAAGAAAATCCAATCATCTATTTTCTTCGAACCGTTTATTATAAAGTCATCAAAAATATGTCCAGCGTAAAGATGATAGAACACTTTACCGGATTCGGCTTATATGATAAATCTTTTATCAAATTATTAAAGGAGCTGCATGACCCGGTTCCATTTATTCGTGGGATTGTTGCGGAATATGGTTCCGGCTTTAACCTGATTGAGGTAGAATATGAACAGCCAAAACGGCGTGCCGGAAAAACACACAATAATTTCTATAGCCTATATGATGCAGCAATGCTAAGCTTTACGTCCTATACGAAGGTTGGTTTAAGATTGGCTACATGGCTGGGATTTATTAGTTCAGCGATTAGTTTGCTGATTGCATTTTTGTACCTTGTTCTAAAACTCGTGAATTGGAATTGGTTTCAAGCTGGTAATGTTCCTGTATTAATTGGTGTCTATGTGATTGGCTCATTACAGTTATTCTTTATTGGACTAATAGGAGAATATATCTTAAACATTAATACGAGAGTCATTAATCGACCACTTGTTGTGGAAGAAAAACGTATTAATTTTGACACAGAAGATAAGGATTTATAGAGGTCAATATGGAGAGAGAGCCATTTTTAACAATTGGAATTGCCAGTTATAATTATGGGAAATACTTGAAAAAAGCCTTTGAACAAATCAAAAAGCAAAAATTTAAAGACTTTGAACTGCTATATTGTGATGACGGTTCTACAGATGATTCCGTGGTAATTATAGAAAACATCATGAAAGAAAATCCTAATATGAATATTCGCCTGATAAAGGAGGAAAATGAGGGATTACTTGCAAACAGAAATCGTATCTTAGAGCACGCAAAAGGAAAATATCTTTTAATATGTGATGCAGATGATTATATGTCAGATGATTGCCTGGAAAAACTTTGTACAAAGGCGAAAAAAGAGGATGCGGATTGTGTCATAGGAGGGTTCTGTGAAACGGATGGAGAGGGAAACACTTATAAAACCCATGTTCCGCCACAGGATGCCAATCCATGGATTTATATATGGCATCATGCCCAAATCTATAAAATGGAGTTGGTAAGGGCACATGGAATAGCATTTGAAAAGATACCGGATGATGTATGCTTCATTCAGAGAATTCACCGGTATGCAAAAAAGATAAGCTTTGTATCGGAAAATCTGTATTGCTGGGTAAGACATGCAGATTCTACCAGCAGAGACATTGATACGAATTCGGACTGGCATCCAAATAATCTTTGGAAGAGTATCGTAGCATGTATGCTTAAAATACAGGACGAACTGACGGGTGAGGACAACCTGTGGCAGCTTCGGTATTTTCTATATAAGTGGTATTATTTCAATGTAACGGATGAACCAGTGAAGGATAGAAAAGCATTGCATCGAAATATTAAGACCTTGCAGACGGACATGAAAAAAATCTGTCCAGATTATCGGAAACTGTCGGTGCTTAGACACACCCTAAAAGAGACAGATACCATTTTTGCAAAGACGGCAATTTTAGTTTGTTGGATTATAGAGGGCGTCGGATGTATCACGTTACTGCCAATGCTTCGTAGTGCGCAGCAGGGTATGCGCTGAGGATTCAAATGAGGGAATGATTGTGAAAGAATTAAGTGTTTTATATATAACAGATGAGAAGTTTGCACCGCTTGTAGGAGTGTCTGTTACATCGCTATTTAAAAATAATCCGGTCGAATGTATTGCGCTGACCGTTTATATCCTGACTACGAATATGAGCAGGAAAAACCAGGCTAAATTTGCAGATTTGGCAAAAGATTATGAACAGACGATTCAGATTATTAATGTGGGCGGTGAACTGGAGAGAATCGAAAAACTAAATTTATCAAAGTATCGTGGCTCTGCAATGACAAATTTACGATTATGCTTTGACAAATTTATACCGCAACAGGTTCAAAGGCTGCTGTATATAGATGCAGATACAATTATTTGCGGGAGCATAGAAGAACTGGCAGACTTCGATATGCAGGGTAAGATGCTGGGAATGGTCCATGATGCCTATGGAAAAATCATTGCCGATAAGGAACACGAAGGCGATGCTTATTATAACGCGGGTGTGATTTTATTTGACTGTGTAAAATGGCGCAAAGGAATGTGGCGCAAACGTATCATACGATATATTAATCATAATGGGGCGCAGTTTGCGCATCCGGATCAGGATATCTACAATATCCTGTGTAGAAAAGAAATTGTATGTTTACCGATTCGATATAATTTTCAGCCAATTCATCAGATGTACTCTGATCATGTGGTGTGCAGTCATCTGGGCAGATATGATTATTATTCGAAAGAAGAAATTGCAGAGGGAAGAGATGACCCGGCTATCTTACACATGGTTCGGGTATTTGGAAGAAATCCATGGCATAAAAAGAATGTTCATCCGTTTGATGCCCAATATAAGCGATATAAGGCATTGTCACCATGGAAAAAATATCCGGACGAGAAGATGAAAATCAGCTTCGTCATTCGAATTGAGATTTGGTTACATAAGCTATTGCCGGAAGCCGTGTTTTTCCCAATCTCACTTTGGGCGATACGGGTAAGTATGAAGAAATAGAAATGACATGAGGAATAAACTTTGAAAGATAAAATGAAAGTGCTATACTTTATGAATGTCGATTGGAGTTGGATACGACAAAGACCGCACATCCTTGCACAGGAATTAGATGAGATATATGATGTCACCGTATTGTTTCCACAATATATAACAAGACCGTGGAGAAAACAATATAAAACAAAAAAGACACGAAAATGTAAGCCAATATTTCAAATTCCTTTCGAACAAAAGAACTCTGTTTTAACAAAGATTCAAGAGAGGATGATTTGCTCTAAAATAGGAAATATTTATGAATATGATATTCTGTGGTTTAGCAGTCCCGTTTATGCAAAGTATATACCGAATGACTATACCGGGATGGTTATTTATGATGACATGGATGACAATGTTGCTTTGCAGACGGATACAGTAATAGCTGAACGGGTGCGTAGTGGACAGGATATTTTGTTTCAAAAGGCAGATGTAGTTTTTGTGACAAGTAATAATTTATTGAACCGTTTGCCAGAGTGGGTAAAAGAAAAAGCACATTTGATTCGAAACGGTAGTTGTGTTGAATTGTTAGAAAAAATTCAAAAACCAAACAAGAAAAACGTATTTCATATAGGGTATTTAGGAACAATTTCAGAGTGGTTTGATTTTGGACTTATCAAAAAGTGTGCGGAATGCTATCCTAATATTAGGTTTGATTTGTTCGGACCGGATTTGGTGCCGATACCTCAAAATGAAGCAATTGTTTCACATGGAATTATAGAGCATAATACAATTGCAAATGCATTAGCAGAAATGGATTGCCTGATTATGCCATTTGTGCTTAATGATATTGTTTTAGCAGTTGATCCGGTTAAACTGTATGAATATATTGGGCTGGGAAAATGTATTATTACTATCAAGTATCCTGAAGTTGAGAGATTTGAAGAGTTTGTATATTTTTATGAAGATGAGGATTCCTTTTTAGGCTTAATAAAAGAACTTGTGGAAAAAGGATTCCCACCGAAATATAATGAGGAAAAACAAAAATGCTTCTTAGCAGATAATAGCTGGGAACAGAGAATAAAAGAAATAAACAATATAATCACTTCACATAGGAGGAATAATTAAAATGAAAAAAGTAATGTGTGTATTTGGAACAAGACCGGAGGCAATAAAAATGTGCCCGCTTGTTAAAGAGTTGGAGAATACCGAAGGAATAGAGACGATTGTGTGTTTGACAGGGCAACACAGAGAGATGCTTCAGCAGGTAATTGATATTTTTGGAACGAAAGTCGATTATAATTTAGATATTATGCAGCCGAGACAGACATTGACAACCATAACAAGCAGTATTCTTGAGAAAGTCGAACCGGTACTTATTAAAGAAAAACCGGATATTGTCTTGGTACATGGTGATACAACAACATCATTTGCAATTGCACTTGCAGCATTTTATCAACAGATTCCGGTAGGACATGTGGAAGCAGGACTTCGTACATTTGATAAGTATTCACCTTTTCCGGAAGAGATGAATCGAAATTTAACAGGTAAAATAGCGGAACTGCATTTTGCACCGACTACAAATAACCAGAGAAATTTGTTTGAAGAAAAGATTACAAAGAATGTGTTTGTAACGGGAAATACGGTTATTGATGCTTTTAAGACGACTGTGCGTCCGGATTATGAATTTAAAGTAGAAGAGTTAAAGTATGTTGACTTGGAAAACAAGAGATGTATCCTAATGACTGCACATCGAAGAGAAAATTTGGGACAACCACTTATGAATATTTGCACAGCTGTTAAGAGACTAGTTGAAAAATATGATGATATTGAAGTGGTTTATCCGGTTCATTTAAATCCAGCAGTACAGGAAGTAGCACACGGAATATTGGATGGTGTTGACAGAGTGCATTTGGTTTCACCGCTGGATGTAGAGGATATGCATAACCTTATGGCAAAGAGCTTTTTAGTGATGACAGATTCAGGTGGATTACAGGAAGAAGCACCTGCATGCGGTGTTCCAGTATTAGTGCTTAGAACGGAAACAGAGAGACCGGAGGCAGTTGAAGCAGGAACAGTAAAAGTAGTAGGTGTAGAGGAAGAGGACATTTTTGAGAATGCATGTTTACTGTTGGATGACGCTGCAGAATATGAAAAGATGGCAAAGGCAGTTAATCCATATGGTGACGGACATGCCAGTGAGAGAATTGTGAAACATATCAAAGAATGGGCTTAAAATCAGATGAGTAGAGTATTAAGTGTAATCAAGGTTATTGAGGATATATGGAAAGATAGGCAACTGTTGATTTCCTTATCATTAAAGGATTTTCAAAGAAAATTTTCTGGAACATATTTTGGCATATTTTGGGCAATTGCTCAGCCATTATTAACAATTATTGTTTATTGGGTAGCTTTTCAATATGGGTTTAGAAGCGGCCCAATTGATGGTGTGCCATATGCAGTCTGGTTTATGTGTGGAATTGTACCTTGGTTATTTATTTCGGAAGCATTCAGTTCGGCAAGTAATAGTTTTATAGAATATAGTTATCTGATTAAGAAGGTAAAATTTAATACCAATATTTTGCCATTGGTAAAGATTTTATCAGCTTTTTGTATACATGCACTATTTTGCTTAATTGTATTAGCAGTAGCAATGTTCTTTAGAATTATGCCAACGAAATATTTGGTACAACTATTATATTATATGCTTGCAAATATTATTTTATTATTTGCTCTTTCATTAACAACGTCATCAATTGTGGTGTTTTTTAGGGATTTAAATCAAATTATTTCTGTTATTCTTTTAATGGGAATGTGGGGGACACCAATTGCATGGTCCTTGGATACATTTGATATAGGTGTTCAGAATGTATTTAAGCTAAACCCATTCTTGTATATCATAGAAGGATACAGAGATGCAATTCTTGGTAGAGAATGGTTTTGGGAAAAACCATTATTAAGCACATATTTTTGGACGCTCGTATTAATTTTGCTCATTATTGGCGGAGTGCTATACACGAAATTAAAACCACATTTTGCAGATACAGTATAGGATGAGATAATAAATGGAAAATAAAGCAATTGTTGTCAAAAATTTATCAAAAACATTTGATATGTATAATAATTCTACGGATAAAATGTTAGAAGCGTTAAGTATTACACATAAAGTGCGACATACAGAATTTCATGCGTTGAGTGATATTAATTTCGAGGTCGAGAAAGGTGAGATTGTCGGAATTGTAGGGCGAAATGGCGCAGGAAAATCTACGTTATTAAAGCTAATAACTGGAATACTGGAACCATCTAGTGGAACCGTCAAAACCAGTACGCGTATTTCTTCTCTGTTGGAATTGGGTACAGGATTTAATATGGAATACACGGGACGCGATAATATATATTTTTATGGAACATTAATGGGATTTACCAAGAAACAGATGGACGAAAAAATAGATGATATTATTGCGTTCGCTGAGATTGGAGATTATATTGATCAGGTGGTAAAAACATATTCAAGCGGTATGTTTGCAAGATTGGCATTTTCCTGTGCCATTAATGTAGAACCTGAAATCCTGATTGTTGATGAAATTTTAAGCGTTGGAGATATGAGATTTCAAGCGAAATGCTTCAATAAGTTTAAAGATTTTAAAAAACAGGGTGTTACCATCTTGTATGTGGGGCATGATGTTGGTTTAATGCGCTCTTTCTGCGATAGATGCATTTGGTTGGATAAGGGAAAAATGGTAGCAGATGGTGAACCTACGTTTATCACTGCTCAGTTTACGGAATTTATGTATTTGGATAACATCGAAGAGTTTACCACTTATAAGAAATTTAGTGACCAAGAGCAAAAGATGGAGGAAAAAGCAGAGACGAAAGAGCCAGAAGAACAGTTAGAGGTAGAAAAGGTAAGTTTAAAGCCTGTTGTGGCAGAAAAAAGTATGTTTAAGAATTGTCTGGCGCATTGGGGAACGGACGTAGGCATTATAACAAAGGTTGAAATGCTAGGCGAGGACGGTACTGAGCGTGGATACTTTGCTCCGGATGAGAAGATTAAAATTTGTATCGAGATTGAAGATAGAGATAACATTGATTATAAAAATGTATCAGTTGCCTTTTCAATAAAAAATAAAGAAGGAACGGATTTGTGTGTAAAGACAACCTATGATAATGATATTTTCCTAGAGAGGAAAGAGAAACAAAGAATTGTTTTTGAAACAGCTTTGATGCTCGCAAAGGGTGATTATTATCTGGTTGTTGCAATTGAAAATCGTGAAAATGTAAATCCAACATATTATGAATATGTTGAGGGAGCCAAATTTTTTAAGATTTATTCAGATAAAAAAATATTTGGTATCTACGATGTGGATGCCCAAATAACAATAGATTAGTATGAGGTGTATAATGCAAGTTAACTCAAAGGAATATTGGAATAATAGATTTGATACAGATTGGAATGAATTCTCTGGGGATAAGCAGACAGAATTTTTTGCAAAGCTTCTGTGTGAACAGTTACCAAGTGAATTTGTGAATGAAGTTAGATTTAAAGAGTATTCGGTATGTGATATGGGATGCGCAGAGGGGGATGCAATTTCTATTTTTAGTAAAACACTAAATGTCATTGTAGATGGCATGGATTTTTCGGAGAGCGCCATAAAGAAAGCGAAAGAAAAGAATCCAACCAGTAATTTTTGGGTCGGTGATTTATTGTCATTGACATCAGAAAAGCAATATGATGTTGCTATATGTTCAAATGTCTTGGAACATTTTTCAACACCGTGGATAATATTTAAAAATTTAACTAAAATTGCAAAAGAATATATTGTTATCATGGTACCTTATAAAGAAAAGCTAGATATTAATGAACATATGTATACCTTTTCGGAAGAAAACATTCCTTTGGCAGTAGCGGATTTTTCGTTGTGTTATGTTCGTACGGTAGATGGGGAAAAATATGAAGACTCTATGTATCCAGGACAGCAGATTTTATTAATATACAAGAAGAATGCTATGACATCTATTACTTTGGGACAAGTCACAGAGGGAATTGTTGATTCCTTTAAAAGAGAAGAAAGTAAAAGGAAAGAAGAAGAAAGGAAAATACATGTTGAAAAGTTAGCTGAAATTAGGCTAGAGCTAAATAACAAGGAAAAGGAATTACAAAAAAACGAGAAGGAATTACAAGATACCGAAAAGAGATTACAGGAATTAAGTGATAGCTTTGAGAAAAATCAAGAAAGACTAATATCATGTGAAAACGAGTTGTTGGAATTAGGTAATATTTTTAAAGGCAATCAGGAGAGATTAATAGCATGCGATAATGCAATAAATAGAGCACGTTACGAATGCAGAAGAATTAATAATAAAATTTCTTACAAATTTTTGTGCTTATTCACAAGATTCTTCCAACAATTTGTAGGGGGATCATGGGAGCAGAAAAAGAATTTTATGAGTATTTGTAAGAGTTTTTTGCAGCGTAAACCGGATACATTTTCGAAAAATGATGGATATAATATGATATTAAATATATCTAATATTTTAGAAACCGCCGGAAATGTAGACGGAAAACAAAAACTGCCAAATAATGTGGAACCTTCAGTTGAGCGTGAATTGCCACAAGTGACAAAAGATATTTTGCAGCAAGAATATACAAAACAGGATGTAATATTTCTTTCTGTGATTGACTATGATTTTAGATTTCAAAGACCGCAGCATTTTGCAAAACGCTTTGCAACAAATGGGCATCGTGTATTCTATGTAAATGCTAATTTTGTTAGACCGGATACTGTTACTGTAAAAGAAGAAAACTTATATCTGACTGATTTTTCAAATGATGCTTATAATGCTATTTACATGATGGATGGTCAGTCTACTTTGGCGTGGATGAGAGAGAAATTTGACCGTCTCATATACAACTATGCAATCAGAGATGCAATCGTGGTTGTAGATTATCCTAACTGGGTATATGGTGCAGAATATTTAAGAGAACAGTATGGCTTTAAGATGATAACTGACTATATGGATGACTACACAGGTTTTTTGGGAACTACAGAAGACTTCTTGAAGAACAATTGCATTCGTCTGTTATCAGGGAGTGATGCTATCGTAGTAAGCTCACAATTTTTAGCAGATGTAGCCAGCAAATATGCATCACCTGAAAAGATAAAGATTGTTCGTAACGGAACAGAGGTAGAACATTTTTACCAGGCAACAAAGTTGAAAAGTGAAGATAAAAAGCGTAAAACAATCGGATATTATGGAGCGGTCTCACATTGGTTTGCATGGGAGAAAGTATGTTATTTAGCAGAGAAATTTACCGATTGTGATATCGTTATTGTGGGAGAAATTACAGAATATCGAAAGCAATTGGAGAAGTACAACAACATTAAACTTTTGGGCGAGAAGCCATATTCTGAATTGCCGAAATATTTAGCAGATTTTGATGTTTGTCTGATTCCGTTTGATACATCAACAGATTTAATAAAAGCAACAAATCCGGTAAAATTTTATGAGTACTTAAGCGCAGGAAAAAAAGTTGTGGCTACAGAAATACCGGAACTTGAGCCATTCAGAGATGATTATGTGTATATGTCTAACGATAATGAAAAATTTGCTGAATATGTGCGTCTATGCCTTGAGGGAAATGATACGCTTAAGGATAGTGATACTTGTATTGCATTTGCAAAAGAAAACGATTGGCAGAAGCGATATGAAGCATTTGAGGAAACATGCTGTAACTGCATGCCAAAGGTTAGTGTAGTGGTGCTGACATATAATAATTTGGCATTAAATAAAGAATGCGTAAAAAGTATTCTGACAAAAACTGCATACGCAAACTATGAGTTGATTATAGTGGATAATCAATCAACAGATGGAACGATTGAGTACTTAAAAGAATTAGAAGCAAAAAAAATACCGAATGTTAAAATTATTTTAAATGATGAAAACTTGGGATTTGCAGGTGGAAACAACCTTGGTATTGAAAAAGCGGATGGCGATTATGTTCTGTTATTAAATAATGATACAATCATCACTAGGGGATGGCTTACATCTATGGTAAAACATCTCGAGAATAATAAATCATACGGGATGTGTAACCCGGTGACGAATTCTATCGGAAACGAGTCTATGATTGCGGTTAATTATAGCTCAAAAGAAGAACTTGACCGATTTGCGTACTCTTATACCGGAATGCATATGAATGAGGAATACAAAGATGTTGACAGACTTCCGTTATTTGCAACTTTGATACGTAAGAGTATGGTAGAAAAAATTGGCGCATTGGATGCATCCTATAAGGTTGGGATGTTTGAAGATGATGACTATACCGAAGCTGCTTTACAGGCAGGGTATGGAATTGTTATTGTAGAGGATGCATTTATTCACCATGTTAATAATGCGTCATTCAAGAAGCTAGATGATGAAAAATATCGGAAGATATTTGAGGAGAATAAAGCAATATTTGAAAATAAATGGAATAAAAAATGGGCTATGCCAAAGTATCGAGAAGGTGTGACGGCTGATTGTAATAGAGGATGCCATATATAGTTGTTTGTAAAAAAATAAATAACTGTTTAAATTTGAAGTGTAAATTTTACAAATAATGTAATATATGCTATAAATTTATACGTAAATTGATTGCTTTCTTTCTTAAAAATATTTCTAAAAACAGCGTATAAATGTTTAGTTTATATATGTATATAATTACGCAGATGAGAATATGAATGGGAGTGGAGAAAATGAAAAAAGTATTGATATGGCTGTTGTCCGCAAGCGCCTTCTTATACACTTTTATTAATGATTATGTAATTTTTAAACTGGAGAGCGATGGTGGATTTAATCTCAATGTTCCTTTTTATATCTTATGCAAAGGAATTGTTTTTATTCTTATTTTTTTGTTTTGGACTTTGGTGTTTAATCTTGGATTTGGACCGCCAGATGCTAAAACCTCTTTCCGGTACAGGAAAAATGTATTGTTATGATAGTCCGGAATATGTCAAGGATATGGGTACTCCGGAGCGATATATGGCAGTTTGCGAAGATTTTAAATCAGGAAAAGTAACGACGAGAAATCTTAAGAATAAGCAGAAAGCAATTTTCTTGGATTGTGATGGTGTCATTAACAAATACGTTGGTTTTTTAACAGATATTAATGATTTTGAACTGGAAGATGGTGTGACTGATGCCATTAGGAAAATAAATGAGAGTGAGTATCTTGCAATTGTTGTAACGAATCAGCCTGTGATAGCGCGAGGAGAAGTGACTTATGAGGAATTAAGTGCAATCCATAATAAGATGGAAACTCTTCTTGGAAAAGAAGGGGCTTATTTGGATACGATTTATTATTGTCCGCATCATCCACACAAGGGATATGATGGAGAGATTCCAGAATTGAAAATTGAATGCGACTGCAGAAAGCCAAAGCCGGGAATGCTTATAAGAGCAGAAGAGGAGTTCAATATTGATTTGTCAAAATCATGGATAATTGGTGATGGCGAGAACGATGTCATGGCAGGAAATGCGGCAGGTTGCCGGACAATTCGAATTAAGGAAGAAGAGAAATCGTTACAATCATTAAAAGAAGCGGTAGAGCTAATTTTAGGGTAGGGAAAAAATTTATGAAAAAATTTATGAAAAATATGGATATTGATTGCTGCAGTAGTGTGGTTAGTGGGATGTTACCTAATAGGACAGTATAGGTACCCGGATAGAGGAGAACAATTGGTTCAAGCTGAGCAGACTCAAGATGAGAATGTAAATCAGTCGGTCTGGAGTGAGTTTGATTTAGAGTTTGAGGGAAGTGAAAAGACTTCTGATAACCCGTGGGGATATACAACTGGAATTATTGATACAGATTTTGCAGGGGAATGTATACTTCTAAATCCAAACACGTCAGTTACATTAAATATACCTGAGAATTTGGATTCACTTAATCTTGCTTTTAAAATACATCCTTGGGTAGCTGAATCTTCGGATGGGGCTGGTATTATTGTTCAATATCTAGACTTAAACCAAAATATAGTTAAGGAAATCTGTTTAGATGTTATAAATGGAGAAGAATGGTTTAGTTATTCAATTGAATCAATAGATGAAAATGATACAAATGTTCGATTAACATGTAATAATGGTAAGAACAATAATGATACTGCAGATTGGGTTATAATTGCTCTGCATTAAGGAGAATGTTTCTTATAAAGTTACAGGGAATAAGAATTTTTAAATTAACTAACACTTGCTATTTACTGTTTCATTAATATACCTAAGATTGTAAAAATTGGATGGAAGGCACTTGGAGATTTTGGATTATTTAAGAGAGGAATGAAGTAAGAAATGGATTTTAAAATAAATGTAGAGAAGTATAAAGACGTTATTCCTTATTTGTTTTTTGGAGTATGCACTACATTAGTAAATGTAATTACATACTGGGTTTGTGCTCACCCATTAGGAATTAATACTATGGTAAGTACCATTGTTGCATGGATATTAGCTGTATTATTTGCATATGTGACGAACAGAAAATGGGTATTCCATAGTGAAGCAAAAACTAAAAAAGAGATTGTTAAAGAGATGGTTTCGTTTTTTGGTTGCAGGCTGGCAACCGGAGTGGTTGACTGGGGTTGCATGTTTGTGTTTGTGCAGATTCTTAGATGGAATGATGTTATAATTAAATTTGTAGCCAATTTGTTGGTTATTATTCTCAATTATGTGGCGAGTAAGTTGGTTATCTTTAAAAATAATCAGAACTTTGATAGGAAAGATATGGGTGATTCTGAGAATAGATAAAATTAAACAGATAGACAAACTAATTGGAATACTTATTATGTTTGCCTTTACGCTGTTAATTGCAACCGATTATATTAATATGGAGACCTTATGCAGTATCCGTCGATGCATACATGAAAACTGACACACAGTGTGGAGGTGAGCGGGATTTTTTAAGCGAAGATTAGGTCTTTCAGGGAGCGAGAGATGAGTGATTTAAAAGAAATGACTGCTAAAATCAGTAGAAAACTAATAGAAAACAGATACATATTGAATATGGAACAATATGTTTTTGGAATATTATATTTAATGATTTTTTTTCAGATACTTATTGGAACGAAAGCTTGGTATTCTAAACTTCAGAGTGTTAGCACAGGCAGAATTGTAGGAGTGGCATTTGTAACAATTATATTTTTAGTTGCATTTAAAAAACTAATTCGGCGGTTGAACTGTTCCTTTATGCTAATTTTGTGGATGATATGGATAGGTATTCAGATTATATATATTTATACTACTTTCTCTCAGACGGGGTCTGATGCTTATGTTATAAATTACTATGCATATTGGATTTCTCAAAAAGAATTGGAAAATTTTTTTTATGGTTATTTTGCAAGGTACCAGAATAATATTGGTTTAGTATGGATATTGCACTTGTTTTATGCGTTTGTTAATAATTTTATTTCTTTGGCATTTGAGGATACTTGGCTTTTGCTAGCGGTGTTAGCAGCAATATTTGCAGATATTGCTATCTACTTTACTGTAAAATTCTCCAGCGCATATTTGGGCAAGGAGTATGATGGTCTTGCTTTTGTTTTTTCCTGTTTGCTTATAGGATTGAGTGAAGAAGGCTCTATTTTCTATTCGGATATTGTATCCTTGTGGACAGTTCCGTGCTTTTTCTATTTGCTTACAAAAACCAGTCAGTTGGACATGGTAGGGAAGCAGACTTTTAAATACTACATTATTATGGGAGTTGTTTTAGGAATTGGTGGCTGGCTAAAGCCACAAGTGCTTATTTGTTTTATTGCGTATGCTATTTTTAAAATATTCAGTAAAGATTCTGTAAAGAAAAAAGTGTATGCAATTTTGCTTGTTGGAAGTATTGTTTTGATGAGCCGATTTTTATTATCAACGTTATCTGATATGTGGTTTCAAGCAACATTGCCGGAGCAACTGGGAGATAGCCAGCAGTATATGGATGACTATAAATACCCCATGATACATTGGCTGAATATGGGCGTTAATTATGAGGCGATGGGTGCATATAATTTTGATGATGACGAATATACAGAGTCTATAAAAGGACTTGAAAATAAAAAAGCAGCATTGACAGAATCTCTAATAGATCGCTTGCAGTCACATACAATGAAGGAATGGTGTCAATATTTAAACAATAAAGTAATATCGGGGCTTCAGAATGGAAGTTTTAGTCAGGAATATGTGTGGAAGGGAGAATTACTGAATAAAGAACAGAATTCGTGTGTACTGCAAAAGTATTTTGTGGCAGCTAATGATGAATATTATAATTGTCTTGGAATTATCATACAAACTGTATATTTGCTTTGTATGTTCGGTGTAGCAGTAGTAGTATGGAAAAAAGACGATAAATTGTATGAAAATCCTGTGCTGGATGTTGGTACGATATCATTGTTGGGAATTATTATTTTTTTAGCTATATTTGAACGAAATATTCGTTATTTTTATACATATATTCCCGTGATAATTGTCTTGGGAATTTCAAGCTGGAAACGATATCAGTGTGAGACATATAAATCGGAGAATATTTGTGAGGGGAAAGGAAAGGCAAATGATGAAAAATAAAATAAAAAACAATATGATGCTTATATTATTTGGGGTATTTACAGTTCTTATTTACCTTCAGCATCAGTTTGTATATATGTATTTTGATGATTTTGGTTATGCAAGTCTGTCATATGGATATAGTGGCTGGGATGGTGGCATGAATTTTTCTGTTATTGATGTTTTGAAATTCTTGCTATGGCAGTATTTTAATTGGGGAGGAAGGGTTATTCCATTTTTCTTTGAAATTGTATCTTTGAAAATAGGGCTTGGGTTTATTCGTATTGTACAAACAGTAATTATTTGCACAATAAATTTCATTCTATTTCAAATGCTTAAAGGAAAAGATCAATTTAATAATCTGATGGTGGTTGTTTTACTATTTTCTTTTTACGCTGGGATGGGATTAGAAACTCTTCGAAATGGAGTATATTGGTTTACCGCGAGTGTACTGTATTTATGGCCGTTACTTTTTTTCTTTTTGGCAGTGTATTTATATGAAAAAGTAGAAAAATTAAGTGCTTTGTCGGTATGTGTGACAATATTGTTTTTTTTCGCAGCATTCTCATATGAACAAATAGCAGTTATGGTAGTTGTTTATGTCTTGGTTAAAACCGTTTATGAAACACTTAGGAATCGCAAGATAGAACGATATAGAGTTATTATTTTAGGAGGTGCAATATGTGGAGCAATGCTGGAGTTACTGGCACCGGGAAATTTTGCGAGAAGTAAAAATGAATCTTATACGGAGTTTTATAACACACCTTTTTTGAAGAGAACTTGTACGAATTTGTGTCGTGTTTTAGATATTAATATTGGCAAAGATAATTATTTGTTGGCATTGTCAATAGGCATTGCAGTTGCAATAATAGCTGTTTTTTTATGGCAGAAGAGGAAAATTTCTTTCAGACTATTTATACAAGATGGGATTTTGATTGGTATACTGACTATATTATATGCAGTAAGCTTTTTAGGAATAATTAATAATGATATTATCAGGTTTTTCGGGTATGGAGTTTTAGCAATACTATTTATAATTCATGCTGTTGCGTATTTTATTGCTAAGGGAAAAAGTTGGATGATATGGCTTTTGCTTGCAGGTCTATGTTCGCAAGGGATGATGATTTTTTCACCAACAATTCCTGAAAGATGTGCTATACCATTTGCATTTGTTCTTCATTTCCTGTTGACTTATATATTTGTAGAAGGAATTGATGGGGCAAAAAGAAAGTATTTTGTTCCGGTATTTACAATTGTTATTGTATTGTCTTGGATAAACTTTTTTGGAATCATGAATGGATATTATGAAAATTCTCAAATTAATGAAATGAATCATTACGAATTATTGGAAAAATCAAAAAGAATTCAGCTTGGAGAAGATTGCAAACGAATTCTTTTATATAAATTGAATGATGATAGATATGCTTCTGATATGCCTTATCAGCAGGATTATATGGAGTATTGGTGGAAGAGATATTATTCAATACCGCAAGAGGTCAATTTTATTTGGATTGAGTATGATGAACCAAGTATATATCATGAAAAAATAGAGACGTCAGAATATAATTTGTTGTCAGTATGGCCAGACGTGATAGATTCGAGTTGCTCGTTTAATGAGGATGGAAGTATCAATATTTCAGCAACTCCTAATGTAATGTCAGATGATTTAGTGATTTGCATTAATGGTAAGCAATGCGAGACTGTAGTGGATGAATATTTTTTGTCGACATGTGTTCCCAAAAGTTTATTAGCAAGCGATTTGATAATACAAGTTAAAAGTACTGAAACAAATCAGATTACGGAAGCTGTTATCATGAAGGTCGAGTTAGACAATTAACATTTATAAAAATAAAAAAGGAAGGAAAAAGGATTTTTTTGTTAAAGAAAAGCCTGAAGGAAATGAAATGGAAAAGAAAGGATTGCCAATTTTATGGATTGTAATTCCGTGCTACAATGAACGTGAGGTGTTGCCGGTGGCCACTCCTCAATTTTTGGAGGAGTTAAACAGTCTCATTTCAATGGGAAAAATAAGTGAGCAAAGTAAGATTTTATTTGTCAATGATGGATCAAAGGATGAGACTTGGGAAATTATATGCAAGTTGGCCGCAGAAAATAAACAGATTATTGGAATCAGCCAAAGTAGAAACAGAGGACATCAGAATGCTGTACTGGCAGGTTTGATGGAAGCAAAGGATAAGTGTGACATTACAATTTCAATAGATTGTGATGGACAGGATGATATTACTGCGATGACACAAATGGTAGAAGAATATTTAAATGGTGCAGAAGTTGTGTATGGTGTGCGCAGCAAGAGAGATACAGATACATTTTTTAAGCGATTTACTGCGGAAGGATTCTATAAGTTATTAAATGCAATGGGGGCAGAGGTTGTATTTAATCATGCGGATTATAGACTGATTAGTTCAAGAGTTTTGGAAGAATTTGAGGATTATCAGGAGGTGAATATCTTTTTAAGAGGATTAATCCCATTGGTGGGATTTAAGAGCTCTTCTGTATACTATGAGAGACATGAACGTTTAGCAGGGGAAAGTCATTATCCTCTTAGTAAGATGTTACACCTTGCTTTTGACGGAATTACAAGTTTGTCGGTTAAACCAATTTCTATGATTGCGGGAATAGGATGTATTGTGAGCGTAATAGGTTTTATTGGAATTGTATGGGCCTTTATTATGGCAATATTGGGGAATACGGTTGCCGGATGGGCATCTATAATATGTGTAGTATGTTTTTTAGGTGGAATTCAACTATTATCATTAGGAGTAATTGGGCAATACATAGGAAAGATATATATGGAATCAAAACATCGTCCAAGATATATTATTAGTGATCGTACATGGGAAAAATATGAACGACATTATAAAGGCTAGAGTATAGTAAGTATACTAACAATTTAGATGAAGGGAATAATTGATAAGTTATCACATGAGGGCAATTGATAGTGATTCAGGTGGAGAGGAAGATTGTAAATCTGGTTTTACGATATAAGGATGTGATTTTCTTTTGAATAATAAGTATTCCTTCATTATTAGTACGATATAGTGGGAGCGATTTTATGACAGATGATATGGGAGGATTTTTATTGTCAAGGTATGATGAGATAAAGAGTAATGGTGGTTTTAGTGCATTGAAAAATCAAACGGGTGATTATAATTTGCTATATCAAACAATTATTGCTGCTATGACATTGTGAATATGGTAAATAAATTAATGTTATATTAGGAGTGAAAAGAAAACTGGCATTATAGCAAATATCAAGGAAAAGAACTGAAACGAATAGGGGAACAAAAGAAAACTATGGATGATTATTTACATAAATGTGTATATTATATAGAATGGATTGCCCAAAATATTCTGCGGGTGATTTCTGCATTGCTACATAGAGATTTTGGCGAAGAGACTTTCAGGAATTTTCTACAATTTATAAAATTCGGGCTGGTTGGGGTAAGTAACGTTTTTATATCCTATGTGATATATGCTGTTTCCCTAGTGGTTTTGCAAAAAATGGGATTCTTTCACCCGGCAGATTACATCAGCGCGCAGATTTTTGCCTTTTTCCTTAGCGTATTGTGGTCCTTCTACTGGAATAATCGGCTGGTTTTTATTGCCGGTGAAGGGAAAACGCGTTCTATATGGAAAGCATTAATAAAAACATATATTTCCTATTCCGTTTCCGGTCTGTTTGTTAATAGCGCGTTGCTGTTACTCTGGATACAGGTATTTCAGGAAGACAAAAGGTGTCAGGTAAACAAAAGAAAAAATAAACTTTCTAAAATAACCATAAACCGTCTGTATTGAGTCGATTTGGAAAGGATTAACCAACCAGATATTGTTTGGAATCATATCAAATTTTCAGGATGATTATGAAAATAAAAAGGTACCCGGTACCATTAAATTCACCCGGCATTATAGCAGATATCAAGGAGAAGAACGAAAACGGATGGGGGAACAAAAGAAGCCAAAAAGGTTCTGCGGGTGATTTCTGCTTTGTTACATAGAGATTTTGGAAAAGACATGGAAAAGCCAAAAGGTGTCAGGTAAACAAAAGAAATATCCCTTATAGAAAGGTAGTATATGCAAATTGTGGACTCAAGACAGATAACATTAAATATGAGGTTGTAGGCGGTACTGAATATCATAGCGATAAAAAAGAGAAGAATTTTAGATCTAATCTTGCCGTAGATTCATTGATTTTATTTACGAAGATGGGATATAGCTTTGCAAAAACAATGACAATGTTAATGATGTTTATGTCCGTGTTTATGATTATATATTCGATTGTAATTTATTCTACATTCACCCCAGTAAACGCAAAAGGTGTCAGGTAAACAAAAGAAAAAATAAACTTTCTAAAATAACCATAAACCGTCTGTATTGAGTCGATTTGGAAAGGATTAACCAACCAGATATTGTTTGGAATCATATCAAATTTTCAGGATGATTATGAAAATAAAAAGGTACCCGGTACCATTAAATTCACCCGGCATTATAGCAGATATCAAGGAGAAGAACGAAAACGGATAGGGGAACAAAAGAAAAACATGGATAGTCACTTACAGAAATGTATAGATTATATAGAATGGATTGCCAAAAAGGTTCTGCGGGTGATTTCTGCTTTGTTACATAGAGATTTTGACGAAGAAGCTTTCAGAAATTTTGCGCAATTTATAAAATTTGGACTGGTTGGGGTAAGTAACGTTTTTATATCCTATGTTATATATGCTGTTTCCCTAATGATTTTGCAAAAAATGGGATTCTTTCACCCGGCAGATTATATCATTGCACAGATTTTTGCCTTTTTTCTTAGCGTGTTGTGGTCCTTCTACTGGAATAATCGGTTGGTTTTTATTGCCGGTGAAGGTAAAACGCGTTCTATACGGAAAGCATTAGTAAAAACATATATTTCCTATTCCGTTACCGGTCTGTTTGTTAATAGCGCGTTGCTGGTACTCTGGGTACAGGTATTTCATATTTCAGAGTTCATTGCTCCGTTTATGAGTTTAATGATAAGTGTACCAATTAACTTTCTTATGAACAAGTTTTGGACGTTTCAGGATTGCTGAGATTTGACAATCAAAATGAGCTTTTGTATAAATGTTTTTAACTTTGTGAAAAATAGAAGATATAGCTTAAAATCTGTTGACAGTATTATATTTGAGAGATATAATAATTAGACTATTAACAAATGGAGATAATGTGGAGGAATCATATGGTAGCTACTGGAAGAAGGCTTGGCGTTAATATTTTCACATTGATGCAGAAAGCACACATCAGTCGCGAAGATTTAGCCAAACAATTGGGGTATACGTATAGGGATGTATGCAGATTGACAGAGGGGCGGTTATTATTACCACCGAAGGAATTGTCAAAAATTGCAGAAAAATTAGATACGACGAAGGAACATTTAATACACTACGAGTCCGATAGTTTGGTTTCTGAATTACAATATATGAAAGAATTTGAAAACCGAGACAATCTGGACAGAGTTTTGGATTTATTGGATGAGTATGTGGAATTAAGAGAGTCTATGTAAATGAATGGCTGTACAGAGTGTACAGCCATTTTTTGGTTAAGGAGTTATTTTTATGCAGTGGACGAAGGTAGTTGAAGCGCTTAATAATGTAATTATTCAGGTTCGTAAGGATTATGTGATTGGGGGACTTTTGTGCGGATGCCGGAGTAGGGGATGCAGAGAACGTGAAAATATGTATTGAATAATATTGTCACAGATGATATAATACTAAATGAAATCAAGAGAGGGTGATGATATGTTTTTGGAAATTGAAAATAATAAAAGAGATTATGAGATGGAGAAAGAGGCCAGGGAGAAAAGACTGATGGCATATGCTGAGACGATACAGAAGAGCACCCTGGAAGCATCATCACAGATTATCAGGGAATTAGTAGAAGAGAGACATAGCCAAGGGATGACACAGCAGGATATAGCAGATATCACGGGAATTTTGCCATCCAATTTAGCCAGGCTTGAGAGGGAATTAAAGGTGCCTGGTACCATTAAATTAGATTTATGAGGGCGCGCGAATGGTTATCTGCTAAAGGAAGGCGGGGACGGTTATTCCATGTTTATGGATAATGAGTTCCTTTTTAGTGAAGGGATGCAGGACTATCAGGTGTTGACGACATATATGACGGAAATATTGAATGGAAGAATTGATGAGCGATATGCGAAGACTGAGGGGTGAATTGTAAGATGAAGACTTTTTTATATAAAGTGATTGAATGGATAACGAAATTTCACACCTTTTTTCTGAGCCTAAATGATAAATTTGAGTACCGGTTTTCGGACAAGGAGTTACACTTCTTAATTATAGGGTTTCTTGGAATGGGCTTTATTTTTGTGGTTTATCCGGTGTTCAAGTGGCTGGCGAAGCACAATCACATTATGACGATTGCATGGATATACGTATTTACACTTATCATTGTAATTACCTTTGCCATTGAGATAGGACAAAAGGTAAGTGGAACCGGAACGATGGATTTTGCAGATATTGTATTTGGTGTGGTCGGATTTATCTGCATGTTTTCGGTGCTTGCGGGTTTACGCGGTGTGTGGCATGGGATAAAAAAGATTATGAAATGAGCTTTTGAATAAATGTTTTTAATTTGTGAAAAATAGAAGATATAACTTAAAATCTGTTGACAGTATTATGTTAGAGCGATATGTTAATTAAACTATTAACATATGGAGATAATGTGGAGGAATCATATGGTAGCTACTGGAAGAAGGCTTGGCGTTAATATTTTCACATTGATGCAGAAAGCACACATCAGTCGCGAAGATTTAGCCAAACAATTGGGGTATACGTATAGGGATGTATGCAGATTGACAGAGGGGCGGTTATTATTACCACCGAAGGAATTGTCAAAAATTGCAGAAAAATTAGATACGACGAAGGAACATTTAATACACTACGAGTCCGATAGTTTGGTTTCTGAATTACAATATATGAAAGAATTTGAAAACCGAGACAATCTGGACAGAGTTTTGGATTTATTGGATGAGTATGTGGAATTAAGAGAGTCTATGTAAATGAATGGCTGTACAGAGTGTACAGCCATTTTTTGGTTAAGGAGTTATTTTTATGCAGTGGACGAAGGTAGTTGAAGCGCTTAATAATGTAATTATTCAGGTTCGTAAGGATTATGTGATTGGGGGACTTTTGTGCGGATGCCGGAGTAGGGGATGCAGAGAACGTGAAAATATGTATTGAATAATATTGTCACAGATGATATAATACTAAATGAAATCAAGAGAGGGTGATGATATGTTTTTGGAAATTGAAAATAATAAAAGAGATTATGAGATGGAGAAAGAGGCCAGGGAGAAAAGACTGATGGCATATGCTGAGACGATACAGAAGAGCACCCTGGAAGCATCATCACAGATTATCAGGGAATTAGTAGAAGAGAGACATAGCCAAGGGATGACACAGCAGGATATAGCAGATATCACGGGAATTTTGCCATCCAATTTAGCCAGGCTTGAGAGTGGGAGCAGAATACCGACATTGGTGGTATTACAGAAATATGCAGCAGCGGTTGGAAAGCATATTGAGTTGAAAATATGTGATGGAGTTGAATAATTAGCAGAAAAACAGAGAACTTTGTTTCTCTGTTTTATGCAGAATATCATGGATGATAGTGTACAAATAAATAACACTAATGCTGTTGTGTAAAAAATAGTAAGAGGTTATAATAAATAGAAAGGAAGACTTACATGGAAAATCAAGCTTTAGATATAATTATGCAGGAAAATTTGCAAGTAATTGCAAAGCTTCGTCTTTTAGATGATGATTTAATGACTTTGGTTTTTGACAAAAATATCGAAGCCACAGAGTTATTGTTAAGTATTCTTTTGCAACGTACAGATTTAAAAGTGTTAGAAGTTGTTGCTCAAAAGGAATATAAGAATCCAATGGCCGGTGGCCGCTCCATTATACTTGATATTTATGCAAAAGATGCCGATAATAAGGTTTATAATATTGAAGTGCAGCGTTCAGATAGGGGATCAGATTTTCATCGGGCAAGATTTCATAGTAGTATGATTGATTCCAAAATGCTGAAGGAAAAACAGGATTTCAGGGAACTTCATGACTCCTATGTGATTTTCATTACAGAGAATGATGTTATTGGAGCAGGGCAATCTCTTTACCATGTTGACAGGGTGATAAAAGAAACCGGTGATGATTTTGAAGATGGCTCGCATATTATATATGTGAATGGCAATTATAAAAATGATGATGACCCAATTGGAAAGCTAATGCATGATTTTAGATGCATAAGCTCAGAGGATATGTATTATCCGTTGTTGGCAAGGCAGGTCAGACATTTCAAGGAAACAGAAGGAGGGCAAAAAGTCGTGTGTAAGGCAGTGGAAGAGCTAGTTGAAAAAAGAGCGGAAAAAAGGGCAGAAGAATTAGTGGAAGAGTTAGTTGAAAAAAGAGCAGAAAAGTTAGCAGAAAAAAGAGCGGAAGAATGTGTTTTGGAAGATAGAAAGAGAACTGCTAAATTACTTCTTTCAAAAGGAAATATGTCAGCAGAAGAGATTGCAGCAGTTTCCTGTCTTTCTGTAGATGAAGTGAAAGAACTGGTTGGATTCTAATTTAAATGATGTCCACTGTGGAATAGATGAAAACTTTTTTATATAAAGTGGTTGCATGGATATACGTGTTTACACTTATTATTGTAATTACCTTTGCAATTTTGTGCAGTGTGTGGCATGGGATAAAAAAGGTTGTATAATTAGGAAAAAGTATTAGAATAGAGACAAGATATATGGGCTGCTCATTGAGGAGTCCATATATTTTAAATTGATATTCTACAATGGTAATAAAATATTGCGAGAACAATATGAGGAGGATGAAAGCTTTGTACAGAAACTTTATGAAGAATATAAAAAGTATAATGGTAGTTCGGAGGCAGAGATTTATCAAAGCGAAGAGCGTAAGTTAAAATTATAGTTACCGTCGCAGAGATGAAACGGTTTTCAGATTGCCCTTTACGAAATGGAGCATAATCTGCTATAGTTAATAAGTGATATTAATCACGTAGGATTACAAGCAGAGAAGAGGTAACAAGAAGTATGTTTTTTGACAAGATGATAAAGACATTTGCAAAATTTTCAAAAATGCAGCTGGCAATGTTAAGTATCACGGGGGCTGTGACCATTGGAGGAATCGGTACAGGTGCATACCTGTTGATAGATCATTTCACAGAGGCAAAAGAAGTTGCAACGATAGATACACAGACAGAGGAATTACTGGCAGAGGCAGAAGAAACGGAGACAGAAACAGAGACGGAAACTATGACCGAGACGGAAACAGAAACGGAGACAGAAACAGAGGCGGAAGTAGAACCGATCCTTGTTAAGCTTGTAGGTAGTTCCATCGAAAAGGATTTAAAAATTAAAATCCAGGATGAAAAACAAAATAATATTAAAGGTGTAGATTTCTATATTTCAGTTACTCCGGATAAGAAGAATGCAAAACCAAGTATTTATAATGACCATGACAATGATGGAATTATTTACATTAAGGATATGGAAGGCGGGGATTACCTGGTAGCTTTGTCAGAAATAGAAGGCTATTATACCGAAGAGGAATATATCAAGGTTACCGTGAAAGAAAGAATTGAGTATGTTGAGGTAGAAATTAAGGATGAAATCAAGTCGGAAGCGGAGGTCTCTCCGAGTGAAGACGCGGAAACCTCAAAGGATGTTGCAGAAGAAGAGGTGATTCAGGATACGGTTCCGTTATTAGATAGTACTTGTGTATCTACAGTGGTAGAGGCATCTTCTATCAATAAGGACAGATATATCACCAGTAAGGTTTCGCTTGGGGCAGCAGTCGAGAAGATACTGCCGGAGGGCACAGCAGTCGCATTCCGGAAAAATGTCACCAGAGTCGGAACGGAAGGAATGGAACCCGGAGCAGGAGATAATTCCGAAACTCAGAATCCGCCGGGAGAGGAAAACCAGAATCCGGGTGCTAACCCTCCGACTGATAGTAATACAATAACGGTTACGATTACACACGTATTCACAGATGGGACAGACTCTATTCCGCAGGAAGTGACAGGCACAGCGGATACAACAGTAAATGTGAATCAGTATGAAGGCTATACCTCGGATTACTCCGGAACGACTTATACAATACAAGAGGGAGCAACTGATTTTACAATAACATGGACCAAAATAGTAGTCCAACCGGAAGAGATAACATGTACGATTACGCATACCTTTTCAGATGGAAAGGAATCTGTCTTACAGGTAGTAAAAGGTGTGGCAGGAACGGTTGTAGATGTAAATCAGTATGAGGGCTACACTACGAACTACGAAGGTGGAAACAAATACACGATAAAAGAAGGCGAGACAACTTTTACAATTGTCTGGACGAAAAAGGTTGTGAATGCAACTGCAAAGGTGTCGATGCCCGGCACAGCAAACCTGTTTGTTTCAAAACTTAGTTCTGCAAACAGTATGACACTTACTGTTACTGTCGAAGATAATAATGAAACGAAGCTGGTTGATGCAGCGGGAATTACATGGAGCCTAAAGGATGATGCAGTAGGCGGTATCGTATTAAGTGCGGCGACCGGTTCAAGTATATCCGTTGCGACAACAAGCGGCACTTCGAAGGAGGGAACGGTAACCGTAGTTGCTGCGGTTCCTTATAAGGTCGGTGAAGAGCAGAAGTTAGCCACACTGGAATGTGTGATAACGGTGAAAAATGATACATACGATGCTTCCAAGATTTTAACAGATGATGCAAACAGAATACTGTATACAGATTCAAACTGCACAAAAGTAGCTGTAGTAGCGGATTTAGTGGAAAAAGGTGTAACCACCTTCTATACAGATCCAAAGTATACCGGATGGCAGACACTTGATGGAAAGTTATATTATTACAATGCTAATAATCAGCCGGTAACCGGAGAACAGACGATTAGCGGAATTAATTATAGCTTTGGCCCGGACGGAGCATTGAAAAAGGGAGCAACTTCAACCGGTATTGATGTTTCAAAATGGCAGGGGAATATTGACTGGGATACGGTGAAATCAGCCGGAATTGAATTTGCAATTATCCGTGTGGGTTACCGCGGTTCTGAAACCGGTGTCTTAGTAGAAGATCCATGTTTCAGACAAAACATTGATGGTGCTACGAGAGTGGGATTAAAAGTAGGTGTCTATTTCTTTACCCAGGCAATTACAGAGGCAGAGGCAATCGAGGAAGCAAGTATGGCATTAAGTCTTACTCAGGGCTATAATCTGTCATATCCGATTTTCATAGATTCAGAAAACGGAAGCGGTAATGCGAGAGCAAATGGCTTAGATAAGGCGACGCGAACCGCATGTGTGAGTGCTTTTTGTAAGACCATTCAGAATGCCGGGCGAAAGGCCGGTGTATATGCAAGCAGAAGCTGGTACAATAGTAAGCTTGATACCAGCCAGTTGAACAGTTACTGTATCTGGGTAGCACAGTACAATACGGAATGTACCTATACTGGCCGCTACAGTATCTGGCAATATACTTCAAAAGGAAATATTCCGGGAATCAAAGGAAACGTGGATTTAAATATTAGCTATATGTAGTTTTAAAAGAAGCTTAGCATATCCGTATTCATTGCACCACTTTATATGGTATAATACACGCAGAAGTCTGGGCGGATTTCTGCGTGTTTTTCTGTTAAGGCGATGGTATATGCCAGACAGCGGAAGATTACATGGAGACAGTGACAGATTGGTAGGAGAAAAGTATGTCGATACAGTACGATAAAATTATTATAGGAGCCGGATTATATGGTTTATATGCAGCTGACTTTTGTGCAAAACGCGGACAAACTGTGCTTGTGTTAGAGTGTGACTCCACGCCTTTTGGTAGGGCTACCTATATTAATCAGGCGAGAGTACATCAAGGGTATCATTATCCGCGTTCTATTTCTACAGCGATGAAGTCGGCAGGATATTTTGAACGTTTTAACAGGGATTATGGGTTCTGTATTAATAGGGAGTTTGATAAAATTTATGCGACTTCAAGTCAGTATTCTTGGACAGATGGAGAACAGTTTAAAGATTTTTGCAGAGCAGCAGGAATTATGTGTGAGGAATTGCATGCAGAACGGTTTTTCAAAGAAGGTATGTGCGATGGAGCCTTCCTAACGAGGGAATATACATATGATGCTTCTATCTTGAAAAACTATTTTATAGAAGAACTGACGAATTATCATAATGTTGAGATACAGTATGGTGTACATATCAAGGCTATTGAAAAGCAGCAGGAGAGCTACTTGTTACGTATGAATGATGGAAAGGAATACGTAACAGAATATTTGTTAAATGCGACTTATGCATCTACGAATCAGATTTTAGAGATGGCAGGATATGAAAAGTTTGGAATTAAGTACGAACTTTGTGAAATTATTCTATGTGATACGAATGAGAAATTAAAGAAGTATGGAATAACGGTCATGGATGGACCGTTCTTTTCCATCATGCCATTTGGAAAGACGGGGCTTCATTCTCTGACTTCTGTTACTTTTACGCCGCATACGGTAAGCTATGAGGGTGTACCGACATTTACTTGTCAGCAGGCGAGTGGTGGTTACTGTTCTCCAGAATTTTTAGGAAATTGTAATGATTGTTTGGCGAAACCTAAGACGGCTTTTCCATATATGGCAAATCTTGCCCGCAAGTATTTGAAGAAGGAGTATGGATTTTCCTATCATAGCTCGTTATTTTCCATGAAACCGATACTGATGAGTTCTGAAATTGATGATTCCGGACCTACAGTCGTACGTGTTTATTCAAAAAATCCTACTTTTGTGAGTGTACTTTCAGGAAAGATTAATACAGTATATGATTTAGATGAGGTGTTAATAGATGGCGAATAAAGAAAAAAATTTTGTTTCAGCAGTAGTATACATACATAATTCGGAGGAAAGAGCCGCTCATTTTTTGAAAACCATTATTACTATCTTGGAGGAAAATTTTGAAAACTCAGAAATTATTTGCGTGAATGATTTTTCGAGTGACGCCAGTGTAGAACAGGTAAAACTTGCCAGTGCAGCTGCAAAAGCTACAAACATATCGGTACTCAACATGAGTTATTTTCATGGCTTGGAAATGGCAATGAATGCTGGTGTGGATCTCTCTATTGGTGATTTTGTATATGAATTTGACAGTACAAAGATGGATTATGATGTTGATGAAATTATGCGGGTATATCGGAAATCCTTAGAAGGATATGATATTGTGAGCGCGTCACCGGACAAAAGAGAACGATTTACATCAAGATTTTTTTATGAAGTATTCGAGCACTTTACGGATTCGGCATATAAGATGAATACAGAGCGCTTTCGTATTCTAAGCAGAAGAGTGATTAACCGTATTAGTAGCATGAATAAGACCATTCCATATCGAAAAGCTATTTATATGAACTGTGGACTGAAAACTGCAACACTAAAATACCAATGTAAAGATACGGATAAAAAGAATATTTCAGATAAGAAAGAGCGAAAATACAGAATGAAATTAGCGGAAGATTCGTTGATTCTTTTTACTGAGGTAGGATACCGTTTTGCCAGTTCGATGACATTATTTATGATGTTTGCAGCAGTATTTATGATGGTTTATTCCTTAGTAATCTACTTAAACAGCAATCCGGTTCCAGGGTGGACGACTACCATTTTGTTTTTGTCCCTGGGATTTTTTGGCTTGTTTGGAATTTTAACGATTATAGTGAAATATTTACAGCTTTTGGTTGACTTGGAGTTTAGAAGAAAACGTTATACATTTGAGAGTATTGAAAAACTAACAAAATAGGAGAAAACTATGAAAAAGGCTTTGGTGGGCTATACCGGATTCGTGGGAAGCAATCTTTATGCCTCGGGAGCATTTGATGCAGTATATAATACAAAAAATATAAAGGATGCTTATGGGACAAACCCGGATTTGCTTGTATATGCGGGACTTCGGGCGGAAAAGTATTTGGCAAATACATTGCCTCAAAAAGATATGGAACTAATTATAGAAGCAGAAGATAATATGAAAAAGATCAATCCAAAGAAACTGGTACTTATTTCTACGATTGATGTTTTTAAAGTACCAAGGGATGTGGATGAGAATAGCCCAATTGAGACAGAAGGGCTGCATCCATATGGATACAATCGGTATGCTTTAGAATGCTGGGTAAGGGAACATTATCCGGATGCATTGATTATCAGGCTTCCGGGACTTTTTGGAGAGAACATAAAGAAGAATTTTATCTATGATTTTATACACCGGATTCCTTTTATGTTAAAGGAAGAAAAAATGAAGGAATTATCAGCGCTTGATTCGGAATTGGTAAATTATTATACATTACAGGAAAATGGATTCTATCAGGTAAATGCGCTCAATGACAGGGAAAAGGAAACCTTAAAGGAAAAATTTAAGGAAGTAGGTTTTAGTGCGTTAAACTTTACAGATAGCCGTAATGTATATCAATTTTATCCGCTGGCACGTCTTTGGTCAGATATCCAAATTGCACTAAATAATCAGATCCTTTTGTGGCATCCCGCTACAGAACCAATCTCTGCAGGCGAATTATATCATTATCTAACAGGGGAAGACTTTGTAAATGAGTTAAAAGGGCCTTTGATGGATTATGATTATAGAACTGTTCATGATACCCTATTTGGTGGGAAAAAGGGATATATCTGTTCAAAGGAAGAAATCTTAAGGGCGATTAAATTATTTTGCAATAGGTAAAATGGGACATGAAGAAACTTTTTAAGTGGCAAAAGATGCTATTACTTGCAATTGCGGTTATTGCAGTAATCAGAATGGGATATATTTTTAGCGAAAATGAAACTTCAAATTATGTTGTATCGAAGCATTTGGATGTTTTAACAGCGCGGGCAGTTCCATGTGAAAATATCAGCCAGACATTTCGGATGGATGGCAGACCGTTATATGCAATAGAGTTTATTTTAAATGGAATAGCAGAAGATAAAGCTGGTAAGATCAATCTGATGATTCATTCGGAGAACGAGTTAGTCTATCAGACAGAGTTGTCACTGCAAAACATACAAAATTTAGAAATAAAACGGGTCTATATTAACTTTGTACCAAGGGAAGAGAAAGAATACAGGGTTACACTCAATGCAGAAGAATGCACACAGATACCGGATATATTGGTGGTATCGGATGAGAATGCGTCTCCTGAGATAATAAATAGTTATGCAGACGGAAAAGAAATAGACGGTCAGCTTGCCGTAGGTTATGGATATTTAGAGAAAACACCGGCAAAGGAAGTGTTTAAGGACGTAGTAATATGGTTCATAGTTTTCCTAATTCTGTCAGTTGTTGTTTGCGCCTTTTATAAAATAAAAAAGATAGTGGAACGTGTCTGGAAGAGCCTCCCGGATTGGAAATATCATTTTTTGCTGATAGCTCCGATAGAGCTTTTGTGTGGTGTTGTGATTATCAATAAGAGCGGAATGCATTTTCAATGGGTGATACAACGGTTATTTCTTTTCTTATCGGTGGTTAGTGCATGGAATATGAAAGGAAGGACTGAATTCCTGACAACTTTGCTGGATCAGTGGTGGAAAAAACTGGGCTTATGCCTGTTATATCTATATAGTGCTTTTTGTCTGGTTGGCCAGCGGATTTTTATTTATCCGTTGAATGCGCCGGTGGCGAAAAAGGGAATTCTATTATTTGTCATTACAGTAATATGGTTTGTGCCGGTTGTGAATTCTCTCATATATGCATTTTTTAAATTAAGTAAAAGAATTGTAAAAAAGGAGCAAAAACGATTAAAAACGCCGGTATTAATCATGGCTTGTATTATTTTTTTGCTTTTACCGGCGGCACTACATCTATATGCAAATAATCCTGGGATTACATCCCAGGATACCTATGACTCCATGCTCGTAAATGCGCACAATCTGCAGGGGATGGTGAACTGGCATCCGGCATTTTATTGCATGATTCTCAGATTGATTCTAAGTGTTTGGGATTCCACCTATGCGGTGATTTTAGTTCAATATCTCTTCTGGTCATATGTTTTATTGGAAGGGCTTCTGTATTTGAGAAAAAAGGGAATGAGTGATGGTACAATTCTACTTGCAGCATTCCTGTTCGGTATTTCTGTAGGAAATGTAACACATATTAATACCATTTGGAAAGATATCCTATACACGATATCTGTCCTATGGGTGGTGATTCTTCTTGCAAAGTTGACATTTGACTTTGAGGAGTATAAAGGAAATTGGTATTTATATGGAGAATTTATTTTAGCTTTGCTTGGTACTTATTTTTACCGGAAAAATGGAATGGTAACATTTGCCATTGTGGCAGTGACCGCATTCATTGTTTTGTATAAAAATAAAAAGATATGGGGGACACTTCTTATAACAGTAGCCTTGATACTTTTCATACAAGGGCCTGTCTATTCCTACTTTGAGGTGGAGGATACCGGACGACGCGGAATGTATATCGGATTGGGGCAGGATATTCTGGGCGTGTATTATGCAAGAGGTGATGTATCGGAAGAGACGATGAAAATGATTACGGTAATGACAGATTATAATAATGCAGAGTATGGCTATATTCCGACGTGGTCTTATCAATCGTATGATTTGGATGTGAGTCCGGTTATGTTTGTGCTGAATTATTTAGATACGTTTATCAGAAACCCGGTTACTATGATTCGGGCAGTGGTTGCACGCGAAGATGCCATGTGGAATATTTTTCAAGGAGAAGATGCGACAGTCCGGTGTGTTAATTATACCAATACGATGGATGGTGAAGGAGAGTGGAATCTGTATTATCCGAAACGAATCAAAAATGAATTGTATACTCCAATGGCAAAAATATCGCAGTATACAGTTGAGATGCAGTGGGTAAGTATTTGGGAGTGGAGAGTCGGTATATTTACATTATTTGGTATCATTGCTGTATGGACTTTGATAACGAAAAAAGGATTTTGTAAGAACTTGATTATTACAGCGCCGATTTTGGGACATATACTGGGGCTTCTATTATCAACAGGCTGGTCTGATTACCGATATTTTTGGCCATTAAAGTTGATGAATCTATTTGTAATATTGCTGATATTAGTTACAATAAAAGAAGAAAACGAGGGATAAGTTTATGCAGTTGTCTATTTCAAATATTGGCTGGGAGGCAGCTTTAGACCATGAAGTATATAAAAGAATGCAGCAATATGGGTATTCAGGTTTAGAAATAGCTCCGACCAGGATTTTTCCGGAAAAACCATATGAAAAATTAAAAGAAGCGAAAAGTTGGAGCGAAAATCTAAAAAAAGAATACGGATTTGGTGTGCCTTCGATGCAATCCATTTGGTTTGGAAGGACAGAAATGCTGTTTGGCAGTAGCGAGGAACGAAAAATTCTTTTAGATTATACGAAAAAGGCGATTGATTTTGCTGCCGTAATAGGGTGTAAAAATCTGGTGTTTGGATGCCCTAAAAACCGCAATCTGCCAAGTGAAGCAGACCCGGAAACTGCACTCCGCTTTTTTGAGGAAATAGGGGAATATGCATATGCAGCAGGAACGGTAATCGGTATGGAAGCAAATCCTCCTATTTATCATACCAATTACATCAATGACACATATTCTGCTTTAGAATTAGTGAAACAGGTAAATTCGAAAGGATTTTTACTGAATTTAGATGTGGGTGCGATGATTCAAAATGAAGAAAGCTTAGAGGTGTTAAGAGGGCAGATAAAATATGTGAACCATGTGCATATTAGTGAGCCAAATTTAAAGCTGATTCAGAAAAGAGAATTGCATAAACAGCTAATGGAACTATTGGTACAGGAAAAATATTCAAACTATGTATCAATTGAAATGGGAAGAACAGAGGAGCTGGGCGTAATAGAAAATGTAATGGAATATGTGAGGATGGTATTTGCATGATTTATGAGAAACAGAGCGGGGTTCCAAGGTTTGAGTGTAAGGAATTTCAAGGGAAAAACAAAGATTACGTTGTATTGATTCCGATTATTAATGAGGGAGAGCGAATCAAAAAAGAATTGGAACGTGCATATACGGCACACATATCCGATTATGCAGATATTGTTATCTGTGATGGCGGCTCGACAGATGGCAGCACAGAGTCAGAGCAGCTCATACCGTTAAAAGTAAATACGTTACTTGTGAAACAGGATATCGGAAAACAGGGTGCACAGCTTCGTATGGGTTTCTGGTGGGCGCTGCAGCGTGGCTATAAGGGAATTATTACAATAGATGGAAATAATAAGGATAGTATCGAAGATGTGCCGCATTTTATAGAGAAGCTTGCGGAGGGATATGATTTTGTCCAGGGTTCCAGATTTATAAAAGGTGGAAAAGCGATTCATACTCCGTTTATCAGATTAATATCGGTAAAATTCATACACACTCCGGTTATATCAATCACAGCGCACCAGCGCTTTACCGATACGACGAATGCTTATCGGGCCTATTCTGACAAATATTTACTGGATCAGCGTGTGCAGCCATTACGGGATATCTTTATGACATATGAGCTTTTAGCATATCTTTCTGTAAGAGCTACACAGTTGGGATATAAAGCCTGTGAAATCCCCGTAACAAGGGCATATCCCAAAACCGGTAAGACTCCTACAAAGATTAGTTTTTTTAAGGGCAATAGTGAGTTGATGAAAATCCTAATTCGGAACATGTTCGGGGCATATAATCCGGAGTGATTATTTTTGAGGAAACTGGCTTTCTAAAAGGCTTAAGAGCTCCTCAATATTTTCATGAGTAACATACCATCCAAAGCCCTGCTCATAAAGGGTCTCATTTGGTATTTGACCTGCCATATACTCTAGCATTAAATCTCCGGTTTCTGCATTGTAGTGGCTGGTATCCACATAACAGTTGTGATTTAGGGTAATGTCATTTAAACCACTAAAATTATAAAAATTGGTTACAGATGCCAGCTTCTCGAGAAAGTCTTTGTAAGTGCTCCATGAATCATAGTATTTTGTATAGTGCATTGGATTAGTAAATACCACTAATTCAATGCCATTTTCTTCACATAAGTCTGTAAACTCTGCAATACTTTGGATGACATCGTCAACATAGCTGTATTCATAGACAACAGTGTTCACATTATCTTTATTAATCAGGCTTTCGCGACCATAATCACACCACCATCCTAAATTATAAAAACGCTCGGTATAGCCCGGTTGAGAGACATAATTTCTGGTTATTTCTAATGATTTGAGTGCGGTATACGGGTCAAAATATAGGGTTAAAAAATCAATCGGATGTTCTTTCGCGTATTCATAAGAAATACGGGAATGTTCAGTTTGATGCTTTTTGGGGTTGATTGCATAAGAAAGGCTGTCAACTCCAAGATAGACTCTTTTTGGAACAATATGATTGGCAAGGAGAGTCTTCAAATTCGCTAGATGTTCTTGCGGAATTCCCTCAGAGTAGGTCATGTTATAGCAGTTTACGTCGGCTATTTTTTCAGTGTGGATAGCACCTACCCTGGAAGAACCAAAGAGAAAAGCATCGAATTTATCCGGATTTTTCAATATATAGTTCATTTTTATATAGTTTGTGTTTGGCTCAACGCCGTTATCCCGAATGCAATCTGCATGAAATACATTGTATGGATCAATGGCTATTGGAATAACAATCATAAAAATTCCACAGAACAGAGAAAAAAACAAAACTTTCTGAATAAATTTTTTCACGTGACACCTCATTAAAACTGAAAATATACAAATGCTGCTTCCGTAGAAGATTTAAACAGCATAATGAAGACTAACATAGCAAAATAAATACTATAACGAACCACAATATGTCTGGAACTAATCCATCGAATCACATCTGTTTTTAGGGAGAAAAAGTCATATAATCCTAAAATGAAAAGTGAAATCGCAGGAATCATAATCGTTTCCATTGATAACCCAATATCATAAAATCCGTTTAAGAAGTACCGGACAGGATTTGAACAGCCGTAAAACAGATTGGCAATGATTAAATTCGCCTCGGCTAGAGTATTTGCACGGAAGAAAATCCAGGCAAAGGAGCAGAGGAAAAATACAAGGATTACTTGCAAAAACCATCTTAAGGAAAATCTTCTGGCAGGAGTGTTTTTAAATATTACCTTCTCAATTACTTGCAATAAACCGTGAATACCACCCCAAATAACATAGGTCCAATTGGCCCCATGCCACAAGCCGCTTACGAAAAAGGTGAGAATCAGATTGAGATAGGTTCGAAGCTTTCCCTTTCTATTTCCACCAAGCGGGATGTAGACATAATCACGAAACCATGTAGATAAAGAGATGTGCCAGCGACTCCAAAATTCCTTAATACTGGCAGAAAAATAGGGGCTGTTAAAGTTCTGCATCAAATCAATATCTAAAAGCTTGGCACAGCCAATTGCAATGTCAGAATATCCCGAAAAATCGCAATAAATCTGAAAGGTGAATAAGAAGGTTGCCAAAACAAGAGAAAACCCCTTAAAGGCATGAGGAGTATTATATATAGCATCCACATAACCGGCAAAAACATCTGCAATCACTAATTTTTTAAAGAACCCCCATACCATTAATTTCATGCCATAAGAAGCTTTGTCGTAATCAAAATGATGTTCTGCTTTTATCTGCGGCAGTAAATTGGAAGTTCGTTCAATGGGACCTGCTACTAACTGTGGGAAAAAAGAGATGAAAGCAGCATATTTCCCAAAGTGATGCTCCGCAGAAATAGTTCCTCTATATACATCTATGACATAACTGAGTGTCTGAAAGGTATAAAAAGAGATGCCTACCGGTAAAAGCAGCTTCAGGGTTGTTGGATGAAGCTGAATTGCAAAGGCATTTAAGATGACAGTTATATTTTCCTGAAAAAAATTAAAGTATTTAAAGAAAAATAGAATACCTAAGCTGATAGCAGCAGCAAGGGCCAGGAGTGCTCTTTTGTACTTGAGATTGTCTGTTTTTTCCAGCAGAAGTGCCGTCCCATAGGATACAATGGTTGTTGCAAGAATAAGTACTACATATTTTATATTCCAGCTCATATAGAAATAGTAGCTTGCTATGAGCAGAATCATCCATCGAAATCGATGGGGAAATGTCCAATATAAAATAAAAACGACTGGTAAAAAAATTGCAAATGAAAGTGAATTAAAAAGCATGATAAACCCTCATTCTACTTAGAATAAATACTTTTCTAGTATCAAAACAGTATTATATTATCAAAGATTAAGAGAATCTTCAAGGAAAATACTTCGTTTTCCCTAGATAAGAGGGCTTTATTGTGATATAATGCTTAAAGCATTTCCAGTCAGAAAGTAATAATGGGGAGAGTAAAATGCCAAAGAAATTAAAAAACATATGGTTTGTAATGTCCTTGATTGTATCTACTATAGCTGGATATGGTTATGTACTTACACATGGGACATGTGGTATAGATGATATTTCAATTGACTTATATTTTGAAAAGGGAATTGGGGTGGCAATTGGGCGCTGGCCTTATTATTTGATTAATAAAGTGATTCCGATTGCAGAATATACACCATTTATAGGAGATTTTATTACAATAGTGCTCTTGATGATTTCAGCTGTTGCTTGGTGTACATTGTTCTGTATGCTTCTGCCGCAGGAGGTTTCTGTTTGGGCATATATTGTATTTGCTGCTTTGTTTATGAATTATTCCATGAATGCAGATGTATTTATTTTTTACCTGCAGAATGGATTGGGCTGGGTGCATTTATTCTCTGTATTATCTTTAATTTCATTCTTTTATTTATATAAAAATCGGGTAAAAGCGGGAAAGCAGATTGGAATTCGTATCAGCATCATTGTTATGCTGACACTTGCAATCAGCTTTTATGAGTCAGCTGCGAATCTTTTTTTGTCAGGAATCTTTCTTGTAGTACTTTTGGATTTGTATGTTAGAAAAAAAGAGTCTTGTTTTCGAGAAAAAGGATTTATAGGAGCTATTTTTTTCGCCTGCAGATATTTGGTTTATGCAATGGTATTTCGCCGTATTGCCAGAATGATAATCATGCGGGTATTTTCTATTCAGGCATATACTTTTTATCGGAGTCCTTCAAGTATTGAATGGATAACAAAGGGGGATTTGGGGAACTTTTTGGCACAGCTTTTCTGTGACTATTTTGCGATGTCTGTAGTTTATTATCCTATTTTTTTATTTGTAATCTGCTCTATTGTGTTTGTGGTACTTCTGCTATACTGTACATGGAAGAGAAAAGACTGGTTATTGGCAGTCACAGGAATCGGGATGTATTTCTCTTTGTTTGCGCTAAGCGTGGTACAGGGAGACTCGATGGAGTACCGTGCGTGCCAGATTTTTACTATTTTTGTGGCTTTTGTTTTTATGCTGATGGTAATTATCTTAACGAAGCTGAAAAAACAGATAAAAATAGGCGGTGGTATACTCATCGCCTGCGCGATTATATATTCTACTTATGATATGAATCAGTGGTTTGTGTTGGACTATGAGAAGACAGAGTATGAAATGGGAGTAGTTGATGAAATTGCAGCAGAACTTGAATCGGGGAAATACGATATAAAGGAAAAGCCTCTTGTTTTTGTAGGTGATTTTGAACTGCCTGAAGAAATATACGATAGATATTGCATTAAGAATACCGATTTTGGATGGAATATTGTTGAAACTGCGGCGAAAGCTGCTGATAGAGATTTTGGTGAGAAATATTGTTATGGACAGAATGACAGGTCTATCATAGACTGGAGCGTGAAGGCTTTTGCAATGCATTGTGGCTATAATGTACCAATAAGACAGCTTTTTGAATATAGAGGATATGAATTCTTATGGGCAGATAATGAAGTGGTAAAAAGTGTTTTTAATACCTATTATCCGTTGGATTGGGATTATTATTCTTACACATATATTGAGAACTATACCGAAAATTATGGCGGTGCAGCCCAGTATCCTGAAAATGGATATATAGAGGAGACCCAGGATTGCATTATTATTCGCCTGTAGTACAAGCGGAAATTGAGATGGAAAGCGGGAAATAGAATGAGAAAAATAGTTGATTTTATTAAAAAACTGATACTGTGGTGCTGGAATAATTCCGTTATGCGCTATATTTTCTTTGGCGGATGCGCTACACTGGTGAATTTAGGAACATACTATATTTTAAGACTGTTCACGAATTTAAATATGAATGTGGCAAATACCATATCCGTTGTAACCGCGATTATCTTTGCCTACTTTACAAATTCCAGATTTGTATTTGCATCAAAGGCTTCTAATTTGAAAGAACATTTTATTGAATTTGTGAAGTTTGTAAGTGCCAGATTAACGACCATGGTGATTGAGGTAGGGGGCGTATGGCTGATGGCTGATATCATACATATGAATGATTATATTGCAAAATTCCTAATTCAATTTATCGTGTTGGCATTGAACTACGTGTTTAGTAAATTTTTAATTTTTACGAAAAAGAAAGAAAAATAGAGGTGGAATTCAAATGAAATTATCTTTGGTGGTACCTTGCTATAATGAGGAAGAGAATGTGAAGGTTTTCACAGAGCAGGCAAGGAAAATATTGCAGGGAATAGAGTATGAAATTGTATTTATCAATGATGGAAGCAAAGATCATACGATTCAGAAACTGAAAGAGATAAAGAAAGAAGAAAAAGAGAATCTGGTCATTATTAATTTTTCTCGGAATTTTGGTAAAGAAGCAGGTCTATATGCAGGGCTACAGCATGCAGCAGGCGAGTATGTAGTCATTATAGATGCAGATTTGCAGCAGCCTATAGCAGTAGCACGGGAAATGTATGAGTTTTTAGAAGCAAATGAGGACTATGACGAGGTGGCGGCTTATCAGGAAGAGAGAAAAGAAGGAAAAATTTTAACTGGGTTTAAAACAGCCTTTTATGCACTGATCAATAAGATGTCGGATGTAGAATTATATAAAAATGCCAGCGATTTCCGCTGTATGCGTCGAAATGTTGTGGATGCAATTTTAAGTATGTCAGAATATCATCGATTCTCGAAAGGAATTTTTGCGTGGGTTGGCTTTAACACATATTATCGTCCGTATCAGGTGCAGGAACGGAATGCAGGAACTACTTCATGGTCATTTTGGAAGCTGTTTAATTATGCGATAGAAGGTATGATTTCTTTTTCCACAAAACCCTTACGTGTAGTCACCACTTTAGGAATCGCGACTTCTACAATAGCGGTTTTGTACATGCTGGTGGTAATTCTGCAAACATTAATTCTTGGTAATGATGTTCCGGGATATCCTACAATCATTGTGTTAATCTTATTTTTGGGAGGAATCCAGCTTACAGTAATGGGAATTATCGGAGAATATTTGGCAAAGGTTCACATTGAGGTAAAGAACAGGCCGATTTATATTGCAAAAGAGATTATTCACAGTAACAAAACCGGAGAATAAAGATATGGCAGGTGAGAACAATTATTATCTGTCAGATAAGAAGGAATATGTTGCAGTCGATGCTATGAAGCTGGTTGCCGCATATTTGAACATGAGTGTTCATTTCCTGATTTTTGAGGATATAAATAAAGAACTGAATTTTTGGTTTACACAGATTCTTTGCAGGCTGATGATTCCATTTTTCTTTTTGGCATCCGGCTACTTTGCGGCAAACAAACTGAATGACAAAGCGAAGACAGGCACATATTTAAAGCGTATTCTTTTGATGTACCTTATCTATACGGTTATTTTTTTCCCGTTTGTGGTGCAGGAATACCAAAAGGCAGAGTACTCACTGGTGCAGGGAATTATTTTTTTCCTTAGAGATTTTTTCCTGGTGGGTTCTTATTTTCACTTATGGTATTTTTTGGCATTAATGGTCGCAGTAGCGTTTTTATATGTAATGATAAATTGCTGGAAATTACAGGATAAGACGATTTTACTCATAACCGGTGTATTGTATTGTATCGGTACAATGGGGAATGCATACCGCAACGTCTGGGTACATATTCCGTTCATAAATGCTATTTTTTCTGCATATGAGACGGTATTCAAAACCACGGTAAATGGTATTTTCTTTGGCTCATTTTTGGTGGCAATTGGTTATTATGTACGTAAAAATAGTGATAAAATAAAATACAAAAGATATTGGGCATATGCGATTTTGTTTTTTCTACTTATGAATGTAGAGGAATATTTTGCAAGAGCAATTACGCATCATAGTGGGCAGTCTATGTTGTTTAGTACACCGTTCGCTGCAACGGCGTTGTTTTTGATGGTCTGTTTTATTCGTCTTCCGAAAAAGCTTATCCCGGCAGGAGTCTTTTTGAGGAATATGTCGGTAATTGTGTATGGCTTCCATCTTTTTATCCACCTAAAATACGGGGCAGAGCTTTCCGGCTATGTTATGTATGGATTTGCATATTACCTGATGATGGCGAAGCGGGTTACGATATTAGCGGTTGCTATTGTAGGATTATCAAGACTAAAGCTCTTTTCGTGGCTGAAGTATTTATATTAAGGGAGAAAATAAGTGATTCGTGAGTTGAAAAAGCAGATTTATTATTTTATGAAACATAAAGTTTATATGGTTTCTTTGATTCTGGCTGCAATTGCCGGATATGGGTTTGAGATTACGCACACATCAATGGGAATTGATGATGTCTGTATTGAGAGCTATTTTGATGGCGGCTTGGGAGTTGCAATCGGAAGATGGCCTTTTTTCTTAATTAACAAATTATTTCATATAACGGATTTTGAACCATTTATCTTAGAACTAGCTGCAGTTTTGCTTATGGTGTTTGCTGCTATTCTTTGGTCGTCCCTTATCCGCACGATACTTCCAATAGAACTGCCTGTGATTTGTTATATTGTATTTTCGGCAATGTTTGTGGACTATTCCCTAATAGCAGAGGTATTTGTTTATTATCTGCAGAATGGTGTGGGGATTATTTATTGCCTGACGGCAGTTTCGCTGTTTATTTTTTATAATGTTCAGATAAGGAATTTGAGAGGAAAGCAGAAACTTCCCTATGTGGCTGCCATGAGTGGGATGATGTGTGTGGCAATCAGCTTTTATGAGTCTGCTGCACCGCTCTTTTTGCTTGGAGTGTGTCTGGTCATGCTGACAGACGCAGTGACAGCGAACCGCATGGGGCTGAAGAAATTCCAAGGATGTTTTAACTCTTTGTTTTTAGCGGCACGCGTTTTGGTTTATAGCATTGTGGGCAGGACGATGATTACCAGAATCTGTATGCTTGTATTCGGAATTGAAGCATATAATTACCGTAGCATTAGTAGTGCCTTTTGGATATTTGAGTATCCGGGGCGTCTGATTACTTTACTGAAGCAGATAGTAAGAGATTATGTGCTTGTGGGACTGGAATATTATCCAATTGGTTTATTTGTTGCAGCAGCACTTGTTTTTATTGCGGCAGTAGTTGTTTTTTGTGTCAGGAAAAAGAATATTTATGTGGTACTGCTGGGGGCTGCTGCGATAGGTTCTATTTTTGTTTTAAGCATTGCGCAGGGAGATGCCATACCTTATCGTGCAAACCAGATGCTGTCTGTTTTTGTGGCATATGTTTTACTTTTTGCCTGCTATTGTGTAACAAAATTGTCGCACATAACCACCAGAGTGGTGGGACTGATGCTGATAATTTCCGTAGTGTATAATTCTGCATTTGACTTAAACCATTGGTTTTCATACGAATATAAAAGGAATCAGCTTGAATTGGAAGAGGTTCATCACATTGCATATGAACTTCGAAGCGGCGGTTATGCAATCGATGAAAAGCCGGTAGTGTTCGTTGGTGAATACCGACTGGATTCTGCTATTTTAAAGGAGTGCGCGATGGATGCCAAATCGCCGGCTTATGCACTGGTACAGAAAATCAATGCGAGTATGGATGAGACGACGCCGGAGCTATATCCTTATACGCAGGTATTATCTTGCTCCTTTTTAAATTGGACAATTACAAGCTTTTCGGAATATGAAGGCTATAACAGAGAAATTGTTCGGCTGTTTGAAAAGGAAGGACTCTCGCTGATCTGGGGTGGGGATGAATTGTATCAAAAGGGAGTAAGCAGGATGACAGATTTGAACCGCTATCCGGTGGAGGGATATATAAAGGAATATCACGATATGATTTTGGTGAGATTTTAACTGAGAAACAATTGGGAGAAAAAATGGATTCGGCAATTGAAACAAACATATTAAAATTAAGAAAAAAAATAAGCGTGCCGATGCAAGGGGCATTTTGGTCTGTGATTGTGACGGGCTTTTTGACGCACGGATTTATCTTTTATAACAAGATGAGTTATTTGGATGACAGTACCTATTATTTTGAGTTGGGGGCTACTTTTGCTTCGGGACGCTGGGGATTAGGAATCATTGAGACGGTGAAGAATTGGCTAGGATTTGGAAGCTATAGTATGCCGGTTATAAATGGATTTCTTACGATTATCTTTATTGCGATTATGGCAATGTTTCTTGTTTTTATGCTACATATTAAAAGCCGCTTATTTGCAGTTTTAATTGGGGCGTATATGGTAATATTTCCGGTTGTTACATCTACTTTTGCATATATGTTTACTGCACCATGGTATTTTCTTTCGAATGCTATGATGGTACTGGCTGTTTATCTGGTGCGCAAATCCAAAGGCGGCTTTGTGGCAGCAACACTTTTGATTGCGTTTGGCATGGGAATTTATCAGGCTAATATAGGAGTTGCGACAGCTGCTTTTGTAATGACCTTATTGTGTGATGCCAAAAGTAAGAATTTTTTGGAAAATATTTCAACGGCAATAAGATGCTTTTTATCGCTTTTGGCAGGCATTGCACTCTATTTTTTGTTTAATAAGATGTTTCTCTATATTACGGATACACAGTTAAGTGATTATCAGGGAATAAGCGGGATGAGCAATTTGTCTCTTTCACACCTGTTAAGTGGTATCGCAGATGCATATAAGCTTTGGCCGCAACTGACACGCTGGAGCATTTTGGGAATTTCCAATGCAGGGCTGATTCGAATGATGTATGCAGTAAGTCTGGGATTGTTTCTTATCCTGGGGGTTGTATATTTATTTATGCTAGGAAAAAAGAAAGAGATTTGGAATATGCTGTATAGCGCTGTTTTGATAGGTCTGGTTCCTCTGTCAATAGGCGTAATATTTGTGATGGCCTCGTCGCCGGATACCAATATTCATACACTTATGGTTTATAGCTTTGTAGTGATGCCAATATACCCTCTTGTGCTGTTGCAGAACCTGGAGACGGAGACCTTTGGAAATGTGGGTAAGAATGTGCTTCGTCAGCTTGGGAATGTTGCAGTTATTGTGATTTCTGTTATGATTGTGTTTTATTTTAAACTGGATAATACGGCTTACCTGAAAGCGAATTATCAGCAGGAAAATGCGATTGCCTATTATACGATATTAATAGGGCAGATAAAATCTACAGATCACTATTCCGATAAACTGCCGGTTCTGTTTTTGGGAAATGTGGATGGACAGGATTGGTCGATTAAGAGTCCAAAAGCTTTTGATGAGATTAAGATACAGGGATATCATGCAAATATGAATGACTTTATTGCATATTATGTAAATTCAGAGTTTTTAGAGATTCATTGCGGATATCGTTTTGAAAAACCGGATAAGCCGGAAAAGATTTATGAATCTGGGTACGTAAAAATGATGCCGTGTTATCCGGAGGATGGCTCTATACAGGTTGTGGATGATGTGGTAGTTGTGAAACTGTCGGATAATTATTAATTGGGGGAGAGAATAGAAGGCAATGAACATCATTAACACATTACTCGGCATTCCACTTGGCTATGTCATGTGGGCATGCTATCAGTTATTACAAAACTATGGACTGGCTATTATTTTATTTACGTTTATTAGTAAAGTTTTTATGTGGCCGGTATCTGTTATGGTGCAGAAAAACAGTATCAAGATGATTCAGATTCAGCCCCAGGTGAATCAGATTAAGCATAAATATGCAGGGGACAAAGATAAAATCGCGGATGAACAAATGGCTTTATTTAAAGAGGCACATTACAGTCCGATGCTTGGCGTCGTTCCAATGCTGCTTCAGATTCCGCTGGTGCTGGGATTAATCAATGTGATTTATAACCCAATGCAGCATTTGATGCATATTAGTGCTGACATCTGCGATAAGATTGTAGCTGCAACTTGTACGTTAAAAGGTGTGGAGCATCTTGGAAGCGGTGCACAGTTACAGGCGATGGCAGCGATGCAGCAGGCAGAAAACCTTAGTTATTTCCAAAATGCATTTGCCGGAACTGGGATTGATATTGAGCTCATTATCGCGCAGGCATCTGCGATTGATACACATTTTCTAATTTGGGATTTGGCACAGGTACCGCAGATTACAGTAATGTCGGCGTTGTTATTGATTCCGCTATTTAGCTGTTTGTCAACAGTACTTATGTGTGTCTGCCAGAACCTTGAAAATGTATTGCAGAAAGAGCAGGGAGCAGCAGGACAGTGGGGTGTTACCTTATTTACAGTTGCATTTTCAACTTATTTTACATTTCTGGTACCGGGTGGTGTCGGCTTATACTGGATTTTTAGTAATTTATTTGCGACAGTTCAGATTTATTTGTTGAATGCAATCTATAATCCAAAGAAATATATTGATTATGAAGCATTAGAAGAGAGTAAGCGTCTTTTGGCAGAGCAGAAGGCTGCGGAAGAAGCCTATAAGAAAAAGATGGCTCCGTATAAGAAGAAGGAAAAGACGGATTATAAGCGTTTCTTCTCAAAAGAAAATGAAAATAAAAAAATTGTCTTTTATTCGGAGCAGTCCGGCTTCTACAAATACTTTGGAAATATTATTGAAGAGTTACTGGCAACAACCGATGTTGTGATTCATTATGTGACGAGTGACCCGGAGGATCAGGTTTTTGCAAAGCAGAGTGATCGACTACAGGTATATTATATTGGCGAGATAAAACTTATTACTTTAATGATGAAGCTGGATGCGGATATCGTTGTAATGACGATGCCGGATTTGGAAACCTATCATATCAAGCGTAGCTATGTAAGAAAAGATATTGAATATATTTACATACCGCATGGAATGGACAGCCTAAATCTGACGATGAGAACCGGAAGTATGGACCACTTCGATACTGTATTCTGTGTAGGACCTCATCAAAAGGAAGAGATTGAAAAAACAGAAGAAGTATATCATCTCCCGAAAAAAGTCTTACTTCAGTGGGGCTATTCTTTGCTGGATGATATGAGACGTGAATATGATGCGAAGGAAAAAGTGGAAAATGAGCAGAAGACGATTCTGATTGCTCCTTCCTGGCAGGATGGCAATATTGTAGAATCTTGCTTGGATGATGTGTTAGAGGAATTGAAAACAACCGGATATAAAGTAATTGTAAGGCCGCATCCGCAGCATGTAAGACATATGCCGGAGAAGATGGAAGCATTAAAGCAGAAGTTTGCAGAGGATGAGAATATTGAAATTCAGACAGACTTCTCTTCCAATGATACGGTATTCAATGCGGATTTGATGATTACGGACTGGAGCGGTATTGCTTACGAGTATGCTTATACGACGCGAAAACCGGTATTATTTATTAATACACCGATGAAGGTTATGAACCCGGAATATGAGAAAATCGGAGTAGAGCCACTGAATATTTTCATGAGGGATAGCATCGGAAGCAGCTTGAATTTAGATGAGATTCATAAGATATCTGCTGTTGCAACAGATTTAATTAGACGACAGGATACTTATTATGATAAAATAGAAGCGTTTGTAAAACAGTATGTATACCATCTTGGCACAAGTGCAAAGGTGGGGGCAAATTATATCAAAGTTCGATTGAAACAAATATATGGAGAATAAAAGGGGACAAAAGAATGCATAATTTAGTAGGTGTTTACGCTTATGTTGATCCGGCTACATTGACATATGTCATTCAGATTGTAGCAGGTGTATTTATCGCGGGTGGTGTAGCAGTCGGTGTATACTGGAGAAAAATTAAGAAGTTTTTCACAAAGGATAAAACAGTAACAAAACATGAAGCTGCCAGTGAAGCAGATAGAAACGCAGCGGCAGTAGCAGCAGAAGAAGATATAGAGGCATAATATGCAGGCGGTTATATTAGCGGCAGGTATGGGGAAGCGTTTAAAGGATTTAACAAAAAATAACGCGAAATGTATGGTGGAAGTAAATGGGATCTCGCTGATAGAGAGAGCATTACATATTTTGGACAAAAAGAGTCTGACCAAAATTGTGATTGTAGTGGGATATGAAGCAGCACATCTAATGCAGTTTATTGAGAACCTTCATATTCAGACTCCGATTGTATTTATTAATAACGAAATATATGAAAAAACAAATAATATTTATTCTTTATTGATGGCAAAAGAGTATCTGATTGCAGAAGATACACTGCTGTTAGAATCCGACTTGATATTCGAAGAAAGTCTGATTGACTGTCTGTTGGAAGATGAGCGTCCGACTTTAGCTTTGGTAGATAAGTTCGCAAGCTGGATGGATGGAACCTGTATGGAACTGGATGATGATGATTCTATCCATGATTTTATTCCGGGTAAGTATTTGAAGTTTGAAGAAAAAGAGCATTATTATAAGACGGTTAACATTTATAAGTTTAGTCGGAATTTCTCCGCAAACACCTATATTCCATTTCTGGAAGCGTATTTGAAAGCAATGGGTGTTAATGAGTATTATGAGTCCGTGATTAAACTGATTGCTTTGTTGGAAAACAGCGAAATTCGCGCAAAACGTTTGAATGGGCAGGTATGGTATGAAATTGATGATGTGCAGGACTTGGACATTGCCTCTACCTTGTTCCCAAATTCAAAGGAAGAACGCTATCAGGCATTAACTGCCCGTTATGGTGGATACTGGAGATATCCGAAAATGTTGGATTACTGCTATCTGGTAAACCCGTATTTTCCACCAAAGAAGATGCTGGATGAAATAAAATCAAATTTTGACGTGCTGATTGCACAATATCCATCCGGAATGAAGGTAAATTCACTTCTGGCTGCCAAAAATTTCTCGGTGAAGCAGGAACACATTTTGGTTGGAAATGGTGCAGCAGAGCTTATTAAAGGATTGGTAGAAAGTTTCGAAGGGAAAATGGGTATTATTACGCCAACCTTCGAAGAGTATCATCACAGATATCAAGGCGAAATCGTTGCATTTGACAGTGCAATGCAGGATTTTACATATACAGCAAAGGACTTGATGGACTTCTATACTTCCAATCCGGTGAATCAGCTGGTTATCATTAACCCGGACAACCCTTCCGGCAATTTCATGAGTCGTACAGAATTACTCGAATTGATTAACTGGTGTAAGGGAAAACAGATTCAGCTTATCATTGACGAAAGCTTTGTAGATTTTTCTGAAGATAATGCAGATTTAAAGAATACAGTTCTGACAGAAGAAATTTTAGCGTTGTATGATCAACTGTATGTTGTAAAGAGTATTTCTAAGTCATATGGTGTACCTGGGCTTCGCTTAGGAGTGCTTGCAAGCAGTAATGAGAAAATGATTGCAAGACTGAAAAAAGAGGTGGCTATTTGGAATATCAATTCCTTTGGTGAATTTTATATGCAGATTGCAGAAAAGTACAAAAAGAATTATGTAAAGTCTTTGGAAAAGATTTGCGCAGCGCGAGCTGTTTTTATGGAGGAACTGCAGGAAATCCCGTTTATAAAAGTCTTTCCTTCACAGGCTAATTATGTCATGTGCGAACTGTTAAATGGCTATGAAAGCAGAAAAGTGGCAGAGGACTTGCTGGAACAGAATATTTTAATTAAGGATTTGACTTCAAAAATTGGAAACGGAAAGCAATATATCAGACTGGCGGTAAGAACTGTAGAGGATAACCGGATTTTAGTAGAAAAGCTAAAGAGAATGAAAACATTGTAGAAAAAGAAAGGGTGTAAAAGTTTTGCTATACACCCTTTTTTTCATTTAGAAATAAGAATCCACAAGTGGAACAGTTGTAAAAATATCATTCCAATAAAGTTCTAGATAAGCATCATAATTACCTGTGTAGGTATAGAGCCGGTAAACATTGCTTCCCGCGATGTCTTTGCCGTCATAGCGCTTGACGGAAGGATAATTTTCATCAAATGCGCGGATATATAGTGTACGTTCACGCTGTTCATCCTCTGCAAAATCATAAATCGTTTGACCAAGATAGTTGCTTTCACCTGTAGTAATCTGTGCTATCGTTGGTGCTAACTCATGCAATGAAATAGGTGCATTTGTCATCTGCATCTGCTCGTGATGTTCATCGGGTTCTTTAATAAAGAAAATGCTTTGTGGATGTGCAATGGCTCCATGATCGGAGGTAATAATAATGGTTGAATTATCATATGCTCCACAAGCTTTTAACTGTTGCAGGTATTCCTGTAGCATTTCCCAAATTCCCTTCATAGTAACGGTAAAGTCACCTGCATCAGCTACAGGCAGACAGTTTTCATCGTTGATTAATTCGTGAATCCCGTTTAGATGATAGAAGGAGACATATTTTTCTTCTTCGTTGACAGTAAGCCCTTTTTCAAGTAAATCGGCATAGAAATCCGGATTGGTGTAATTAATGGTATTGTCCGGATAGGTTACAATCGTGGCATACTGTGTATTGGGCACATCAAAGAATGGCTTAAAATAATTTGGCATAAAGCGATAACAGGACATGGAGAGAAGCGTCGCATACAATTTTTCATAATGAATGTGGCGCTCATAAGATTGCGTTGTTAAGTTATCTATGCGGCCTCTTAAAAGAGACATGGGATGGCCTGCAGTAAAAAGCACAGGTTCTACAGCAAACAAATTTACTTGATATCCTGCTTCATGCAGAGAATCATAATAATGAGTAGTGGCATCATTTGTCCAGCAATCAGAAATCCAATCATTAATGGAAAGAGTGTGATCATAGGCGTGCCCGGTTAAAATGTGGGCGATGGATGGAAAGGTGCCATAATAGTTACAGTCATTATTGTTGTAATAGGTAAAGTCAGATAAATAAGAAGCCATCTCCGGATAAACTTCTACAGCCGATTGGTAATGGACATTTGAAACGGTATCAAGAATAAATACAATGACATTACTTTGCGAGGAAACGGTATATTGTTTCTCGCCGGATAAATAGTAATCCGATTCTACATATTCTGTTGCTTCCTTTGGGGCCGATAGCAATAAAGTGCTATAAGCAGTACCCTGCATGCCAATAAGAATAAGAGCAGTGAGAGAAAGCGTTTTTTTCCAGTTTGATTTACTTTTGATAATAATAGCTAGTGCGATTACCACAATCAGCAGCCAAATAAGGCTGTTTTTTAGAATCACTTCAAGAGAGGGTATATAGCCATCAGTAGTAGCACCAATCTGGTCTAAATTTTTGTTTAAAAACATGGTTTGGATATAGCCACAGATAGAAAGAATCCAAATAAGAGATAAAAACACTTTTTGTACTAATTTTGGCAAAAAAAGAGCTAATAGTGTCATGATAACGGCAAACAAGGTGCCATATCCTAAGAATTTCCATCCGAATTCATCGAAAATCACACCAAAAGCCGTATAATTTGCAAAGAAAATTTCTGAGGGGGCAAAAATTCCAAACGAGAAAATGGGAAGATAAACGATGATAAATGTTAAAATAATGTTGAGAAAAGAAAAATTTTTTCTTAAATATAAAAAATAATTAGACATATTTTTCTCCTGTGTTATAGTATAGCTATAGCTATTATAACATAAACAGAAAGGTTAGTGAGAATTAATTTTACAGGGAAGGTTTTGTATGTATACAAATATTTTAGATATGTTAGAGGCATCATCAAAGCAGTATCCGGAACGGTTGGCATTTGGGGATGCAGAAAAGGACATTACATTTTGGGATTTAGAAACGAAGGCAAAGTCAGTAGGAACCTTATTAGCCGATGAGATTAAGATAGCAGAGCCGGTGGCTTTTTATATGGATAAAAGTGTAGATGCGGTTTGTGGTATGTTTGGCGCGGTCTATGCCGGTGGCTTTTACTCGTTTTTAGATGTAAAGCAGCCACAGGCAAGAACAGAGAGCGTTTTAAGTATTCTGGAGCCGAAGGTAATTTTTACAGATGCGGAAAATTATGAAAAAGTCTCTCATTATGCAACCGACGCAAAAATTCTTATTTTAGCAGATACATTGGCAGAGAATATAACGGTGGATGAAGGAAAACTCCAAAAGATACGCAGGGAATTTGTAGATGTGAATCCGCTTTATGTGAATTTTACAAGCGGAAGTACCGGAGTGCCGAAAGGAGTTGTGGTAAGCCATCGTTCTGTGATTGAGTTTATCAGCTGCTTTACAAAAATCTTTGGAATTCGGGAAACAGATATAATCGGAAATCAGGCGCCATTTGACTTCGACGTATCGGTTAAGGATATTTACAGCGGATTAATGACCGGAGCAAAGGTGCAGCTGATTCCAAAGAAGTATTTTAGTATGCCGACACAGCTGATGGATTATCTGACAGATAAAGAGGTTACGACTCTGATATGGGCAGTAAGTGCAATGTGTTTTGTTTCCGTCATGAAGGGATTTGAATATCGCCTGCCGGAAAAAATCCATACAGTTATGTTTAGTGGAGAGGTACTGCCAATTAAGCATTACAAAATCTGGAAACATTTTTTGCCGGCTGCAAAGTTTGTAAATTTGTATGGACCGACAGAGATTACCTGCAATTGCACGTATTATGTGCTGGATAGGGAATTCGAAGATACGGATGTGATTCCGATGGGAAAAGCATTCCCAAACGAAAAGGTATTTTTGCTGGATGAAAATGATCAACTGGTAACAGAAAAGGACGTTCAGGGAGAAATCTGTGTGGGGGGTACTGCACTTGCACTTGGTTACTACAAGGACAGAGAACGAACCAATCAGGTTTTTGTTCAGAATCCGCTGAATATGTCCTATAATGAGCCGATTTACCGTACCGGAGATTTAGGAAAATATAATGAGGACGGGGATTTGGTATATGTATCCAGAAAGGACTTCCAGATTAAGCATTTAGGACACCGTATCGAGCTGGGAGAGATTGAAGCGGTTGCGATGGCAAGGGAAGGCGTAACAAGAACCTGTTGTATTTATGACAGGGAAAAACAGCGGCTAATTCTTTTCTATACCGGAGAACGGGAAAAAATCAGCCTGATGAAGGAGTTGCGTACGGTTTTGGCTCCGTTTATGCTGCCGAATGCACTTGTTCCGGTAGAGGAAATGCCGCTTAATAAGAACGGAAAAATTGATAGAAATAAACTGCTGAGTGATTTCTTAAACGATAAAAAGTAAGGATATAGAATAAGAGGGAAAGATGACAGAGAAAGAGTTACAAACGATTGCAGAGGAATATGGGACACCTTCCTTTGTGTTTGATACGCAGAGCCTGAAAAAACGTATGGCATCCATTCGGGAGATTGTAGGAGATACGGTGCACTTGTGCTATTCCATTAAGGCAAATCCGTTTTTGATTCCTGCAATGTTGCAATGTGTGGAAAAGCTGGAAGTCTGCAGCCCGGGAGAGTTAGACATCTGTAAACAACAGAAGGTGGCAGGAGAGAGAATTATTTATTCCGGTGTGCAAAAAAATGAAATTGATATTAAGGCAGCAGTAGAATACAGTGCCGGAATTTATACGGCTGAATCCGTGTTGCAGTTTGAATTGCTGAATAAATGCGCAATTGCGCATGGAAAAGTCATTCCGGTGTTGCTTCGATTAAATGCCGGCAGCCAGTTTGGAATGTCAAAGGAAGATTTCTGTTATTTGGTAGAAAACAGAGAGCAGTTTTTCGGAATTAAGATTATTGGCATTCATTATTTTGCAGGGACACAGAGAAAGAAGCTGGCAGAACAGGAAAAAGAATTAGAGATGCTTTTGCAATTGATTGCTGAGCTAAAAGAAAAGTATGGTTTCGAAGTAGAAAATCTGGAATATGGTCCGGGACTTCCTGTTCCTTATTTTTCAACGGATGATTTTGCCGATACCCTAAAGCCTGTAAAAGAATTGGCACCGATGTTACGAAAAGTGGCGGGACAAGTACATCTGACGGTAGAAATGGGACGTTTTTATGTGTCTGAATGTGGATATTATCTGACAAAGGTAATGGATGTAAAAGCGAATAAAGGAACCAATTATGCCATTGTGGATGGTGGTATGAATCATTTGAATTATTTGGGGCAGATGATGGGAATGAAGGTCCCGGTGATAAAACACCTTGCAATGGAAGAATCCAAAGCGGGCTTATTTAAGGATGCAACGGCAATTGGTCAGATTTCTGCGGAATGTGAAGCAAACTGGAGCCTTTGCGGAAGCTTATGTACCACAGCGGATGTGATTGTAAGACAAGCAGAATTTACTAATTTACAAATTGGGGATGTTTTGGCATTTTCCAATATTGGAGCATATTCTGTAACGGAGGGAATTCATTTGTTCTTAAGCAGAACTATGCCTAGAATTCTTTTGTATCATGGCGAAGGAAAGGCTCAGCTGGTTAGAGATTTTATGGAAGCAAGCAGCTTAAACTGCATACAGGAAATGCCTATTTACTAGAAGTGTTTTTTGCGGTAGAATACATTTAGCACATAACTATGGGAGGATGAATAAAATTATGGAACGATTGATTGAATTATTAATGGAAATTAAGGAAGACATTGATTATGAAAATGAAACAGCGCTTATTGATGACGAGTTACTGGATTCATTTGATATTTTACAGATTATCAGTGCCATTGATGATGAATTTGATGTTGCGATTCCGGCAGCAATGATTATCCCGCAGAATTTTAATAGTGTAGAAGCGTTGTGGAATATGGTGCAGGAGTTAATGGAATGATAAATTTTTACTCAATTCAGTTTGTTACGTTTTTAGTTATTGCGTTAGCATGCTATTATACAATTAGCAAAAAGAAACAGTGGATATGTTTGTTAGTTGCAAGTGCTGTGTTCTATTATTATACAGGTGTAACAAATTTTGCTTTTTTGCTGGTTACAGGATTTACAACATGGATTGGAGCAAAACAATTATCGCTTGAATCACAGAGAATTGCAGAACTTCGTAATGATAAGACCATTGATAAAGAAGAAAAGAAAGTAAAAAAAGAAGTAATCTTAAAAAAACGCCGCACAATTATGTGGGGCGTTCTTTTGGTGAATTTCGGAGTGCTGGCATGCCTGAAGTATTTAGAACCGATTCTCAAAGGACTTGGAGTGATTGATGATAAGAATGTACTGGGATTATTGCTGCCTCTTGGAATTTCGTTCTATACCTTTCAGTCTGTGGGATATTTACTGGATATTTATTTTGAAAAATATGAAGCAGAGCATAATTTTGCGAAATATATGTTGTTTGTGTCCTATTTCCCTCAGATGATTCAGGGACCGATTAACCGTTATGATGCACTTGGAACCCAGTTTAAAGAGCAGCATGTCTGGAAGGATGAAGCTGCAACAAAGGCGTTGTATCGAATCGGGTACGGACTGATGAAAAAGTATGCGATTGCTAATATTTTAGCAGTTGCGATTGCAAAAACGTTTGATACTCCCGCAACGGATTTTTCGGGAGTAATTGTTGTGTTTGCAATATTATTGTATTCCGCCCAACAGTATGCGGATTTTTCCGGTGGAATTGACATGGTTTTAGGTGTATCCGAACTGTTTGGAATAAAAATGGCGGAAAACTTTAGGCAACCTTATTTTTCAACCTCTCTGGCCGACTTTTGGCGTAGATGGCATATCTCTTTGGGAAAATGGATGAGAGATTATGTGTTTTATCCGTTCGCACTTACAAAACCAATGAAAAAATTTGGAAAATGGGCAAATCAGAAGCTTGGAAAACATCTGGGAAGAGTCCTGCCTGCAGCAATTGGCAATCTTGTGGTATTTTTCATCGTAGGTATTTGGCATGGAGCAGAATGGCATTATGTGGTATGGGGACTGTACAACGGCATGGTAATTGCGTTAAGTGATATTTTAACACCGGTATATGAGAAGATGATAAAACTGTGCCATATTAATAAAAATGCAGCATGGTATCATGTATTTCAGATTATCCGTACCTTTATTGTGGTGAATATCGGCTGGTATTTTGACCGAATTACAAACGTGGTAGTAGCCTGCTATAGTCTGAAGAAATCCATTTTTAAATTTAATCCGGGAGCATTTTCACAGGAATATGCGATTATTTTTGATGGTGTGAAAGAGTATGCAGGACTAATGGCGATTATTGGATGTCTGATCGTTCTGTTTGTAAGCATTCTGGAAGAGAATAAAATCAGTGTAAGAGATAGGCTTTATAAGTCACCTTTATTGATTCGATGGGGTGTATATACATTTGTGATAGTTCTAATTCTGTTTTCTTGTACCAGAGTAGGAGAAACGGGAGGTTTTATGTATGCGAATTTTTAGTTGGATTAAAAAACTAAGATATTTGCTGGTTTTAGTGGCAGTGAATATGCTACTCTCCTTTCTGATTGAACCTGCAAGCGGTGCGAGTGGAAGAATGTGGAGTGGGTATTATGATGAGCAAAATCTGGATATGATTTTTGTGGGCAATTCTGTGTGCCAGCAGGGGTTTATTCCGGATATTTTTAATGAAAAACTGAGTGTGAAAGCTTATAATATGGGAACGCCTTCACAGGCAGTACCACAAAGTATGAGGGCAATCGAGGTAGCATTGGAGGAACATGATATCAAAACGGTTGTATACGCAATGGGATTTTCCAGTTTGAAATATGAACCGATACCGGAAGCGGAATTGACCTTTGAGAGTGCCAGAGCACGCCAAAAAGGAGGCATTCAGGGAGCTCTTGCAACTCTATCTTACATTTATTCTCCGGATGTGGTTGCGAAAGAAAACTCTGTCAACTTTTTATTCCCATGGCTGTATAACTATGAAGACTATTTCACGTCAACTATGTTAAAAAATGCAACAGAGAAATTATGCAAATGGGAGAAGCGCCTGAGATTAGGTGATTATGATGAAACAGAGGGATTAAAAAAGGGCTTTCGAAATGATGACACAAGAGTTATAAATTATGACAATATTTGGGAAGATAATTCTTATAGTCGTTACGAGCCATATTTTAATGCTGAAATGCTAGCTGATTTTGAAGAACTTTTGGCTTTTTGCAAAGAACGGGATGTTGACTTAATCGTATTGAATACACCGCATCCGGCTTTTGATGTGGTTAGCTGCTATGAATACTATGAAAAAAATCAGGAGCAGCTAACAGAGATTTGTGACAGATACGGCGTAGACTATTACGATTTTAGTCTGATAAAACCTGAGATTTATGAAGTGCAGGATAAGAACTTTGTTGATTATGAGCACTTAAACAGGGCAGGCGCCAAAGAATTTTGCGAAAAATTGTGTGATTTTCTAAAACTAAGAGCAAGTGGTGAAGATATGAGTCAATATTTTTACTCTGTAGAAGAATTTTTAGAGATTCACGAAGATTTGCTGAATGAGTGGAAACAATATGAGAATTTTTAAACGGCTAAAGAAAGGCAGATATTTTTTATTTTTTTTGTTGATTAATATTATGTTGAGCGTTTTGCTTGAACCGGCAAGAGGTGCCAGTCAGATTATGTGGCGAGGATATTACGCAGAAGAAGAACTGGACACCATTTTTGTTGGTTCTTCGTTGTGCCAGGGAACTTTTGACCCATCTATATTTAATGAGTGTATGGGAGTAAAATCTTATAATATGGGAACACCTTTGCAGGCAATGCCCCAGACCATACGGGCAGTAGAAGAGGCATTAGAAGATCATGAAATAAAAACCGTTATTTTTGGAATGGGATTTTCTACATTAAAGCAGAATGTGGTAGAGGAAGCGGAGTTAACTTTTGAAAAAGCAAGAATCCGGGAGAAAGATGGGATAAAAGGAGTTCTTGAAAGTATTTCTTATTTATATTCAGACAAAGTGAGAGAAGAAGAAAAGTCAATAAATTATTTCTTTTCGTGGCTATATAATCGGGGGGAACTGTCAAGTGCCGATATTATGGAGAATATTTCTTTAAAAATCTGGCAGATGAAGGAAAAGTTTTTTTATAAAAATGATACGATTATGCCAACAGAAAAAGGGTATCAGAACCATGAAGGAGATGTTTTAAACTATGATAATCGTTGGGAATTGAATACCTATCGATATTATGAAGCGGATTTTAATGAGGAAATACTGGGTGCCTTTGAAAAACTATTGCAATTATGCAGTCAGCGGGGGATTGATTTTATTGTTATAAATACACCACATCCATATTTTGATGTTGTGGTTTGTTATGAATTCTATGAGAGAAATCAGAATGAGGTAAAAGCACTTTGTCAGAAGTATGGAGCTGATTATTATGATTTTAATCTGGCAAAACCGGAAATTTTTGAAACCAGACCGGAATACTATAGTGACTATGAACACATGAATAAAGAAGGATCTCAAGTATTTTGCAAGGAGTTGTGCAATTTCCTGCTTCAGAGAGAGGCGGGAGTGAATGTAGAAGAATGTTTTTACTCAGTAAGCGAGTTTTTGGAATTACATGCGGATGAATTAGAGGCATGGAAGTCATATTATTGGTAAGAGAGGGACAATGAACACATACATCGTAAAACAAAAAGATATGAATAGCAGAATGAAATCACGTTCCGGTGGAGTTTTTGCAGCAATTTCGGATGCGGTTTTAGAAGCAGGTGGAGTTGTTTATGGCTGCGCTTTGGATGAGGAGTTTCATGCCTATCATCGTAAAGCCGAGACAAAGGAAGAACGAGACCTTTTTCGTGGCTCGAAGTATGTGCAGAGCGATATGAAGGATGCCATGAAGCAGGCAATGGAGGATTTAAAAGACGGAAGAACGGTTCTTTTTTCCGGAACACCCTGCCAAATTGCCGGAATGAAAGCAATCTGCCCGGCGGCATATCAGGACAAGTTGTTATGTATAGACATTGTGTGTCACGGCGTGCCAAGCCCGGCTGTCTGGGATTCTTATAAAGAATACATGCAAAAAAAGTATCATGGGAAAATCACAGCGGTCGACTTTCGAAATAAACGTAATCACGGCTGGTGGGAGCATATTGAATCGGTAAAGATTCATGGAATCGAGGTGGATAGCCAGATTTATAAGAATCTTTTTTACGAGCATAATGTCCTCAGAGAATGTTGTTACGAATGCCCATATAAGAGTCTTGAGAGACAGGGAGATATTACGATTGCGGATGCTTGGGGCATTGCAAAGGCTGCACCGGATTTTGATGATAATCACGGTGTGTCGTTGGTACTGTCAAATACCTGCAAAGGCCAGGAATGGCTTGAAAAAGCATTTGAGGACTGTGATTACAGAGAGTGCGATATTGCGGACTACATGCAGGAACCTTTTATCCGAAGTTTTCCGAAACCGGATAATTATGAGGAATTCTGGCAGGATTATTTTTCAAAGGATTTCGATAAAATTGTGAAGGATAAATATGAGGATTCTTTGAAAATGCATTTGAAATGGCGGATAAAACGTATGGTAAAGGCAGTCGTACCGCAGACACTGATTAATAAGCTACGTGGACGTTAAAGGCTGGAGGATTCAGACATGGAACAGAAAAATATTCCGGATTTATGTAGTGATAAAAGAACTTGCTGCGGTTGCGCGGCATGTTATTCGGTATGCCCGGTAGGGGCGATTACGATGAAACCGGATGAAAAGGGATTTCCATACCCTGTAATTGAAGAAGAAATATGTATTCGGTGTCAGAAGTGTATTCTGATTTGCGCGTTTAAAAAGGATAAAAGTGAGGAGTAAGAATGGGGAAGAAGATTAGTATTATTATTCCATGCTACAATGAGGAAGAAGCATTGAGTATCGTATATGGTGCAGTTGTTACAGAGATGAATCAATTGGCGGATTATGATTATGAACTGTTACTCGTAAACGATGGTTCTTCGGACAATACTTTGGAGAAAATGAAAGAGCTTGCTAATCAGAATGTACATGTAAAATACTACTCTTTTTCCAGAAATTTCGGAAAAGAAGCTGCCATTTATGCCGGACTTAGTAATGCAACGGGAGATTATATTGTAATGATGGATGCGGATATGCAGGACCCACCGGCTTTATTGCCCAAAATGGTTGCGATGTTAGAAACCGGTGAGTATGACTGTGTGGCTACACGACGTGTGACACGTACCGGCGAAGGCGTTATACGTTCTTTTGGTGCAAGAATGTTTTATAAAGTGATTCGAAAAATGACGAATATTAATATTGCAGACGGTGCCAGAGATTATCAGATGATGACCAGACAGATGGTGGACAGTGTGCTGGCGTTGACAGAATATAACCGGTTTTCAAAAGGCATCTTTGAATGGGTAGGTTACCGTAAGACCTGGCTGGAGTTTGAAAATGTGGAGCGTGCAGCAGGTGAGACAAAGTGGAGTTTTTGGAAGTTGCTTTTATATTCATTGGAAGGAATCATTAATTTTTCCAATGTGCCATTAAATGTATCCTCTTATCTGGGAATGGGGATGACAGGAGTATCATTCTTAGCCATTCTGTTTATTATTGTGCGCAAACTGATTTTTGGTGATCCGGTGGACGGCTGGGCATCTACGGTTTGTATCATTACGTTTGTCGGAGGCATCCAGCTATTTTGCATGGGAATTATGGGACAGTATTTGTCTAAGATGTATTCCGAAGTGAAAAACAGACCGCACTATATCATTCAGGAGACAAATACAGTGGAAACAAAGCTAAACAATTAGATACTTTAGGAGAAGGGAATGTTATTCAATTCATATAGTTTTTTAGTGTTTTTCCCCATTGTAGTGTTTGCTTATTTTCTGATACCAAAGAAAGTTCGATACATTTGGTTGTTAGTAGCAAGCTATTATTTTTACATGGGATGGAATGCAAAGTATGCATTGCTTTTATTTGCATCTACAATTATTACATATTTAAGCGGACTTCTTCTGTCAGCAAAGAAAATAAGACACGTAACGAAATGGAAAAAGTGCATTGTGGCGGTTAGTTTTATTTCAAATCTGTCTATCTTATTTTTCTTTAAATACTTTGATTTTATGATTGTAAATATCAATCGTATTTTAGGTGCTTTACATATTAAGATGTTGACACCGCAGTTTGATGTGTTACTTCCGGTTGGAATTTCGTTTTATATTTTTCAGGCACTGAGTTATACCATGGATGTATATCGTGGAGAGGTAGAAGCAGAAAAAAATGTGCTGAAATATGCGCTTTTTGTTTCTTTTTTTCCACAGTTGGTGGCCGGGCCGATTGAACGTTCGAAGAATCTGTTAAAACAGGTAAATGAAGAACATAATTTTAGTTATGAGCGCATGTGTCAGGGCCTTATGCTCATGACATGGGGTTATTTTTTAAAGCTTGTGATAGCAGACCGAATCGCCATTTTTGTAGACCATGCTTATAGTACGCAAACGCTGTATGATGGTCGATACGTGCTGCTTGCAAGTATCCTGTTTGCGATTCAGATATATTGTGATTTTGCAGGGTATTCTACTATTGCCATAGGTGCGGCAAAAGTGCTTGGGTTTGAACTCATGGAGAATTTTAACTGTCCGTACTTTGCGACTACCGTAGCGGAGTTTTGGCGGAGGTGGCATATATCTTTATCAACGTGGTTTCGAGATTATCTTTATATTCCACTGGGCGGAAATCGAAAGGGTACAATCAGAAAGTATGTTAACACAATGGTTGTGTTTTTGGTAAGCGGTTTATGGCATGGAGCAAGCTGGACTTATGTAGTCTGGGGCGGATTGAATGGTCTTTATCAGGTGATTGGCAGCATACTGGCACCAATGAAGAAGAAAATTGCAGTACGGTTTCCAAAACTGGATAGAAGTTATGGTATAAGAGCGGTTCGTATGGCAGTTACTTTTGTATTGGTTGATTTCACATGGATTTTTTTCAGGGCAGATAATTTTGCACAGGTGAAAAGTGTGCTGTCCAGAATGATTCATATGAATCAGCCGGATTTACTTGCAAACGGTACGCTTTTTGATTTGGGCCTAAATAAACAGAACTTTATTGTGCTTGGAATTGCATTATTGATTCTGCTTGGAGCAGATATCGCAAAGTACCACCAGATAAAACTGCATGAGGTAATTTTAGGCTGGAATATCGTACTTCGATGGAGTACGATTATGGCAGCCATAACGGGAATTCTCGTGTTTGGTATCTGGGGAAGCGGTTATCAGGCAACAAACTTTATTTATTTTCAGTTTTGACCTAGGAGGAGCATTTTGAACATACATATACAAAGGATAACCAAAGTAATTGCTTTTTTGGGTTTACTATGCATATTAGTATATGGGTTAACAATAGCATTATTGCCAAAGATACCGGATTTTTATCAGGAGGATGAATGGGATGTGGTGTTTTTTGGGACAAGTGCAAGTTACTGCTCTTTTAATCCGGCAGTTTTTGATGAGTATGGTTTGAAATCCTATAATAGGGGACGCCAACAGCAGCCAATCAATTATACTTATTATTATATAAAAGATGCATTGGAAACAAGTGATATTGACGTAGTAGTGTTGGAAACCCTTGCACTTACCTATTGGGAAGGGTATGAAGTGTTTACAGAAGAAGGTGTGCGGGACAGTTCTTTAAATGATATGCGTTATTCAAAGACAAAGGTGGAGGCAATCCTGGATTGCGTACCGAGAGAAAAGCAGATTGGATATTTATTTCCATTAGATAAGTATCATTCAAATTGGGAGAAATTGGATGATCAGTCATTTCCAACTTTATGGGAAGCACTCTGTTCGCGATATGATAAAGAAAGTTCTGAAAGAGGATTTTTCCCATGGGATTCTATCCAAGAGTGTTTTTATTTATCAAAAGAGGCACTTGATAGTGAGGTAAGACGATATATATATGATTTCAATATGAAATATTTGAATCTTATCAAAGAGGAGTGCAAAGAGCAGGGAGCAAAGCTGGTACTTGTACGTACCCCGCTGCCATGCGAAGACTATATCGTAGAAATAATGAATACTCTTGAAGAATGGGCTAAGGCAAATGACGTTGAATTTATTAATTATATGGATATGACAGAAGAAATAGGAATGAATTGGAAACAGGACAGTCTTGATGGAGGAAGCCACCTGAATGTATATGGGGCAGAGAAGGTATCGGGGCATCTTGCAAAACATCTGAAAGAACAATATTTCAATCAATAATCATGTGAGGTGTGGTGTGAAAAGTTTATTTAATAGGGCAATATGGCTTGTGTTGTTACATTGCCTGTTGCTGATATATTCATTTAGCGATATTGCTTCGAAATTAGCATCAGGAAAAGATTTTCTATCATTAGAGTTTGTGATTCTTTATGGAATAGTAATACTTTTACTGGGAATATACGCTATTTTTTGGCAGCAAATTTTAAAAAAGATACCACTGATTACGGCCTATGCAAATAAATCAGTAACCATCATTTGGGGAATGGTGTTTGGTTCCCTGCTTTTCAAAGAACAAATCAGCTGGAATCAGATTCTGGGGGCAATAGTTATCATCATAGGCGTATATTTTGTCGTATTGGAGGATGCAAAAGAATGAAATATGTGATTTTGTTTTTAAGCGCAGTTTTTATATCTTCCGTATCTCAGATAATGCTTAAAAAAAGTGCAGATATAAGCTATGATAATAAGATAAAAGAGTATTTAAATCCATGGGTAGTGATTGCATATATACTTTTTTTTGGAGCAACACTTGTAAACGTGATTGCGTATAAGTATGTTCCGCTATCGTTAGGACCGATATTGGAATCCAACGGATATTTTTTTGTTACAATTTTGGGAATGATTTTCCTAAAAGAAAAGGTTGGAAAGAAGAAAGCCATGGGGCTTTTGATTATTTTTGCTGGTATTGTGATTTTTAATTTATAAATTTAATCCGATGGATAGAAAGAAGTGGAAGAATGAAGTTATCAGTAGTGGTGCCGGTATATGGATGTCCGGGTGCGGTTGAACCATTGTATCGTCGCTTGACAGAAACATTGGTACAGATTACAGAAGATTATGAAATCATTTTGGTAAATGATGGATGCCCTAAAAATTCATGGTCTAAAGTAGAAGAGGTATGCAAAATTGATAAGAAGGTTGTGGGAATTAATTTGTCCAGAAATTTCGGACAAGTGAATGCAACAAACGCCGGAATTGAATATTCTACGGGTGAATATGTGGTTCTTCTGGATTGCGATTTGCAGGATCCACCGGAAGCTATTTTACAGATATATCGTGAGATTCAGAGAGGATATGATATTGTTTTTGTCGGGCGTAAAGATCGGAAGGATAATCCGATTGTAAAGTTTCTTTCCAAACAGTTCTATCATGTATATAATTATATGGTAGAAGGATATTATAATTCGGACATAGGGAATTTCTGCATTGTACGTCGAAAGGTTGTAGATGAATATTGCTCATTACCGGAACATAATAAATGTTTTACAACTACTTTAAGCTGGATGGGATATCGCTCAACCGTCGTGATGATAGAGGCAGAAGAACGCTTAGAAGGAAAGTCCTCTTATAATTTGAGAAAAAAGATTGATTTGGCAATTGATATGATTACATTTCAATCAAATAAACCGCTATTGTTTTTTATCAAACTGGGATTAACAATAGGTATTTTAGCCGTTATGTATATTATTTACCAATTCATTGTTTACTTCGTTGTAGGAGGTGCGCCAAGCGGCTGGATGAGCCTTATTGCAGTAGTAAGTCTGCTGGGAGGAATTCAATTGGTATCTATGGGTGTAATCGGAATTTATATTGGTAATATTTTTAATGAAACGAAGAACCGAAAGTCATATTTTATACAGGAAATTTTGAATGGACATGAGAAATAAAAAGAAGCTGGTAGTAATCGGAGCAAATGATTTTCAAAATCAATTAATTTTAAAAGCAAAAGAGAGGGACTTTGAAACCCATGTGTTTGCGTGGAAAGACGGGGCAGTGGGAGAAAAAACAGCAGATTTCTTTTACCCGATTAGCATTGTAGAGAAAGAAAAAATCTTAGAAGTATGTAAAACAATACAACCGGATGGTGTGGTTTCGATTGCATCAGACCTTGCGGCAATCACTGTAAATTATATTGCTGAGAAGCTGGGGCTGGTAGGTAACGGGATCGAGAGTTCTTTGCTGGCAACGAATAAGTATCTGATGCGAAAAGCATTTGAACAAAATGGAGATCCATCTCCTAAAAATTATTGTTCTGACGAATTATCGGAGAAAATAATAGAAACAATGAGATTTCCCCTGATTGTTAAGCCTGTGGATCGTTCAGGCAGCAGGGGAATTACTAAAATATTACATAAAGAGGAATTAGAAAAGGCGATTGAAACCGCAAAAGAAGTTTCCTTTGACAAAAAAGCGATGGTAGAAGAATTTGTCGAAGGACAGGAGTATAGTGTAGAATATATCTCATATCAGGGAAAACATACCTTTTTGGCATTGACACAAAAATTTACGACAGGTGCACCACATTTTATTGAAACAGGACATTTACAGCCTGCACCTGTAGACGATAGAACGATAGAGAATGTGAAACGGGTTGTTGAGCATGCTCTTGATACGCTAAAAATTGAAAATGGTGCATCACATTCGGAAATTAAAATAGATGAATATGGCAATATTATGATAATTGAAATAGGAGGAAGGATGGGAGGAGACTGCATCGGTTCAGATCTGGTGCAGATATCTACCGGATATGACTTTGTAAACATGGTAATTGACGTTGCCTGTGGAATGGCCCCATCTTTTCAGAAAGTCTGCAGACCGGCTGAAGCGAGAATTGATTTCATTTTTGGACCGGAAGATATGAAAAAAATTGCGAAAATAGAAAAAGAATGTCCGGAGAGAATCTATCGCATTAGTGATATAGAAGAATTTGACGGACATCAGGTAGTGGACAGCGGATCCAGATATGGTTATATCATTACGCGGGGGAATTTTTTATGCTAGAACGTTTAAATGAAAAGTTTTTCTCATGGTTTATGCTTGCCATAATTATAATCTGTTTTATACCAATATACTTATATGCATACTATACGGTTCCGCTGGCAGACGATTTTTGTATGGCAGGTCCGTCTTATAGAGCATGGATTGAGACCGGAAGTATGTGGCAGGTGATTGCAGTGGCATGGAAAGAGTCTGTATATCAGTATATGACATGGGCCGGTGAGTATATATGTATGTTTTTGCAGGCTTTACCAATTGGATTGGGTGATTACAGACTATACTTTTTGTCTTCCTGGGTTATCGTAAGTATTTTCATATTTTCAGTATACTACGCAGGAAAAGTCTTTTTGAAAGATTACCTGAAAGCAAGTACTCAAAAGAGCTTTATCATTACCTCTATTTTACTTCTTTATATGGTGACTTTTTTGCCTGAGGTTTATGATGCATTTTATTGGTATACAACGTCAGTGTCTTATACGCTTTCATTTGCTGTGAAATTAATGCTGGTAGCAGGAATATTTAAAAGCCTTTTTGTTACTGAAAAAGTCTCTAAAACGAAAATTGTGCTTTTCATCCTACTTGCATTTGCATCCGCAGGATTTGAATGCAGTTTTTCACAGACTAGCTTCTTTTTGGTAATGAGTGCTTTCATGGTGATTTCTTTCTGCAAGAAAAGAAAAAAGCAATTGGCGGTTATGTACTGGATAGCAACGACCGTAGGCTGGGGTGTTGCATTGCTTGCACCGGGGAATATGGCACGTCAGAATAGTAATTATGGCGGGACTACCGGCGTTGTTTCTGTCATATGGGAATCTTTACATAGAGGTATTGACGGAATCAGTGATAATATGAATATTGTGCTGCTATTGGTAACGTTATTGATTTTGCCGATTACTTATAGAATTGTGAAGGAATATGAGGGTGAATTCCGACTTCCCGGTTTACTTAGTTTATATTCTATTGCAGTATATGCATCTATATACGCACCATGGGTTTTTTCGAGAGGAATTGAAGCACCGAGTCCATATGGTGGAGATTCGGGTTATGTAAGAAATGTTTTTTGGATGACGTTTGTCCTATTATGGTTTATAAACATAATTTATTGGACCGGTTGGTTTACAAAAACTTTTCGTGTGAAGCTGCGGGAGGAAAAGGTTGAAAGAAGGATAAGCATAAATGTGGTATATTATGGTGTATTACTGTTATTGCTATCATTTTGGAGTGTAAAGCTGGAGCATATCATGGAATATACAAGTCCGCGATTATTGTGGCATATTGCAAATGGAAATGCAAAGGCATATTACACGGCAATGGAAGGAAGAGAGGAACTTTTACTCGACAATCCGGAAGAAGTTATCATAGTGCCGAAGATAGAAATGCCAATTCCGACCAGAGGTGCCGGAGATATTTCAGCAGATGAGACTTACTGGGTGAACGAAGGAGTAAAAGCATACTACAAACTAAAATACGGAGTTAAGACTGAGGAGTAAGATCATGATCGATTTTAATGTGCCTCCATGTGTAGGTACTGAGATGGACTATATTAAAGATGCAATAGCAAAAAGAAAAATTTGTGGGGATGGTGAATACACAAAAAAATGTTCTGTATGGTTGGAGGAAAAAACCAAATCACCCAAAGTACTATTGACAACATCTTGTACGCATGCCACAGAGATGGCTGCCTTATTATGCGAAATTGAGCCGGGAGACGAGGTGATTATGCCTTCTTTTACCTTTGTTTCAACCGCGGACGCCTTTGTACTACGCGGAGCGAAGGTTGTATTTGTAGATATCAGACCGGATACAATGAATATTGATGAAAAGCTGATTGAAGCAGCGATTACTCCTAAAACAAAGGCGATTGTACCGGTGCACTATGCCGGGGTAGCCTGTGAAATGGATACAATTATGGATATTGCAAGGCGGTACCAATTGTATGTAGTGGAGGATGCCGCACAGGGTTTGATGAGTTCTTATAAGGGCAAAGCGTTGGGTACCATCGGTGACTTTGGATGCATTAGTTTTCATGAGACCAAAAATTACTCCATGGGAGAAGGAGGAGCTCTTTTGATTGCGGACAAGAACAAAGTGGAAGATGCGGAAATTTTACGCGAAAAAGGAACAAATCGAAGTAAATTCTTTCGAGGTCAAATTGATAAATATACTTGGATGAATTATGGATCATCTTATTTGCCGAGCGAATTAAATGCAGCGTATTTATGGGGACAATTAGAAGTAGCAGATAAAATAAATGATAACCGTATGACTGCATGGAACTACTATTATAGTGAACTGGAAGAATTACAGAAACGTGGGACAATAGAACTACCGGTTGTTCCAAAAGAATGTATACACAATGCCCACATGTTTTATATCAAAGCAGGAAACTTAGAGGAACGAAGCAGATTGATTCAGTATATGAATGAGCGGGATGTGAATTGTGTGTTTCATTATATACCATTACATTCGTCACCGGCAGGGAGAAAGTTTGGAAGATTTGAAGGAGAAGACGTATATACAACAAAAGAGAGCGAAAGGTTAATGCGTCTTCCGATGTATTATGGAATTACAGAAAAAGAAACGGAAAAAGTTGTAAAGACACTTAAAGATTTTTATAAATAAGAAGAGTTGTCATGAATGATTCCAACAAAGAAGCATATATTTCTTCCCATATTCACCATAATATGGTAAGATAAATTTATGAATAAAAAATAATTGAGAGGTACAAATCGTGAAGAAAAGAAGTTTAGTTATTGGGTTATTACTGATGTGTACACTTACGCTTGGCGCATGTGGTAAAGAAGATACCAAGCAGCCGGTGTCATCGAACACAGAAGTATCCTCAGAGGGAGCATCTACGGAAACTGGTACAGAGATCTCTACAGAGGGATCAATATCAGCAGAAGTAATCAAAGAGGACGAGATTCCATCAGGAATGGTAGTTAGTGATTTGACGGGTGAGTTCATCGCTGCAGATTTGGAAAAACAGAGACCAGTCGCTGTTATGATTGATAACGAGAAGACAGCATTGCCGCATTATGGACTGACCAAAGCAGATATTGTTTATGAGATGATAAACAGTACCGAGAATAACCGTGTAACCCGTTTTATGGCGCTAGTAAAGGACTGGGATGCAATCGAACAGCTTGGAAATGTACGTAGTGCCAGAGCAACAAACTGTAAGCTTGCCATGGAGTGGAATGCAATCCTTTGCCATGATGGAGGTCCATTCTATATTAATGAATACACATCATTACCGAGCTTGGACAACCTTAGCGGCGGCTTCAGTCGTATTCCTAACGGAAAAGCATATGAGTTTACAGAATATATCAGCACGGGCGAGGTCGCTAAGAGATTAAAAGCAAATAATATTGAAGTCGAATATAATAACCATTATGAGGGTACCCATTTCTTATGGTCAAATGAAGTAGAGTTTAAAGATGCAGAGGATGCGACCAGTGTTGCACTTCCGTTCCCGCATAACTCTTCTGAATTAAAATACAGCGAAGAAGACCAGTTATATTACTACTCTGAGTATGGTGCACCACACTTAGATCCGGGAAATGGAAATGCTCAGCTTTGCTTTAAGAATGTGCTTATTCAGGAAGCAGACATGTTTACACATTTGGTTGATGGCGAAAACCCTGATCAGAATGGTTATATGTATTATCAGTTAGAGAATTCTTCCGGAGAGGGTTACTATTTGCTGAATGGTAAAGTGGTTCCTATCACATGGAAGAAGGGAAGCCTTACCAGCCCGACACAGTATTTTGATGCATATGGAAATGAGTTGGTATTGAATGTTGGTAAAACCTATATTGCAATTGTTCCTTCTGATTCCTGGAGAGATGTAGAAATTAAATAAAGCAGTTATAAGAACCTTTGGCGCAGAAGTAAGTGTCAAAGGTTCTTTTTTTACAAAAAATGCTCGGAAACTAAGAAAAAATTGTAAAAAGTTCTTGAAAAATAAGGGAAAATGTTAGATTATATTATAAAGAACGCGAAAATTATTGCATTTGTAGAACAAAAGTGGTAAATTGTATATACATACGTAGTACTACTACAATTATAATTTTGCAATATTTTCGCGCGAAAAAGAATGTTATAATTGTGGGAGGAAATTTATAATGGATCCAAATGAAATTTCAGTATGTGAGAAAATGATAATGAAGGTAATCTGGGACGCGGATAATGATTTAGACCTGATGACAGTAACGGCAAGGGTGAACGAAGAGTTCGGAAAGACCTGGAAGATTCAGACGGTTGCTACCTTCCTGACCCGTTTACAGAAGAAGGGCTTTATTGATATTTATCGTATTGGCAGATATTCTCATTATCATCCGATTGTGGAGAAGAACGATTTCAAAATGAGCACAGTAAAAGAGAATATCAAGTTTTTTGACAAAGGAAGTATCAGCGCATTTGTCTGCGGTTTATTCGACAATGTGAAGTTAACAGAAAAGGATAAGGAATTGATTCGTAAGAAGATAGATGAATTGGACTAGTATCTTAAGTCAGATATTTTTCTGTGTACTCGTTACCACTGCAACCGGTAGCGTGATGCTTGTGATATGGTTTTTCTGTAGCTTATTTTTACGTAAATGGAATCCGGACCTAGTTTATTACATGCTTCGTTGGGTAGTAATTATGTTTTTGCTACCCATTACCTATGTGGCAATCATGCAAAACTACAACAGGAGTTATGTACGAGAGGTGAATGGAGTTCCCAGAATGATGTATGTGCTGAATACGAATACAGACGTCTACCATGGGATTGCGATTCTATGGATACTGACAATGCTGTTCGTAGCAGCTATCTTCTTAAAAAGTAAAGTGACACAGCATCTTGTTTGTAAAATGAACTTCGATGATGGCGATTCTTTTACACAGTCGGAATTTGATCGTATTAAAGAAGTATTAGGGATAAAAGGCCGTGTGGAATTACTTTGTAATGATAGCGCAAGAGCGAAGTCTCCGTTTGTATATGGTATATGGAAGCGGAAGGTGGTTCTGCCCTATATGGATTATACACCGGAACAGGTGAAAGTAGTATTTTATCACGAACTGAGCCATATCAAGAAGAGCGATATTGTATTCCGTTATCTGATGATGCTGGCAGTTGCTGTAAACAGTCTCAATCCTTTGGCGTATGTGCTGCTCTATGTAGTCACGGAATGGAGTGAAAGAGACTGCGATGCAAAAGCGATTGAAGCCTTGGAAAAGGAAGACATTCATACGAAGCAGTATTACGATATCATCTGGCAGCTGATGGAGACCGATCCGCAAAAACACATGATGGTTACCTTCCCTATGCTTCATGGAAAGAGAAATGTCATGTATAGGAGGATGGACTTTATGGAAAAGTACAGAAAAAACGTAAAAAAGATTACAAAACCATTAACCATGGCTTTAGTCATGGTGTTTGCACTGCTTAGCACGGTGACTGCGTATGGAGCAGGTCTGGAAATTGCGAAGGCTAGTGATGATGAATTGAAGAAGACACAGAATGTAAGTCAGTATGGTGTGTTTGAAAAAACCGAAGGCTGGTCAGAGGAAATGTTCATTCCGGCGAGTGATGTTCCGAATATAGTTTACATTAATGATGGAATTATGACACTTAGTGGAGGAAGTATTGATTGGAACGTTCCTACAGGAACCAGATATGTGACCACCTCTATATACATGGCGAAAGGAACAAAAGTACAGATTGCATGCACTGCGACACCAGATGATTGTACCTATTGGTTTGGCATAATGCATGCAAACAGCGATTGCGACGTTGTGGAAGGTAGTGGTTCGGGTGCACATGATTTTACGATTTCATCAAGTGGCTATTACCGCATTATGGTAGAAAACAGAAGCTCACAGCAGATTCATGTAATGGGAAACTATCAATATTAATTATTAAGTACGATTTTTATAAGAAACGTCATTAAAATGAACTCTTCATTCATTTTAATGACGTTTTTTTCACTTTTTTATTTCTATATCTATTTTCCTATTTACAATTTTCTACACGCGTAATATAGTAGATATGTCCGTTTTATCAATAAAACTGTATGAAGCAGCAGAGGCAGTATTTTTTTATTGTTTCTGCTGCAAAATGCAAATGGCAGGAAGTAGAGGATAGGATATGCTGAAAGTGTTTATATGTCCGAATTGCGGATGGATGCGTGTGGTATCCAGAAGAAAACAGGTGGAATGCTTTAAGTGCGGGCAGTGGCAGATGACAATGTCGCGCATTGATTTTGTGCAATATACTTCCATGACAGAGCAGGAACGCAAGGATTATGCGGAGGGATGGCTATATATACATAATAAGGAATATAGAAGGAATAGTCTAAAGAAATAATTAAGATTTGTGATAGGGGCTTTTTAAGAAAAACAAGTTGTGCTTTCTATGGTTTTGTTGTATTATTATATTTATGATGTAGTTGGTTTCAAGTAGAAATCAAAAGAAAAATCATTAGGAGATGGAAAATGAGTAGTGGACAACGAAGAAGAAATACAAAATCAGGAAAGAACAGACAACGGAATAAAATTATCCTGATTATTGTCGAATTAATTGTATTGGTGGTTTTGGCAGTTGTATTGTATGCAGTATCAAAGCTTAGCAAGATTGAGAAAACAGAGATTAAACAGGAAGATGTTATTGTAAATGAGGATATTGAGTCCGAAACCGTAGAAGTAATGAACAACTTTAGAACCATTGCTGTATTCGGTCTGGATAATCGTTCAAACGGTAATTTAAGTTCCGGTAACAGTGATGTCATTATTTTAGTTTCAATTAATAACGATACACAGGAAGTAAAGATGTGCTCTGTATATCGTGACACATATTTAGACGTTGGAAGCGGTAAGTTTAGAAAATGTAATGCAGCTTATACAAAGGGACCGGAAGTAGCCATTTCCATGCTGAATAAGAATTTAGATTTAAATATTACGGACTATGTAACGGTTGACTTTAATGCAGTTGTTAACTGCGTTGATTTGTTGGGAGGCATTGAACTTACAATTACAGATGAAGAAGCAGAACTTATGTATGGATACATGTATGAGATTAATAAGCTGACCGGTCACAACTCTGAAGTGCCGAAAAAAGGCGGAACTTATCTCATGGATGGTGTACAGGCGACTGCATATGCGCGTATTCGTTATACAGCCGGTGATGATTATAAGAGAACAGAACGTCAGCGTACGGTTATCATGAAGATGGCTGAAAAAGCACAGAAATCCAGTCTGACTACTATTAATAAGGTGATTGATGAAGTATTCGGAGATATTGAGACAAGCTTTAGCAATGCGGATTTAATTTCATTGGCAGCAGAAGTGTTTAATTATAAGATTACAGGAAGTGCAGGATTCCCGTTTACAAAGAATACGATTACACTGGGATCAAAGGGCAATGTCGTTGCGCCATGTACCTTAGAGTCCAATGTTACTGAGTTACACAAGTTCTTATTTGATAATAATGAATATGTACCATCTGCGACAGTAAAAGCAAATAGTAAGAAGATTGAAAGCGATACCGGTTACGGTGAATCAGATGGGTATTAAAAGATAGAAGTTATGATGAGCTGAGCACAGAATGTGCTCAGCTTTTTTTATCAGTTGAAGAAATAAGTACGCGGAATTATAATTACATTAGTAGAGAAAAAGGAGCGTTACCTATGAACCCAGAATTCTTATCACTTATTATAAATCTTTTATCTTCTTTCATTTATGATGGAATGAAATATGGAGCTACATATATTCTTCCGGATGTGAAGAGTAAAATAACCGAAAGGCATGTAAAAGATGCAGTTAGCAATGCGGTTATAAAAGAATTAGAAAACAAAGTAAGCAAAAGTACAATCTTAGATTGTGATGCGATGCATGATTATATAGAGCATATGCAGCCAATTCAAAAGATTTATCAGAAGGTATTTTGTCCGGAGAAATACATTGAAGTTTCAACGGAGGAGTTGCTTGGCACATTACAGGCGGAAACAAGTGAATATTTGAAGGATAGAGGGAAGAACATCAATCCATTAGATGAAAGTGAGATCAAAGAATTTTATCGTTCTATTTTGAGAATATGTGATGCGGTATCCGTTTCGTTACTAACGCCTGAAGATAACGCATTGGCGAGACTACTGTCTATAGAAAGTGAAAATAGTAAAAAAACAATTGTCTCAGAAATTAGTTCTCAAGGGAATAAGATTGAACAGTCATTACAAAAAATAAGTGGATTCCTTACCAATAGAAATGAAACATATACAATGGCAATGCCGAAGCAAACGATGTTAGAGGTAATGCCATATAAATATATTGGAGGAAGTGAAAAAGACCGGTATGTGAAAAAGCTAACCTCTGATTTGAGAAACTGTCATTGGGTTCATATTTATGGAAAAATGTTTACAGGGAAAACACAAACGTTAATTCGCGTTGCAGAGCATGTAGCTTCTTACATGTGGATAATGGTAAAAGAGGAGGAGTTTCAGAATGTAAGTATAAAGGAGATAGACTTACCGGAAGATACAGTAGTGATTATTGATGGAATTCCCAATGTGGCAAAGCCGGGAATCAAAGAAAAGTGTATACAGATTTTATCAGAATGCAAAGAGAAAAAATGCAAATTGATTACATCCGGTTATGAGGATGCAGTAGTTTTTACAAAAGGCTATGTGTTACCAAATGAACTGATTTCGATTGAGTTGAACGGATTCACAGAAGATGAAGTAGAAGAAATTATGAGAAATCATAACGCACCGGAGGGATTATTCCGTACAAAGGGGTATCACAATTTTGTAGAGCTATGTAAAGGGTTACCACCGGTAGTTATGGAAGTGGTACATCGGATGGAAATGAATGGCTGGAAATATGATGACGAGGTATTTATGACCATCTTGACCAGAAGAACGGAATCCATCGAGGAACAGATGAAGCACTTGTTTTTGGATGCGGTCGAGGAGGAAGAAGCAAGGAGATTATACTACCGTATCTTGTATGCAAATCGTGCCATAGAGAAAAAATGGCTACAGCCTATTGCTGCGATACCGGAGAAAATATCCAATCCCGACAAAAACATGGAAGTATTAAGAAATCGGTGGATCTATACGGATGGACAACTGTATCAATGTCCAAATAAGATTCTGCAGAATTATGCAGAGGAACAGCTGAGCCTTGACGAGAAAAAGGCGATAAACGAGTTTTTGGTTAACGAAATTAAAGAACATTCCTTGGAACCGTTGGATGTTTCTGATTTGCTTCTATACTATAGCCGCTTAGAAGATTTTGATGCACAAGGCTTGTTGTGTTATCAGATTATGGAGCAAATGATAGAAAATGATGTGAAAGAATATCCGGTAAGTGTTGAAATGTTTTGGCAGGGAATGCCGCTTCCTAAAAAGATGTCTCCATTTATAAAGGTAGTCGTTCGGGCACAGCAATTGTTTTATAGGATTTGGCGCGGTGATGTTATAAATGATTATGAGGCGAAAAGGAAGGAATTGTGGAAGCTTGCTTCTGATGACGAGTGTAAATTATTAGTGATTGTGCACGGAATGAAATTAGCTTTGACAGATGTTGCGTTTTCTTTAGACTTTTTTAAAGATTTTCTGGTGCTATGCGATGGTGTCTTAAATGTTCCTGAATTTCTGCAGAAGGATTTACCGGAAATTTTATGTGAGCCTTCCGCATTTTCCGCTTATAATACTACGCTTGGATTACAAATTAGCGAATTGGCGGATTTGGAACAGTATATAGATATGATGGAGCAATGTTTCACAAAAGAGCACTGGAGTGAAATAGAAAATATCGAGGATATCGATGCAATCGTTTTATGTATGTTGGATAGGGTGTGGAATAATATGGGAGACAATTCTAAGCAGTATATGAAGGCGGTACAAAGACTTTATTCGATGCTGGACAAAGATGAAACTCCTATTCTTTGGAAAAGTGTTTTACATTCCTATCTGCTCGGATATCAAAAGGTTCATGATTATGAAGGAGCAAAAAAGCTATATGTGTCTGTAGAACTGATTTTGAAAGCAAATCCGATTGCATATTTGGAGATTGTGGATGAAATGGCTCGTATTGCCCATGATAATAATGATTATGGGTTGGAAAAGCAACTGTTCCGGTGGGAAATGCAGGTAATACGACAAGACAAAAAAATCGTTTCCAATAGGGTGATGTTGGATTCCTGTTTGCTCTATTTAGATAAGCTGAGTGCAGAGGAACGACAGGAAATAGAGAATGTGCATGAAACCATGATATATATTGCAAATAACATGGATCTCACGGAATATCCGCGTCTTCCGGAAAGAGTTGAGGCAGAATACTGGATGAAACTGTATCTGATAGGTGCTTTAGAAACAGAAATGTCCGGTTTTTTACTTTTTGTAGAAAAACTTCTGGAAGAGTTTCAAAAGCATGAAGATATAGCCATAAAGAGTATACTTACGAAAATGTGTCACGTGCTTGGTTACATAAGTGGTAAGTTGTTACGAAACTACGCTCCCGATAAATTCCCGGATGGAAGTAATTACGCCAGTCCAAAGCTCAGAATGTTTTTGAATGATGTTAAGGACACAGAAGTTGTTTCGTATTGGAAAACAGAAAAGGTAGAATTGATGTATTATATCTGTGCAGCCTTAGCAGATAAATATGATTTGCATGAAATTGGGAATAGGGCATTTCAGAAAATGATTTCCAATCCGGAGTTTTGGAGTAAGACACTTGAATACATGTATCGGGCAGAATCATACCTGCAAATGAAATTCCTGGAACAAAATGAAGTGTCAAAACTGGCCTATTTTATGCAGAAATCTTATGAGCCTCAAGAGCGTAATCAAATAGAGATAGATAGCGAATATTTTTGGGTGGTACGGGAGCAGGCGATCTTTTCCATTTATATTTTGCAGGTATACCATAAGAGTGCTGCTTCTGCAATGACCTTGTGTGAGCAATTATTGGAAGTGATTGACGAAAATCAGTACAGTGAATTGGGACAACGATATTACAGAGAGTATAAGAAAATTCTGAGGCTTATCATTGAGGAGGAGGCGGATTTTGATTTGTTGAAAGAAGCATTTTTCCTCGTTCAAAAGAAACCTGAATTGGTAAACATGGATTCAGGTGTGTTTCCCTTATTACTACTTCAAGCCCAAGCATCGCGAAAGCAGGAGCTAAAAAGCAATGTAATACGTTGCTTGAAAAACTTACGGTTTGAGAACGATTTTGTGATGGAGAAGTATATCGAGATGATGAAGGGGATTTAAGCTCATAGTACATGAAAACAGCTCTCGTTCATCAGAAAATGAGAGTTGTCTTTATGAGTATGTTAACTTAATTATTTTGCATGAGCATTCTTTTCTTTTAAGGATTTAATAAGCGCTTCTTGTTCTTCAAGGAGTTTTCGCTGTTCTTCAATGATAGCTTCTTTTTCTCTTAAAGCGACTTCTTGCTCCTTAATAGTAGCTTCGTCCCGGGCAAATTTTTCCTTCACATATTGCTGATGACGCTCATAATCCTCTCGTGCACGGCACCGTTCACGTACAATCCAGTCGGAGTTATATTGATATAAGGATTCTGCTGCAGATGTAAGAATTTCATTGTTTTCGGCAATCATTTTTATATCCCTCCAGGTTTTTGCGGAAAAGAGTCTGGACCATTTATCAATTTCCCAGGCTTTATCTTCCTCGGTTGCAAGTTCTATCTGCTTTAAGGATAGCACACTTAGGATGAATTTGTCATTATAAACTTCGTGATTTTTAATATTTAAAAGCTTATAAGTGGCGTAAAATTCCGGGCTTTTGGGGAAAAGAGTAAAATCTAAAATGCCAATATGAATGACAGGACGGGTAAGCGTATAATCCTGTCCGCTGCACAACTGATCGAAAGTTCTGCAAAGATAGCTTAGAGAACGATCCGGCCAGTTGTATTCGTTGAGAACCTGCATTTCGAGGTTAATTGTGGTATGGTTATTAAGCTTAACACGAATATCGAGGATAAAGTCTTTTTGGTCGATTTCTTTTCCAAGTTCAATGGGATTCTCAATTACGACGGAAGCAATTTCTTCAAGAGGAAGATGCAGTAGAGAACTGATAAGTCCTTTTAGTACAAGGTTGTTTTCGTTTAGAATTATTTGAAACATAAAATTGTTGGTAAAGGTGTAATCGATATTGCCGGTGGCTTCCATAAAGCTGTTACCTGTGTTGTTCATAGAATCGCCTTTCTTTTGTAAGTAGATTTTATTTGGTTGAAAAATACTTGGAAACGGGTGACGATGATGTCAGATTTGTCCAAGCAGATACCGAAGGGTTCGGTAATAGAATTTTATTTTCATGATATAAACTATGGGAATCTCATTTTATAGCAGAAAGTGACGAGTGTCAAGGGGAGAGAAGCTAATGTTAAATGTCAAGTGTGTGTAGGAAGTGCTTTTGGAGGAACAATTAATTTGAGCCTTTTATTTGTCAAAAAAGTTGACGAATCAGCCAATGAAAGGTATTATAAATAAATTTTCTTATGGAAGATAAAATATTTATATACGAAAAGGTAAGTGAATAAGAGTATGTGTGGAATAGTAGGATTTACGGGAAAACATCAGGCAGCACCGATTCTGTTGGATGGACTTTCAAAATTAGAATATAGAGGATATGATTCAGCAGGAATTGCTGTACGGGATGGGGAGAAACTTGCGGAAGTCGTGAAGTCGACAGGAAAGCTTGTAAATCTTTATGAAAAGACAGATGGAGGCAAGGCTATCCATGGTACCTGTGGTATTGGACATACCCGTTGGGCAACGCATGGCGTACCATCTCAGACCAATGCCCATCCGCATGTTTCAGGTAACTGCACCGGATCAGGGTCAGGAACGGTAGAGTCAGATGTAGTCGGTGTCCATAATGGTATTATAGAAAATTATGTGGAATTAAAAGAAAAATTAATGAAACACGGCTATCAATTTTACAGCCAGACGGATACGGAAGTGGTAGTGAAATTGGTGGATTACTATTATAAAAAGTATAAAATGGGACCGGTAGATGCAATTGCCAAGACAATGGTTCGTGTACGTGGCTCTTATGCATTGGAATTGATGTTTAAGGATTATCCGGGTGAAATCTGGGCAGCCAGAAAAGACAGCCCGATGATTATTGGTATTGCTGACGGTGAGACCTATGTAGCTTCCGATGTTCCGACTATCTTAAAATATACAAAAAATGTGTATTATATTGGAAATTGTGAAATGGCCAGACTCGTTCCCGGACAGGCAACTTTTTATAACCTGGATGGCGATGAAGTGGAAAAGGAAATGACAGAGAATACCTTTTCTGCGGAAGCGGCAGAAAAGGGTGGCTTTGAACACTTCATGATGAAAGAAATCCATGAACAGCCGAGGGTTGCTCTGGATACCATTAATTCTGTGGTAAAAGGTGACAGAATCGATCTTTCCAATGTGGGATTAAGTGACGAAGAGATTAAAAATATTTCTCAGATTTACATTGTCGCATGTGGATCTGCATGGCATGTCGGCATGGCTACACAGTATGTAATGGAAGACCTGGCAAAGATTCCGGTGAGAGTGGAGCTGGCCTCAGAATTTCGATACAGAAAACCTCTGCTGGATAAAAACGCTTTCTATTGTAAATGTGGTTGGAAGCAGTATCGCGAGAGAGGCGGATCATGTTTTTTATACTCTGGCAGGACCTGAAATTGCGGTTGCGACAACGAAGGCTTATTCTACACAGCTTATAGCAGGATATCTTCTTGCTTTGCAGTTTGCGCTTTTAAGAGGGGAGCTTACAGAAAAGGATTATAAGCATTATATTTCGGAAATCAAGACGATTCCGGAAAAGATACAAAAGATTTTAGATGATAAAGAAAGATTACAGTGGTTTGCATCGAAATTTGCAAATGTAAGAGATATTTTCTTTGTGGGCAGAGGAATTGATTATGCCATCAGCTTAGAAGGAAGTCTTAAGATGAAGGAGATTTCTTATATTCATTCAGAAGCATATGCAGCCGGCGAATTAAAGCACGGAACCATCAGTCTGATTGAAGATGGAACGCTGGTGATTGGAGTACTTACCCAGAGTGATCTTTATGAAAAGACTGTTTCCAATATGGTAGAGTGCAAGAGCCGCGGAGCGTATCTGATGGGACTTACTTCATATGGACATTATGAACTTGAGGATACGGTGAATTTTGTGACTTATATTCCTCGTGTGGATGAACACTTTATCGGAAGTCTTGCGGTTATTCCGCTGCAGTTATTGGGATATTATGTATCCGTATCAAGAGGATTGGATGTGGACAAACAGAGAAATCTGGCAAAATCTGTTACAGTAGAATAAACTTCTGACTTTTCATAAAGTTTTGATAATTTCATCACATTTTGAACACAATTACGGGTTAAACTCTGAGTATAAAATGAAAACAGGAAGGAAGTAGGAATCATGGAATACCAGAATAACATATATGGTCAGAATCCGGACCAGCAAAATCAGCAGAGCCAAACCGGACAGAATAGTTATGGTCAGCCAAATTTTACGTATTATAATGGCAATGCGTACCAGAATTACACACCTTATCAGGAACCTCAGAAAGAAAAGAAAAAACGGGAACGTAAGTCAAACGGCTTTGGGAAAAAGCTGATGAAATGTGCAGCGTTAGCACTTGTATTTGGATTGGTAGCAGGAGGCGTCATGGTAGGCGTTCAATATGCAGCTGCTCCACTGCTTCAGACGAGCAATAATGGAGGCTCATCGGGACAGCCTGTATTGTCTAATTCGGACAAGAACATTACTTCTACCTCAGTATCTAACACCTATGTAGCAGTCGATGTATCAGATATTGTTGAAGAGGTTATGCCTTCTATCGTAGCGATTACCAATATCAGTGAGACAGAGTATCGAAGCTTCTGGGGCGGTTCCCAGACATACGAAAGCACGAGCTGTGGATCCGGTATCATCATCAGTAATGATGGGAATTATCTGTATATTGTAACCAATAACCATGTGATTAACGGGGCAAAGACCTTGACAGTTACTTTCGCAGACAATGCAACCGTGAGTGCAGAAGTAAAGGGTACAGATCCATCTATGGACCTTGCAGTCGTAAAGGTGGCATTAAGCAGTATTCAAAGCAGTACCATGGATGCAATTAAGATTGCAACGATTGGCAGTTCAGATGAACTCCGCGTTGGTGAAGCAAGCATTGCAATCGGGAATGCTTTAGGATATGGGCAGTCTGTGACAATGGGTGTCATCAGTGCATTAAATCGTACAGTAACAGTATCTGATTCCAGCAGTGGTACCAGCTATACCGCAGAACTGATTCAGACAGATGCTGCAATTAACCCTGGTAACAGTGGCGGTGCATTATTAAATTCAAAAGGCGAAGTAATCGGTATTAACTCTGTGAAATACTCAGATACGGATGTGGAAGGTATTGGTTATGCAATTCCGATTGACAAAGCAGCACCGATTATTGAAGAACTGATTACAAAAGAAAAAGTAGATAAATCTGACAGCTCTTATTTAGGAATTGCCGGTGTAGATGTGACAAATGATGTGGCAGGCACCTATAACATGCCTACCGGTGTTTTCGTTGCACAGGTATTAGAAAACTCAGCGGCGGAACAGTATGGTATTTTACCGGGCGATATTATTGTCGCATTTGAGGGAAAGACAATCACAACCATGGAGTCTTTGACCGATACGTTAGAGTACTATGCGGCAGGAACTAAGGTTGAGATCACGGTAATGCGGTCTAACAACGGACAATACGAGGAAAAAGTGGTTGAAGTCGTATTGGGGCGGAAAAATTAAAAAGTAAGAAAATGGCGTCACGCAATTGAGGTGACGCCACTTTTATGCAATGGTTTTTTTGGATTCCATCTTCCAATATGCAACGCTGTATGGTGCCAATTCACTTCCACCGCCGAAATCATGTGATTCTCCGGTTAACAGATCAACTGCCCTGCCACAGCCTGCATCAAAGTGAGCAGTATAAGCTTCACTGTCTGCATTGATAGCAACAAGCACACGCTCATGTTCGCTCTTACGTTCAAAAATACACTGTTTATTGGTTAAGACGATGGAACGGAAAGAGCCGTAGTTTAAGGCTTCTGATTCTTTCTTTGCTTTTGCCAATACAGCGATAGCATCAGTTAATGCGTTCCATTCCGGAGCGTCAAAGCTTGCACGAAGTGCCGGGTCACCCTCTGATTTCTGAGCTTTTGCACCCCATTCACTACCATAGTAGACGCAAGGGATTCCAGGCATGCCAAATGCCATGCCATAAATTAATGGCAGGTGTTTTTCGTTGGTTAAGATGCTGGCAACACGGGTTACATCGTGATTATCTACGAAGGTAAGCAGGTGTTTGCCACGGTATAAGGTCCAGTTTTCCGGTCCGAACTGACGAAGCAGAGAATGGACGATTTCAAACATGTTCATGCTGTTAAAGCTGGAGTAAAGCCCCTTGTAGCATTCGTAGTTGGTGACAGAATGCAGCATGGAGTCATTCATCCACTGGTTGTAATCACCATGCAAGGTTTCTCCTACTAAGAAGAAATCCGGTTTTAAGCTGTCACAGAAGCTTCTTAATCTGCGAAGGAAATCCTTGTCTAAGCAGTAGGCAACGTCCAAACGGAGCCCGTCAATGTCAAATTCTTCTACCCAGCCTTTGATGGCAGAGAAGATATGCTGAACGACTTCTTCATTGCGAAGGTTTAATTTTACCAGGTCGTAGTTTCCTTCCCAGCCTTCATACCACAAGCCGTCATTGTAATTGGAATTGCCGTCAAAATTGATATGGAACCAGTCTTTGTAAGGTGAATTCCATCTTTTTTCTAATACATCCTGAAATGCCCAGAACCCACGTCCAACATGATTGAATACACCATCTAATACGACACGGATTCCTTCCGCATGAAGATTGTCACAAATTTCCTTGAAATCTGCGTTGTCGCCGAGACGGGTATCGATTTTGGTATAGTCTCTGGTGTTATATCCATGGGTGTCGGATTCAAAAAGCGGAGAGAAGTAAATCGCATTTGCTCCTAGTTTTTTGATGTGTGGAATCCAATCGTTTATTTTGGTAATCCGGTGCATCGGAACACCATCGTTTTCAAAAGGTGCACCACAAAATCCCAATGGATAAATTTGATAAAATACACTTTCATAAGCCCACATATAATTATGCCCTCCTTGTAGTTAAGTTTTTGAATTGGAAATCATGTTTTTGGATTTCTGTACACAGGCTCTTTGTGCAGTAATGACTGTATTTCTAAGTCCTCCGGCTTCTAATGCGGCTACGGCTTCAATGGTAGTACCGCCCGGTGAACATACAGCGTCTTTTAACTCGCCCGGATGCTTGCCGGTGTCTAAGACCATTTTTGCGGCTCCGAGTACAGACTGGGCAGCAAATTTGTAGGCCATAGAGCGGGGCATTCCATCCGCTACAGCAGCATCTGCCATTGCCTCAATAAACAGATAGACATAGGCAGGAGAAGAACCGGAAACACCGATTACGGTGTCTATTAGATTTTCTGCCACGATTTCTGCTTTGCCGAAGCACTCAAACAGCTGCTTCACATAGGTTAATTCTTCCTCTGTAACATGTGAATTTGCACAGAGTGCGCTCATTGCTTCCCCTACGAGAGCAGGAGTGTTTGGCATGGCACGGATGATTTTTGCCTCTTTGCCAATCATTGCTTCGATGGCAGGAATAGTTTGCCCGGCAGCAATCGAAATAATCACACAATCCGGTTTTAAGGAAGGTGCAATAGCCGGAAGAACTTCTGCAAATTTATTTGGCTTTACTGCTAAAAATAAAAGATTGCTTGCAGCTGCCACTTCTTCATTACAAAGAGTTGTCTTAATTTCATAAGCTGCTTCTAACTTTTCAAGAGTAGCAGGGGTATGGGCACTTGCGAAAATCTGTGCCGGAGTAAGAAAACCGGACTTTAAGATACCGCCAATCATGGCACTGCCCATATTGCCTGCGCCGATAAATCCAATTGTGTCTGCTGTCATAAAATCGTCCTTTCCGTTGATGAAATACAGAATGAAAAAGCCGGCTGGTTTCAGCCGGCTCACATTTATAATTGTACCATATGTAATGAGATGTCACAAGCCCTTAAAAATCAGTAAGATTTGCAGCACGTTTCTCAAGGAATGCGGTCATACCTTCTGCCTTGTCATGAGTAGAGCAGGTAACGCCAAACAGATTTGCTTCCATTTCAACTGCATTCTTAATGTCCATGTCGTAACCATTGTTAATAGCTGCCTTTGCGATAGAAACTGCGTAGCTTCCTTTTGATGCAATCTTAGCTGCCATTGCCTTTGCGGTAGCCATTAATTCTTCTGCAGGAACAACTTTGTTTACAAGACCGATACGGTAAGCTTCTTCTGCATTGATGTTATCACAGGTGAAGATCATCTCTTTTGCACGTCCCATACCAACTAAGCGGGCAAGTCTCTGTGTACCGCCGAAACCAGGGATGATACCAAGTCCGCATTCCGGCTGGGCAAAGATTGCATTTTCAGAAGCGATACGGATATCACATGCCATAGAGATTTCGCAACCGCCGCCAAGTGCAAATCCGTTTACAGCACAGATGGTAGCCTGACGCATATTCTGTAATTTAAAGAATGGAGCGGAAGCCTTCATACCAAAAGCTCTTGCTTCTGCCGCGGTAAAGTTTACCATTTCTGCAATGTCAGCACCTGCAACGAAGGATTTGAATGGGTTACCCTTCTTGTCAGGACCGCCTGTTAAAATCAAAACCTTTACATCATCTCTTGCTTCGATTTCGGTTAAAGCAACGTTTAATTCATCCAGAGTCTCGCTGTTTAAAGCGTTTAATGCTGCAGGTCTGGAAATCGTAAGAACAGCAATTTCGTTCTCAACTTCTAATAACAAATTCTTGAATTCGCTCACGGTAAATTCCTCCTAAATACTTTGATAAAAAATTAACAATTAACACTAATATTAGAGTACTATTTTTATACCTGTTTGTCAACAGAAAAATAGTGTATAATAGGGACGTGTGAACAGTAACAATGTAAGAAGAAAGAGAGCAATTTATGATACAGGATTTTGATTTGGCGGTCTTAACAGAACCCCTTTTAATATGGTATGAAAAAAACAGACGCATGCTGCCGTGGAGGGAAGAAGCGACACCTTATAGGGTATGGGTGTCTGAAATTATGTTGCAGCAGACAAGGGTAGAAGCGGTGAAGCCCTTTTTTGAGCGTTTTACAAAACGGCTGCCCGATGTGGCGGCGTTGGCAGCATGCCCGGAGGATGAATTACTAAAGTTATGGGAAGGTCTGGGTTACTATAACCGCGTGCGAAATATGCAAAAGGCTGCCATTTCTGTAATGGAAGAGTATGGAGGTATCCTGCCGGCTGATTATGAGGCATTATTGAAATTAAAGGGGATTGGAAGTTACACGGCAGGAGCGATTGCTTCGATTGCATACGGGATACCGGTGCCTGCGGTGGATGGAAATGTACTTCGTATTTTAACCAGGGTAGCAGCAGATGATACGGATATTATGAAAGCAGCCTTTCGTAAACAGGTGGAGGAGCGGCTGACCTCCTATATGCAAAGCGATGCCTTTGATGCGGATTGGTCCGGAACTTATAATCAGGCTCTGATGGAACTGGGGGCGACCGTCTGTGTGCCAAATGGGGCACCAAATTGTGAAGCTTGCCCCTGGAATGCATACTGTCTGGCGAGAAAGAATGGAACAATGATGGATTATCCGGTGAAAAGTAAGGCAAAAGCCAGACGTATCGAGAAAAGGACGGTTTTTGTCATTCGGGACGGAGAACGGGTGGCAATTCGAAAACGTCCGCTGAAAGGTCTTTTGGCAGGACTTTATGAGCTGCCGAATGTGGAAGGAGAGCTATCACAGGATGAGGCACTTGCGCTGGTGAAGGACATGAAGCTTTCACCGCTTCGAATTCAAAAATTAGGGGAAGCGAAGCATATTTTTTCCCATGTGGAATGGCAGATGAACGGCTATGCGATTCTGGTGGAAGAACCGGACGGGGAAGCGGAAAGGAAAGAATTACTTTTTGTGGAAGCGGAGGATTCAAAAGAACACTATGCGATTCCGGCAGCCTTTGCAGCTTATGCGGAATATATGGGAATCAAAATCGGGCAGGAAAAATTTTTGGAAGAGCGCTAAAGAAAGAGGGAGCCGGTGTACGATACACCGGCCATTCATATGAAAAAGATTATGTATTGAAAGTGAAGTAGTTCACTATTTCTTGGGAGGAACCTTGCCTGTTCGGCAAGGCAGCCTGCTTAAGCAGGTTTGAAAAAAGTTTTATTCATTCATTAATTTAATTAGAGTATAATGGGAAATTGTGACTCACGTATGATTGCTTTGTGAGAATTTTGTAAATAAAATATGAACAAAAGGAGTGATTTTGTTCAAAAAGTCGTGACTATGGTACTAGAAAAATGGTTTTGAAAGTCTTAAGAAAAAAATAAATTGGCTTATATTGGGAAAGAGTGTATAATTAAACAGATGGAGGATTAGATATGTACGATTGTATAGTAATAGGTGCCGGCGTTGCCGGTGCAGTAGCAGCGAGAAAGCTGGCAGAGGAAGCAGATAAAAAGGTTTTGATTGTAGAACGCAGAAAGCATATTGCAGGGAACTGTTATGATGTTGCGGACGACTATGGTATTTTGATTCATGAGTATGGTCCACATATTTTCCATACGAATCTGGAAGAGGTGTATGAATTTTTTTCCAGATTTACGGATTGGTATGCGTTTGGGCATGAAGTTGTGGCAAAGGTTGGAGAGGAACTGATTCCGGTTCCGTTTAATTTAAACACCTTACATATGGTTTATGACAAGGAAAAGGCAGACCGGTTAGAGCAGAAGCTGATTGTAACATATGGTGAGGGAAGCCGTGTGCCGATTATGAAGCTTCGTGAGAATGAAGACGCAGATGTACGTGAAATTGCTCAGTATGTATATGAAAATGTATTTTTGAAATATACGATGAAGCAGTGGGGGCAGAAGCCGGAGGAGATTAGTCCGGAGGTAACCGGAAGAGTGCCGGTGCTGATTTCTTATGATAACCGCTATTTCCAGGATAAATATCAGGGGGTACCGAAGGATGGTTTTACCCCGATGTTTGAAAAAATGTTGGATCATAAGAACATCGAAGTGATGTTGGATACCGACTGCAGAGAACTTCTAAGTTTTGCAGAGAATCAGATTTATTTTAAAGGCGAGCCTTTTAATGGAGAGGTAATTTATACCGGTGCTTTAGATGAGTTGTTTGACTGTCGATTTGGAAGGCTCCCATACCGCTCACTGGATTTCCATTTTGAACATCTGGATGAGGATTCTTATCAGGGACATTCAGTGGTAAATTATACCGTGAGCGAGGATTTTACCCGAATCACTGAGTTTAAATATCTGACCGGTCAGTTAGATGCAAAGGGTACTACGATTGTGAAGGAATATCCGTTTGCATATACAGGAGCAGAAGGGGAAATTCCTTATTATGCCATTTTGAATGAGGAAAATGAGGCGCTGTATCAGCGCTATAAGGAATTGGTGTCCGGTATGAAAAATTTCCATTTGCTGGGCCGACTGGCGGAATACAAATATTACAATATTGATGCAATGGCAAAGAAAGCAATGGAGCTTGCCGAAGAATTACAAAAATAAGAGAAATGATGGAGAGAGAAGATGAAACTGTTAACATTTGCAATTCCATGCTATAATTCAGCAGCATATATGGAAAAGTGTATTGACTCCTTACTTCCGGGTGGAGAGGATGTTGAGATTATTATTATAAACGATGGCTCTACAAAGGATAATACCGCAGAGATTGCGGATGCTTATGCGGCAAAATATCCGACGATTGTAAAAGCTGTACATCAGGAAAACGGCGGTCACGGAGAAGCAGTAAATGCGGGCTTACGGAATGCTACCGGTCTTTATTTTAAGGTAGTAGACAGTGATGACTGGGTAGATGCAGATGCGTATGCGAAGGTTTTAGCAAAATTAAAGGAACTGGTAGCCGGTGAGACGACGTTAGATATGCTGATTTCGAACTATGTTTATGAAAAGGAAGGCGCAAAACATAAAAAAGTGATGCGCTATACCGCACTTCCGAAGGACCAGATGATGACCTGGAAGGATACCAAATTCCATAAGGGACAGTACATATTGATGCATTCTGTCATATATCGTACCCAGCTGCTACGCGATTGTGGATTAGAACTGCCAAAGCACACCTTCTATGTGGATAACATTTATGTATACAAACCACTTCCAAGTGTGAAGAATATGTATTATCTGGATGTGGATTTTTATCGTTATTTCATCGGAAGAGATGACCAGTCTGTCAATGAAAAGGTGATGATTGGACGTATCGACCAGCAGATTAAGGTGAATAAGATTATGATTGAGGCGTTTGACCTTTGGAAGCTGAACGATAAAAAGCTCCGCAAGTATATGTTTAATTATCTGGAGATTATCACCGTGGTTTCCACTATCATGCTGATTCGTTCCGGCACGGAAGAAAATCTGCAGAAAAAACGTGATTTGTGGAAATATATTAAGGAGTATGATCTCCGTCTGTTCCATAAGTTAAGACGGGGAATTATGGGAAATGCGATGAATCTTCCAGGAAAAGGCGGAAGAAAGATTTCTGTCGCAGCTTACAAAATCTCACAGAAGGTAGTGGGATTTAATTAGTCTGTAGAATGCAAATGACAGATTTGTAAGGAGAAGACAATGTATAAAAGAGAAAAGAGAAGCTGGATGAAGCATCTGGATTTCACGCTGATGGACATCATCCTGCTACAGGCGGCTTATTTATTGTCCTATGCGATTCGTTTCGGATGGAAATGGGCATATAACGAAGATCTTTACCGAGATTTGGCCGTTATGGTAATATTGCTTCATATTTGTATTATCTTTTTTACAGAACCATATAAGAATATACTGCGCAGGGACAAGGTGCAGGAATTTAAGGCTGTGGTAGGGCAGTGTACCATGGTATTTCTTGGCGTCGTTCTTGTGATGTATATGACAAAGCAGTCAATCGCGTATTCCAGACAGATGCTGTTTGGATTTTGGGGACTGGCAATCGCACTTTCTTATGGAGGCCATATTATATTGAAAATGTGGGTACGTATGAGGCTGTGTGACGAAAAGAATCGCTCTGTGATGCTGCTTATCACAACAAATGATTTAGTGGAACAGTGTATTATTAATTTCGAGCATATGCTGTACCGGAACTATGTAATTAAAGGAATTGTAATTTTGGATAAGGACAGACAGGGGGAGGAAATCCGTCTGGTTCCGGTTGTTGCAAATGCGGACAACTTTATGGATTACATCCGTACCAATGTGGTGGATGAAGTGTTTATCAATGGCAATAATATCAGCAGCAGTGAGGAGCTTGCTGGGCAGCTGCTTGAAATGGGGGTAACGGTTCATTTTAAACTGGCTCATGAAGCGAACCTGATGCCAAACCGGGTAGTTGAAAAATGCGGTCCGTATATGGTACTGACCTCAAGTATGTGTATTGCTTCACCGAGACAGCTGTTTGTGAAGCGCTGTATGGATATTGCAGGCGGTTTGGTTGGACTGTTGATTACCGGAATTGCTTACCTGATTTTTGCTCCAATGATTAAGAAACAGTCACCGGGTCCGGTCTTTTTTGCTCAGACCCGTGTAGGAAAAAACGGCCGCCCGTTCAAACTGTATAAATTCCGTTCTATGTATCTGGATGCAGAGGAACGAAAGGCAGAGCTGATGGCAAAGAATGAGATGCAGGGCTTCATGTTTAAGATGGAGGATGATCCGCGTATTTTCCCAATTGGCAGGTTTATGCGTAAGTATTCCATTGATGAGCTCCCACAGTTCTGGAATGTGTTAAAGGGTGAGATGAGTCTGGTGGGAACCAGACCGCCGACAATGGACGAGTTTGAGCAGTATGAAGCACATCATCGCGCAAGGCTTGGCAATAAACCGGGGCTGACCGGCATGTGGCAGGTAAGCGGCAGAAATAAGATTACGGATTTTGAAGAGGTTGTAGCGTTGGATACCTACTATATCTCGAATTGGAATCTGGCTATGGATGTGCGGATTTTATTTAAAACAATAAAGGTGGTCCTCTTAGGCAGGGGAGCAAAATAGCAGTATGGTTGATTTATCAGTTACGATTGTATCGTATCACAACGAAGAAGATGTGAAGGCGGCGGTGGATTCTATCGAGGCTTTTACACCGGATACGATGACAAAACAAATATATATTGTGGACAATGCAGGAGAGAAGCTTGCAGGATTGGAAACACAGTACGGGGATGTGACCTACCTTCCCACAGGAAAAAATCTTGGTTTTGGTGCCGGTCATAATTATGTAAAAGACAGACTGGACTCTAAGTTTCATGCAATTGTAAATCCCGATATTATCCTTAAGACGGATGTGTTTTCAAAGCTGCTTGCGTTTATGCAGGATGAGAGCATTGGGATGTGTGTGCCACGACTTGTGAATGAAGAAGGAGAATTACTGGCAGTATATCGCAGAGAACTGACGGTTTGGGACATGTTTATTCGTATGTTTATAAAGGGCGGTTTTAAAAAGAGACAGGCTTATCATACCATGCAGGATGCAGACTTTTCTAAACCGTTTGACGTACCATTTGCACAGGGGAGCTTTTTGGTGGTTCGAACAGAGTTATTCAAGAGACTGGGTGGATTTGATGAACGATTCTTCTTGTACATGGAGGATGCGGATTTGTGTAAACGCGTGAATGAGGTGTCACGTTTTTGTTATTGTCCGGATGCATCGGTGATTCACAAATGGGAGAAGGGTTCCCATAAAAGCGGGAAACTTTTTAAACTGCATTTGCAGTCCATGTTTTTGTATTTCTGTAAGTGGGGATGGAAAATCGTATGATTCGAATATCGGTTGCCATGGTTACCTATCAGGGCGAAAAGTATATAAAAGAACAGCTGGATTCCATTTTGGAGCAGCTTGGACCGGAGGATGAGGTCGTGATATCAGACGATGGTTCTACAGATGGAACGATTGAAATTATAAAAGCCTACTGTAAATCGGATGAGCGGATTCATTTGCTTTCCGGACCAGGAATTGGTGTTAAGGCAAATGTGGAGAATGCCTTACGCGCATGCAATGGCGCCTATATTTTCCTCGCAGACCAGGATGACATTTGGATGCCGGAGAAGGTTTCTTGTGTAATGGAGACCTTCGCTCGGGAAGACGCTGTGGTAGTGGTGCATGATGCGGTTGTCATGGACGGCGACTGTAAGGAAGTGGTTTTGGATTCTTTTTATAGTTTAAAGGGCTCCGGCTCCGGAGTGGTGAAAAACATCTGGCGCAATACCTACATCGGTTGCTGCATGGCGTTTAAGCGGGAATTATTAGAGGCTGTCCTACCGATTCCATCTTATATTGAAATGCATGACCAGTGGATTGGTGTGATCAATGATTTGTTGAAAAATAAAACCTGCTTTATTCCTGACAGGCTGCTTTGCTATCGCAGACATGGAAATAATGCGTCGGGGATGACGCACTATGGAGTGGGGCGGATGATTAAAAACAGAGTGTGCTTTGTGTGGGCACTGCTAAGGAGAAAGAGTTGAGGCGTTGGAACTGTTTTATTTGTGGTTTGTTTTTTATACTATAAGAATTCTTGAGAGAAAAATATAGTTTCTCTTTAAAAAGAGTTTGTGTCCGAGAAGAAAAGCTTGAAATACTGCTTCTCTTTCTCTGAAAATTTAATAATTTGTCTCCGCTAAAGGTTTAACAAAAATAAAAAATCGTCCGCATAGACACGGACATTTCCTCTTACATCTTTCTTAGAACATCTTACAGGCTCGGTTTGATAAAACGTAATCCGGCGGACGACTCCATTTTCGGGAGCCGGATTTTATAAAGACTTTGTCAAACCGAGCCTGTTAGATGTTCTTAGGAAGGTGTAACGGAATGTTCGTGCTATGTCGGACGATTTTTTATTTCTGTTAAAGCCAATAGCGGACACAAAACTATATTTCAGAGAAAGAGAATTGTATTTCTAAGCTTTTCTTCAAAGGAGCACAAACTTTCTTTTCAAAAAGAAACTATATTTTCTCAAGAATTCATAGAATATAAAAAGCAAACCACAAATACAAGTCGTTCTAACACCTCAACTATTTCTTAGTACGGTGCCCTAGCTGTGGCAATGCATTGAACATTCGCTGCGGAAGTGCAAAACCGAATACAATCCCAAGGGCAATGGAACCCGCAATGATAATGGTTTCCGAACCATAGCGGGTGAAGTTTTCGATATCATGCATGATAAAGTAGTAAGAGGTATAGTAAATGCCTGCACCGGGAACTAAAGGAAAGATTCCGGACAGGAGATAAACAGTAACCGGATGGCGTTCTATTGCTGCGAAAATGCGTGCCATTAAAGTGAGCATGATAGTGGCAGCCAGATTTGCAAGGGCGATTCCGGAGTCATTTTGGGTTAATAGTAAATAAACAATCCAACCTGCAGCACCGGTCAGACCGCAGAAAATAAGCTGCCGTTTTGGGGCAGAAAAAAGAATCGCAAAGGAAAGTGTGGCAAAAAAGCCAACAATAAACTGAATCATCATGGCAATAATACACCTCCCGGCAGAAACTGATAAATAGTAATTATGGTACCGACACCGACTGCAATACAAAAAGCAGTAAGCACAGCATCCATCAAATGAATGACACCGGATAAGTAATCTCCATTGAACAGGTCACGAATAGAGGTGGTCAATGCAATTCCGGGTACCAATGGCATGATGGAGCCGATGATGACTTTGTCATGCAGAACCGGAAGACCGAAGTTTAAAGCTAACAGACTCAGGGTGGTGGCAATGGCACTGCCTAAAATATTGATGATAAATTTTGAACTTTTGCTTTTGCCGGTGGTAAGAAGGAAAGATTCCAGTACGACACCCACAAAGAAAGCAACAAGGCCGTCTGTCACAGTTCCGCCAAATAAGTAGGCAAAGCATCCGCAGCCTAAGCCACAGAAAAACAGTTTGACAGAATCCGGTGCCAGCGGAAGATTTTTACATTCCTTAAGCCTTTCCCATGCATCTGACAAAGAACATTCATGAGCACAAATCTCGCGGGAAAGCTGATTTAAGGCAGCAATTCTATTCAGATGTACAGAACCTAAGGGTACGTGGCGAATCATACTGCAGGCGTCTTCCTCATCTTCATTGGCACTGGCAAAGATACCATTTGATAAAACGTATACATCATAATCTTTTATTTCATAAGCTTCTAAAATATGGAGCACGGTATCCTCTACACGATATACCTCAGCTCCGTTTCTCAAAAGCAGGTCTCCGATTTCAACTGCTAAGGTCAGAACCTCTCTTGCTGTAGCCATAATAAACCTCTCATAGTTAGAATTTGTTACCAAAAAAGTAACATGTTTTTGGGTAAAAAGCAATCAATACAAGGATATTTTTACTGATTTTGAGAATAATAATACAAAAATTGAGAGGAAGGAAAAGAAAAATGAATGTAAAAAAATATCGTTTTTGTCTTGTCCTGTTTATGATTGCAGTCTTAGTCTGTGGTGCAATTTCTATTTTTTATTATATGGAAAAAGAAAATACGAATCAGGATGGAATGCTGGTTCAAAATGAGTATGTCATTGAGGAGGAAGCGGCGTGAGAGAGAATGGGGGGATACTCTACATTAAGATAGACCAGAACTGTCTGATTAAACAGCCGAAAGTCATTCTTTCAGATATTGCAAAGCTGGAATGTGAGGATGAACCCCTGCTACGAAAAATAAAGGCAATTGAGATACATCGGTTTCGGGACGATCCGAAGGATCATAAAACCGTTTCTATGTCGATTTTAAAGGTAATTGAACTGATTCATAAGATAAAGCCGGGGCTTCTTGTGGTGAATGAAGGAGAGTCGGATTTTATTCTGGAATATAAGGAAAATAAGGAACAGAATGGCTGGCTGGAGAAGCTTAAGACAGTGGTTTTATGTATTGTGATTTTCTTTGGTTCAGCCTATACCATTATGGCGTTTAATAATGACGTTGGAATTCTGGAAATGTTTGATAAGTTTTACCAGCAGGTGATGGGGGTGCCATTAGAAGGAGTGACTGAATTGCAGGTTTGTTATTGCATTGGGCTTGCGGTAGGAATTACGGTCTTTTTTAACCATATCGGTTCGAAGAAAATCACGCCGGACCCGACACCGATTCAGGTTTCCATGCGTAAATATGAAAAGGATGTGGATACGACATTTATTGAGAATGCAAGTAGAAAGGAACACAATATCGATGTGGAGTAGTCATTTGCTTTTAGGATTGGCCGGAGCAGTGGCGGGAGGTGCTACTGCTGCCGGTACATTTGCGTTCGTCATTATTATTGGTGTCATTCCAAGACTGATTGGAAAACTTAGGCGGGCAGTAGAGAAGATGCGAGTTGGAACAACGATTATTATTGGCGGTTTTGTGGGTGCAATTCTGTCTCTGTTTCCGGAAATTCGGATTCCATTGGGGGCGCCGCTACTTATGGTGTATGGACTGTGTGCGGGCATTTTTGTTGGATGTATTTCCGTTGCGCTGGCGGAGATTCTAAATACATTTCCGATTCTGTTTCGTAGACTGAAAATAAAAAATGGCTTGTTTTGGGTAATGCTATCCATTGCGCTTGGTAAAATGGCAGGCTCTTTTTACTTTTTCCTCGTGGATATGACAGCAAAGTAGATTTGACTTAAAGGTGGATGTGGAATAAAATAGGTGCAAGAATGATTTGTGAGGTATTTTTATGGTAACATCCATTGCAAGACAAAGTGTCATTATAAAATGTAATATGAAACGGGCAGGACTTCTGGGCAACTATGAGTTTTATTATGCAGCAGGGCTGGCAGCAAAGCTGTTTGATATTGAAGTAGACAGTGACAGCAGGCCGGAGGAATTGGCGGAACATTTGCAGGCAAAGCTACAGCAAAAAGAAGGAAAGAATGAGCAGGAAGCGTATCTTTTGTCAATGTTAAAAGAGTATACACCGGAGGAGCGCTATGATGAGCAGATGAAGGAATTACTTCTCTGGGGCAAAAAAGAAACCTGCCTGTGGCAGGTTTCCATTACTCGTTAGAATCTGAATAAACACAATATCGATTTTTCCCTTTTTCTTTTGCATCATAGAGTGCACGGTCCGCATGGTTGTATAGGGTATCCCAGTTCATGTCGGGGCTTGCAAAAGCGATACCGAAACTTCCGGTGATTTCGCTCCACTCTTCTTTTTCCAAAGAAAGGGCAGAAACTGCGGTACAGAGCTTTGCGGCTACTTTTTCCGCAGTTTTTTTTGTGCTGACATTTGTCAGATACACAATAAATTCATCACCACCGAGACGCCCTACAATATCGGTCTGGCGAACGGCATTCTTCAACGTTTTTGCAACTGCTTTTAAAAGAAGGTCTCCTTCCATGTGCCCATAGGTATCATTGATGAATTTGAAGTTGTCCAAATCTATGGCAATCAATGGACAGACGCGGTCAGGCAGCTGTTTTTCTCTATCCAGTGCAGCGGTAATCTGCGACTGAACAGCACCACGGTTTAAAATGCCGGTTAAGGCATCTGTCTGAGAAGCAGTTTCTATGACATGTGCCTTGCGGTAGTGAAGCAGGAAGGCAATCAGTAAAGCCGTTACAAGCAAAAGAGAGATGAAAGCAATAACAGCGATAAAGACTTCCGGATAAGCGTATAGCAGCATCCGCAGGTTTAAATCATTCTGCGAAAGGGTGTAGGACAAAATGAGAGCATCAATTTTTTCGGTAGGAATACACTGAAGACCTTTATTAAGAATGCTTAATAGTCTGGGGTCACTATCTTTTGAAACGGCTATGGCAAGGTTCTCATTGATGCCCGAAATTTTGATGGCGCTTAAATTACGGTAGGTCATGTTGGATAAATGGTAGTTGGCAACATAATTATTCGTAAAGGTGCAGTCTGCCTTTCCATTTGCAATCGCATCAATACATTCCTCAGTGGTATCAAAATAAAGGATGTTTTCAAAACCCTGTGTATCCAGGATCTTATTGGTGACATTGAAGTCGCGTGGAAGGGCGGCTGTCGTAAGGTCGGTGTTTTTGGTATGGTTGTAAATCATGACAATATAACTGTTCAGATAGGATGTGGTAAGATTTACATGATTTTTTTCTGCCCATGCATAGTCATGGGATAAGGCGGTCAGCATCTCCACTTCGCCGGTACTTAATTTTTCCAGTGCTTCTGTAAAATTTTCTGAGCCGCAATACACAAACTGAAGTCCGGTGTATTCTTCCAATAAGTTCAGAATTCCAGCGGAAAATCCAACCAGCTCACCGGTTACGGGATCGGTGTATTCAATCGGGTCCCACGAAGGGTCGGCACTTATCGTTACGGTCGGATGTTCTGCGATATATGCAATTTCTTCTCTGGTAAAGTAAGGCAGCAGGTCTTGCTGGCTTCCGATATTGTTCTGAAATAAATCGTACTCAAAGTAAGGGAGTACGGTTCGAATCTGCCCCTGTGCCAAATTCACTTCGTCCATGAGTTCATTTCCTTTCCAGGTCGCAAGATACAGAATGGTAGATGGAAAATGGTGGGCAATTCGAAACTTTGTACTGTCAGAAACGGACATGGCATAAAGGGCATCAATCCTTCCTTCCGACAAAGCGTTTTCCATTTCTTCTGCTGAATCAAAAAAAACTTTCTTTAGAGTAATGTGCTGTGTGGTACAAAGGTCATCGATAGCAGCGGCCTGTCCACAAGAGTTTAAAATACCCACAGTAATGCCGTCAAAGTGTTCATAATCGTCATAGTAAAAGGAATCATTGTCGGCAGTTGTATATAGTTTATGCTTTGTATTCATCACATAAGAAGCAGAATAATCAAGCCATTCACTGCCGGCTTCTGTTTTATCAATTCCACATATCAAATCAATTTCATGGTTTTTCAGCATGGAAATGCAGTCCTCGTAGCTGGCATCCACATATTCGTAGCTCCAGCCGGTATACTGGCTTAATTCCTGAAGATAATCATAATAGTAACTGTGATAGATATGTGCTTCATGCTGCGAAGAAGTAGTTTCTAACGGATAATAGCAGACACGGATGATGCGTTCACTTTCATGTGCAAAAACACGACACGGATCAAAAACAGATAATGTAATAACAGATAACGCAATAAAACATGCGGTTAAAAAGCAAGTTTGTTTTTTCATAAGTATGGTCTCCATAAGTTGTACTGCGGGTTTTCCCGCCACTTATCATTATACTATATTTATGAGCAGAATAGAATGTAATATTGAATAAAAATTTTAGAAAAAGAGCATACTTGTGACAAAAGGAAGCACAGAAAGGAGAAGCAGGATGAGTGGGCAGACACAGGAGCAAAAACAGCAACAGCAGAAGGAATATAATGAGTATGTGAAACAGGTGACACCAACGCATAATTTGTGGGCAAACATGGGAAAAGCATTTGTAACAGGAGGAATCATTTGTACAATCGGACAATTTATTTTGAATACCTGTTCCAATTACGGACTGGATAAGACAACCTCAGGAAGCTGGTGCAGCCTGATTTTGATATTGTGCAGTGTGATTTTGACAGGCCTTAATATTTATCCGTCCATTGCAAACTGGGGTGGCGCAGGAGCGTTGGTGCCGATTACCGGATTTGCAAATGGTGTAGCAGCACCGGCAATTGAATTCCAAAAGGAAGGTCAGGTTTTTGGGATTGGCTGTAAGATTTTTACGATTGCAGGACCGGTGATTTTATATGGTATTTTTTCAAGCTGGGTGTTGGGGCTGATTTACTGGATACTTAAATTATGGGGGATTGTGTAAAATGGAAAATAAATATGATATTCCGATGGGCTTGGCATTTCAGATGTCAATGAACGAACGGGCAATGGAGAATTTTGCAAGAATGACAGAGGAAGAAAAGAGGCAGGTGTTGGAGGCTGCAAGAAATACTTCCACGAAGGAGCAGATACGGGGAATCGTGTCGGATTTGTCGAACTTGGAATAGGAGGGACGGTTCTTTTGTCACGCGCAGCGCGTGACAAAAGAACCGTTCCTCCATTGTAATATGAAGATATTTTTGCTATTATGGATGTAAAGTATTATTTCGGAGGATATTTTTCCTATCTATGAATACAGGAATCCATAATAACCTCGCATTATTAAATGCAGATAATCAGTATAAAGTTAATACAGGAAACAGAGCAAAGTCATCAGAAAGACTTGCAACCGGATATCGGATTAACAGAGCCGCGGATGATGCAGCGGGACTTACAATATCTGAAAAAATGCGTGCTCAGATTCGTGCATTGAATAGGGGATCTGAGAATGCACAGGATGGCATTTCATGGGTGCAAATCGGTGATGGTGCATTGGATGAAGTACATGCTCTTTTGCACCGTATGCGAGAACTTACCATACAGTCACTAAATGATACGAATACAGAGCTGGACCGTGCGGCATGTCAGGCAGAGTTTGATGCTTTGCAATCAGAAATTGATCGAATTACCGGTACAACAGAATTTAACACGCAGAATGTTTTTGATGAACATGAACTTCCTTATTATCAGTGCGAGGGTAATGTAAAGTGGGATCAGTCTCAAAAGCATATTATAGGAAGTGACACAAATGAATTGATTATTCAGTACCGTTCGAGTGCCGGTGATGCCACAAAAGAGGTAAAGATTCAGGTACCGGCCGGTGTCTACACTACTCAGGAGTTGATGGATGAGATTGAAGACGCTGCAATTGCAAACGGTATAGAAAAAGAAGGCTTTATGCTGGAATATACACAGTTTGGGACTTGTAATTTGAACCTTGAGGGTGGAGAAGTGATCGACTCCATTGAGGGAGGACTTTCTTATTTATTTTATGATATGTATGAGGGCGGCGGATTTGGCGCCTTAGTTGGTACAACAGTTTTTATCAATGAAAATGTGAAACTGGAAATTTCAGATCAAAATAATCATCTTTCTTTTACAATAGAGGATTTTGCGGGAGCAAAATCGCAGATAGATATTACAATTCCGGATGGAAAGTATACGAAGCAGGAACTGATTGACATTTTAAATGCCAAGTTAGCAGGAACAGATGTTACTGCAACAGAGTATGGAACAGGTATCAAGCTGGCCGGAGCAAACAGTATTGTCAGCGGTTTTAAGGGCAATATGTTTAAAATTGACGAAGGGAGCAAAGTTTATCATTCCATTTTTTACGATAATGTAAAATACGGAACAATCAGTATGGAACCGGCTTCTTTTAAAGGCGGTGCCATAAAACCTACGAACATCAATAGTGAAGAGTATCAGAATTACATCATTGACAGCACTAATAATGAGCTGACATTACAGCCAAATGGGGCGTCACAGTCGGTTACATTAACAATTCCGGAAGGCACTTATACGGTAACAGAGATGAAAAATAAGCTAAACGAGCTCTTTACGCAAAATGGCTTTGAACTGGATGTGACGGAATTTGCTGAGAGTGGTTATAAAGGTCTTATGATTACGTCCCGTGTAGAAGGAATAACGAGTTCCATTGGAATGGATGCTTCAAGCAGTGCGTATAAAACCTTATTTACACAACGTGTTTACAACTCTATTAGTACGGTTTCGCCTCAGAGGGATGCTACTACAGACAGAGATGCTTATGTGTTAGGTGCAAAGACAATCACTTCTCCTTTTGAGATAACAGCGGATAACAATCAGTTTGTGCTGGCAATCGAAAAGACAGACGGAACAAAGACAAATGTAACATTGACGCTGGATTCAAAGATTTATAATTCGGCTGCCGAATTAGCAGAGCAGATTAGTACAAAATTAACCCAAGCGGGTATTGATGCGACAACAACGGTAGCATCAAATCGTATAAAAATAACCGGAGATTCCGGCAGTGGTATTCAAAAACTGACTGCCAGTGCTGTTATCGGAAATGCCGGCTATGAAGATATTTTTGTAAAGAAAACCATTACATATACGCAGAAAACGCAGACCGGAGAAACGGTTACTTTACCGAATGTATATCCGGCACAGGGATTTGACAATACGAATAATAAATTGACTATTTCAGTAGATGGAACCAAGTATACGGTAACATTGCCAACCGGAACACCAACGCAGGATGAAATTGTAAATGCAATCGAAACTGCCATTCCGGAGCAGACGATTGTAACGAATAATACGTTTCAAAGAGTGAGTGCAACCGGAAGTTCTACAGATCGTAATTTTACGGTATCGGACTATGGTGCAACAAATGTATATACGAAATCCTATAGTAATACAGGCTCATCCGCAGAGATAGAAGGTGCTCCCGGTGTATATGACAATAATACGCCTGCTACGATTACATTGGATTATGCATTGCCGTCATCCATGGTGATAGATAGTTCATGCAATAATCTTCAAATCAAGATTAATGGAGTGGAAAAAAGTCTTGTGATTGACAGTGGGACCTATACACCAAGCCAACTTGCAAATAAACTGCAAGCAGCAATTGATGCAGCGTTTGGCAAGTATTTGGGAGGGGCAACTGTTTCATTAGACAGTAATAATAAGTTGGTATTTACTGCGAGATTGAAGGACGATAAAAACTGGGAAGGCCCCGGTGCGGATACAAGTATTTCTTTTAGTACCGCGACCAGTAATTTTTTGGAAAAATTACATACGAAGGAAGAGGCGGCAACAGTAGTAAGCAGTAGTAGCCTGCAATCCAATGTTGCGATTACAGACCAAAATAATACGTTTACCTTTAATCTAAACGGTCAGATTACATCTGTGCAATTGCCAAATGGAATTTATTATACACCGGCATCCATTATAACTGAGTTAAATAAGAAGTTTGATGCGGCGGGATATGCAGTAACAGCAAGTCTTGATAACGGAAGACTGCGTCTGACGACGGATGATGTTGGAAAAAATACGTATATTTCTTATAGTTCAAAAAATGGTGGTACATCTGCAACAGCCCTGTTTGGAGATTTGACAAAGGAGGCTCCGGCGTCAGCTACTGCAAATCAGGTGATTAAGGACAGTATTACGATTGACAGTAGCAGCAATCAGTTCAATATAACGGTAAACGGAACTGCATATACGTTGACTTTAGATAACGGAACCTATAGCAGAAGTGCGTTTGTGGCGATGCTAAATCAGAAATTTGCAGATAATAATATAGGCGTGAAAGCAGAACTTACATCCAACAAGATTAAGTATACGACGGATAAGACCGGAAGCAGTGCCAGTCTTGTTGTGGATTACAGTAGTGGCGGAAATTCGATGCTTGCAATCTATGGACAGACCACAACTATTAAGCCCGGAGTGGACGCTGAGTTTAATGCAGATGGAAAATTGGTACTGAAAGGGACACAGAGCGGAACAAAGATTTCCGTAACTTCTTCGACAGATAACGCGTTTTTTCAACCGGAAGAAAACGTGAGTACTACAAATCCAACAAGTGTTACAGGATATTCGTCAACGATGAAAAGTTATATTGACGGACGCAATCTGACAGAACCAATTACAATTGATGAATATAGCAATAATTTATCTTTTACCTATTATGAAAATGGTGTAGGAACACCGGTATCCTTTGCGGTCCCGCAGCAGACCTATGCTACTTATGCGGATTTACAGACTGCGTTGCAAAACGGAATAGATAGCAGCATTGGCGCAGGTAAATTGAATGTATTCGTAACTGCGGGAGGCGTTCGAATCGAAGCAGTCAATACAGGCAATCAGTATTATATGAGCGGGTTCTCCGGAGATTTTTATAATAAGATGATTTGTACTTGTACAACGTATACACGTACGGTGAATCCGACGATAAAGAACGGTGCACAGACAAATGACCTGGCCTATACAGTCGGACGTAAGGATATCAGAAATAAGGAGACGCTCATCCGTAATAATGTGAATGATACGCTATCTCTGGACTTTACTTATGGCGGAGGAACAAAGACACTAAGCTTTACACTGAATGCCGGTGAGTATTCCGGGGATGCACTGGTTTTGGAGATTCAGAAAAAATTAAATGAACAACTTAAGGCAGAAGGACTAGAGGAGAACCTTATCGAAGTAGGAATTGGTGGCGTCAGCACCGGAGTAACAGGCTCAAATGATAACAATGCACTTGTATTTAAATTGTCGAAGACGGTAAAGCTTCCGGCTGAGGGCGAATATATTATTGACGGTGTCAGCGGAAATGCGGCATTTAGCGTTTTTTATCAGACAGAAGGAGAATTAGAACCGGCATATCTGGGCGGAACGAAGGACCTTTTTGAAGGTGTAACCATAAAGGATGGAGAAAATGAACTGGCCTTTATGATAGACGGTGTGAAGTATTCCGTCAATATTCCGTCCGGAGATTACACCGAGGACGAAATAATTGATAAATTGAATGAACTTTTATCTGCCCAAAGTGTTCCTGCCGTCGCAGAAAATTATGAGCATACTGTGCGTCTGGTATATCCATCACTTGGAAAACATAAGATTACGTCGGTAAGCGGTGATGCAAAAGATGAAATCTTTTTCCAGGAGAACAGTGAAACCGGAGACCGTAAGGGGGTTATGATACAACTTAGCGGTAACACGGATGACAGTGTGGAAATAGAGCGTCCAATTGTAAATACCTGCTTCTTAAAGATTAATTCAATTGCAATTACGCAGCCAAAGTATGCCAATAAGGCATTGGAGCGCTTGGATGATGCAATTAATCGTGTTTCAGAAATCCGGAGCATGTTTGGAAGTATGCAAAACCGGTTAGAGCATGCAGTTGCGAACAATGAGAATACTTCTGAAAATACGCAGGCTGCGGAATCAAGAATCAGAGATACGGATATGGCGGATGAAATGGTAAAAAATGCAAAAGATACAATTTTGCAACAGGCTACAGAAGCGATTATGACACATGCCAGAGTTCAGGCAGAAAACATGATTCGATTGCTACAGATATAAGGGACGGTTCTTTTGCCACGCGCTGCGCGTGACAAAAGAACCGTCCCTCCTATTCCTGCTTTTTCAAGTCCTCTTTTTCGTTCTTGATTTCCCAATGAATCAGGAAGGTCAACAGTCCTCGCAATAAAATAACTGAACCTAAGATACCGAGCTCTGCCCACTGGCGGACGACTACGGTACGAAGTACCTCACTGCCCATCTTAAATTCCAAAGAAAGTGCGATACCCTGTGCTAAGTCAAGGCGAAGCTTGGAATCGTGATGAATCCATTGAATGAAGCATTTAACTGCGGTGTAGACTAAGACGATGACACCGAACAGTTCCAGAAGTATCGTGCACAGTTCTACGATATAGGTCAAAATCAGTTCCACATTTTCAATAAAAAGATGCATGCTAAAACCCCCTCATATGTAGTTACAAGTAGTAATAACTTTATTATAATAATTTTATGACAGACAGACAAGGCAGGGAATGAAACATTAACAAATATTTAGAATATAATAAGCAAAAAGAAAGCTATATAAAATATGATTTTGAAACATTCATGGCCGGATGCAACAGCATTGATTCACGGAAATGCCGCAAATCCGGAGCTTTTTGGAAAGGCGTCTTTTAGCGAGGTACAAAATGGTGGAGTGCTTGTGACAGTAGAGGTATATGGTCTTCCCAGAGAAAGCAATTTTTTGGGAATGCATATTCATGAATTAGGAGACTGTACACTTCCTTTTGACAAGACAGGCAGCCATTATAATCCGAATCATTTGGAGCACCCGATGCATGCGGGAGACCTGCCTTCGCTTTTAAATAATGATGGTTATGCTTATATGGCATTTTATACCGACCGGTTTCAGATAGAAGATATTCTGGGAAAAGCGTTGATCATTCATAGCAGAAGGGATGACTTTACGACACAGCCGACAGGAGACTCCGGAGAAAAAATCGCCTGTGGCGTGATTCATTCTTAGGATATACATCGGCGTAGAAAACAGTTATAATAACAGAAGAATAAGCTTGATATTGTGAGGAGATACAAAAGATGATTTATACGGTTACGTTCAATCCGTCACTGGATTATATAGTGACAGTAGATGATTTTATCTGTGGTATTGTGAACAGGACCAAAGAGGAACGAATCTATCCGGGAGGAAAGGGAATTAATGTTTCGATTGTATTGAAAAATCTTGGCTTTGATAATACAGCACTTGGATTTTTGGCGGGATTTACCGGTGAGCAGATTGAAACGTTATTAAAGGAACAAGGGATTTCTACGGACTTTATTAAGGTTCATGAGGGGATGTCGCGGATTAATGTAAAACTTCGTTCCAATGAGGAGACGGAAATTAACGGACAAGGACCGATGATTGCAGTTACGGAGATTAAGAGTCTGTATGAGAAGCTGGACCGGTTAAAGGAAGATGATATTCTGGTGCTTGCCGGCAGTATTCCGACTGTGATGCCGGATTCTATGTATATGGATATTATGAAGTATCTGGAGGGAAGAAAGATTCGGATTGTGGTGGATGCTACAAAGGAACTGCTAAAAAATGTGCTTATCTATCGTCCGTTTCTGATAAAACCAAATAACCATGAACTGGGCGAACTTTTTGGCGTGATACTGACGGAGAAAAAAGAGGTTGCTGTATATGCAGAAAAGCTAAGGGAACAGGGCGCAAGAAACGTACTGGTGTCTATGGCAGGAGCAGGAGCAGTTCTGGTTACAGAAGACGGACAGGTTTTTATGGCAGATGCTCCGCATGGGAAAGTGAAAAATTCTGTTGGAGCAGGGGACTCCATGGTGGCAGGCTTTTTAGCCGGATATCTGGAAAATGAAGACTATGAAGCTGCATTTTACAAGGGACTTTGTACGGGAAGTGCATCTGCATTTTCTGAAGGATTGGCAAAGAAGGAGGAGGTCCTTGCCTTACAAGAGGCAAACAAATCCTTGGTCAGGGTACTTTACAGATAGAATAAAACGCTGTTATGATGAAAATAATGAGCTATATAATAATGAATGTTTAGGGGAGGTTTACTATGGCGTTACATGTAATGGATGAGGCAAATCGCTGCCTACAGTGCAAGGTGCCGCAATGTCAGAAAGGTTGTCCGATCAACACAAATATTCCGGAAGCAATCCGTTTATTAAAAGAGAACCGATTAAATGATGCGGGAAAGATGTTGTTTGAGAATAATCCGCTTACCACGGTATGCAGTCTGGTCTGCAATCATGAAAAGCAGTGCGAAGGCCATTGTGTTCTTGGCAGGAAGGGGGCACCGGTACACTTTTCCGTTATTGAAAATTATATTTCTTCTACCTATGCCAATCAGATGACAAACGGACCCGCACCATCGAATGGAATGCGGGTAGCAATCATTGGTTCCGGACCTGCCGGTATTACGATTGCAATTATCCTTGCCAGATACGGATATCAGGTGACGATTTTTGAAGGAAAGGACAAGATTGGAGGCGTGCTTCGGTACGGAATCCCGGAATTCCGTCTGCCAAAATCTGTCTTGGATGATATTGAATACAGACATTTGGAATTAAAAGGCATCAAGGTGCGTCCGAATACTAATATTGGATTTGCTATTACAATTGAAGACCTTTTCCGTGACGGATATAAGGCGATTTTCGTAGGCACAGGTGTATGGAAACCGAATGCCCTGCATATCAAGGGGGAAACATTGGGACATGTGCATTTTGGTATTAACTACTTAAATAATCCGGACAGCTACAGACTCGGAAAGAAGGTAATTGTCATTGGAGCGGGAAATGCGGCAATGGATGTAGCCAGAACCGTGATACGGAAGGGTTCGCCGGATGTCACCTGTTTTTCCATTACAAAGAAGGTAGCTGCCAGCGAATATGAGTTCAGCTATGCAAAGTTGGAAGGCGTGAAGTTTGAATACAACAGGCGTCCTGTGGAAATCACAGATGATGGAGTGATTTTTATGGATATCATTGAGAATGAGGATGGAAGCTTTACGGACGTGGAAGGAAGCGAAAAACTCTTCCCGGCAGATTCTGTGATTATTTCCATCAGCCAGGGACCGCAGTCCCGTCTGGTAAATACAACGGAAGGCCTGACTGCAACGGAGCGCGGCCTGCTCTGGGCAGACGAGACCGGACATACCTCAAGACCCGGTGTCTTTGCTTCCGGTGATGTGGTAAACGGGGCAAGAACGGTGGTAGAGGCTGTAGCACACAGTAAGGTGGTGGCAGAGTCTATGCATCAGTATATGCAGGGACTGGAAAAAAATTTCAAATAATCTAAAAAAAGTACTAGCATAAATCGGTCGCATAGTATATAATGTGGAAGATTTAGGGTTTTGTTAGACAAAGCCTCAAAAACAACATACAATAAAATAAAGTAAGTAATAGAAACCAGGAGGACAACAGTTATGCCAAAAAGAACAGACATTAACAAGGTGCTGATTATCGGATCAGGTCCAATTGTGATTGGACAGGCTTGCGAGTTTGATTATTCGGGAACACAGGCTTGTAAAGCACTTCGAAAATTGGGCTATGAAATCGTATTAGTCAATTCCAACCCGGCGACCATTATGACAGACCCGGAAACTGCAGATGTGACTTATATTGAGCCATTGAATGTAGAACGTTTAGAGCAGATTATTGCAAAAGAGCGTCCGGATGCACTGTTACCAAATCTCGGTGGACAGTCAGGCTTGAATCTTTGTTCAGAGTTAGCACAGGCGGGTGTACTTGATAAATATAACGTGCAGGTTATCGGCGTACAGCTGGATGCAATTGAACGTGGTGAGGACCGTATCGAATTTAAGAAAACGATGGATTCCCTCGGCATTGAGATGGCACGCAGTGAAGTCGCTTACAGTGTGGATGAGGCACTTGCAATTGCTGATAAGCTTGGTTATCCGGTTGTTCTTCGTCCGGCTTACACCATGGGTGGTGCAGGCGGCGGTCTGGTTTATAATAAAGAAGAGTTAGAGACTGTCTGTGCGCGTGGGTTACAGGCATCACTTGTAGGACAGGTATTGGTAGAAGAATCTATTTTAGGCTGGGAAGAGCTAGAACTTGAAGTAGTACGTGACGCAGAAGGCAATATGATTACCGTCTGCTTCATCGAAAATATTGATCCTCTTGGTGTGCACACCGGTGACTCTTTCTGTGCAGCTCCGATGCTTACCATTTCAGAAGAGGTTCAGAAGCGTTTGGAGAAAAAATCTCATAAGATTGTAGATACTGTACAGGTAATTGGTGGAACGAACGTACAGTGGGCACACGATCCGAAAACAGACAGAGATATCGTTATCGAGATTAATCCAAGAACCTCCCGTTCCTCTGCACTGGCTTCTAAGGCAACCGGTTTCCCGATTGCGTTAGTATCTGCAATGCTTGCAGCAGGACTTACTTTAAAAGATATTCCATGTGGAAAATATGGAACTCTGGATAAATATGTACCGGATGGAGATTATGTTGTTATCAAATTCGCCCGTTGGGCATTTGAAAAATTTAAAGGGGTAGAAGATAAGTTAGGTACTCAGATGCGTGCAGTTGGTGAAGTCATGAGTATCGGTAAGACTTATAAGGAAGCCTTCCAGAAGGCAATCCGAAGCCTTGAAATCGGCCGTTACGGTTTAGGCCATGCTAAGAATTTTGATACCTTATCAAAGAAAGAGTTATTAACAAGACTTGGAAATCCTTCCAGTGAAAGATATTTCTTAATGTATGAAGCGCTCCGCAAAGGTGCAACTGTTGAAGAAATCCATGAGCTTACCAAGGTAAAAGCATACTTCATTGAACAGATGAAGGAATTGGTAGAAGAAGAGGAAGCATTGCTTGCAGTAAGAGGTGAGATGCCAAGTGATGAAGCTCTTATTGCTGCAAAGAAGGATGGTTTTTCTGATAAATATTTAAGCCAGTTATTAGAGATTCCGGAAGAGGATATCCGTAATCACAGAATTGAACTAGGCTGTGAAGAGGCGTGGGAAGGTGTGCATGTGTCAGGTACAGAAAACAGTGCATACTATTACTCAACCTATAATGCAAAAGACAAGAATCCGGTCAATAACGACAGACAAAAGATTATGATCTTAGGCGGCGGTCCAAACCGTATCGGTCAGGGTATTGAATTTGACTACTGCTGTGTACATGCAGCAAAGGCATTGAAGCAATTAGGTTTTGAAACAATTATCGTAAACTGTAATCCGGAAACGGTTTCCACAGATTATGATACTTCTGATAAGCTGTACTTTGAGCCATTAACCTTAGAGGATGTATTAAGCATCTACAAGAAAGAAAATCCGGTTGGTGTCATCGCGCAGTTTGGCGGACAGACTCCGCTTAACCTGGCAGCAGAACTGGAGAAAAACGGAGTTAAGATTTTAGGTACTTCCCCGGCTGTGATTGATTTGGCAGAAGACCGTGATTTGTTCCGCGAAATGATGGAAAAATTAGAGATTCCGATGCCGGAATCCGGTATGGCAGTAACCGTAGAGGAAGCAGTAGAAATTGCAAACAGAATCGGTTATCCGGTTATGGTACGTCCTTCTTATGTACTTGGTGGACGTGGCATGGAAGTTGTTTACGATGATGAAAGTATGGCAGGTTATATGAGAGCGGCAGTCGGGGTGACACCGGATCGTCCGATCTTAATCGACCGTTTCTTAAATCATGCAACCGAATGTGAAGCAGATGCAATCAGTGACGGAACCCATGCATTTGTTCCGGCTGTTATGGAGCATATTGAGCTTGCAGGTGTACATTCCGGTGACTCAGCATGCATTATTCCGTCTGCGCATATTTCAGAAGAAAATGTGAAGACAATTAAAGAATATACAAGAAAAATTGCAGAAGAGATGCATGTAAAAGGTCTTATGAATATGCAGTATGCAATTGAAAAAGGTAAGGTATATGTATTAGAGGCAAATCCGAGAGCTTCCCGTACAGTACCGCTTGTTTCTAAGGTATGTAACATCCGCATGGTGCCATTGGCTACGGACATTATTACTTCTGAGTTAACAGGACGTCCATCCCCAATCGAAGGCATGAAGGAAAAGAATATTCCAAACTATGGCGTAAAGGAAGCTGCCTTCCCATTCAATATGTTCCAGGAGGTAGACCCGATTCTTGGACCGGAAATGCGTTCTACCGGTGAAGTATTAGGAATGTCAAAATCCTATGGTGAAGCCTTCTATAAGGCACAGGAGGGTGTACAGTCCAAGCTTCCGCTTGAGGGAACCGTTCTTATTTCTGTCAATGACAAAGATAAGCCGGAAGTAGTGGAAGTAGCAAGAAGCTTTTCTGAGGATGGTTTTAAGATTGTTGCAACCGGAAGAACTTACGATACGATTGTAGCAGCAGGCATTCCTGCAACAAAGGTGAAGAAGCTGTTTGAAGGAAGACCAAATGTATATGATATGATTACAAATGGTGAAGTCCAGATTGTAGTCAATACACCGGTTGGAAAAGAATGTATTTATGATGACAGCTATCTGCGTAAAGCAGCCATCAAGGCAAAGGTGCCATATATGACAACAATTGCTGCAGCAAAGGCATCAGCAGAAGGTATTCACTATGTGAAGACACATAAGGAGGGCGAGATTAAGTCTCTTCAGGAATATCATAGTGAGATTAAGTAGATATTTAGTCCAATAAATTATTTTGACATAAAGTAATTGCACAATAAGAAAGAGTA
>CALZGM010000002.1 GCA_945787015.1 uncultured Roseburia sp.
TTGGCGTTATTTCTGAATTACAGGAATGCTCCTTGTTTTGCGAAGCAAAATCCGAACCTTCTGGTGAGGAGAGGATTTAGCCTCCTTGTTTTGCGAAGTTCCTTCTATATAGATAGCTTTATTTTATGCTATCTGTTCTCTTATTTCAAGAAGAAAAAGTAAAGGAAAAATGGAATTGTGCATGACAAAAAAATCCTTTACAATAGAGAAAAAGGAGGGTGTCTATGCATTTTGTGAAAGCGAAGGGAATTTTATCTGCCCGGAATGGAATGAATATTTATCGTGGCTGTACCCATGGTTGCATTTACTGTGACAGCAGAAGCAAATGCTATCAGATGTCCCATGCCTTCACGGATATTGAGGTCAAGGAAAATGCACCACAGCTTTTGGAGGCAGCTTTGCGTTCAAAACGGAAAAAATGCATGATTGGAACCGGTGCCATGTGTGACCCGTACATGCACTGCGAGGAGCAGCTTAAACTGACTCGAAGGTGCATCGAGTTAATTGACGAGTATGGTTTTGGGTTAGCAGTTCAGACGAAATCAGACCGCATTTTGCGGGATTTGGATTTGCTAAAAAGTATTAATCAAAAGAGTAAATGTGTAGTTCAGATGACGCTGACCACTTATGACGAAGAACTTTGTAAAATTCTAGAGCCAAATGTCTGTACCACAAAGCGACGTTTCGAGGTGTTACAGATTTTAAAAGAAAATGGGATACCAACCGTGGTATGGATGACACCGATTTTACCGTTTATCAATGATACAAGGGAGAATATTGAAGGATTACTGGATTACTGCATGGAAGCGAAGGTATATGGAATCCTTACTTTTGGCATGGGCGTGACATTACGGGAAGGCGACAGAGAATATTTTTATGAAGCGCTAGATAAGTATTTCCCCGGTATGAAAGGGCGGTATCATCAGAAATATGGCTATGCATATGAGATACCAAGTGACCATAATGCACTTTTAATGGGAATTTTGCGGGAGACCTGCCATAAGCATGGTATCGTCTGTGAAGCGGATGCGATTTTTCAATATCTGCATACTTTTCCGGAAGATTCTAATTATGAGCAGCTGAGTTTATTTTAAAGAGGGAATGACAGAAAAAGAGGCGGCGATGGACCGCCTCGAATTTTTTTGAACCAAATAAGAAGTTATTACAATGTATTGTTGAAGGGCAAAAAAATCCCTTATGACGTACGTTAATTTGTGGAGAATTGTGTGGAACAGCAAATGACAAAGCTTGAGTTAGAACAATGTATTAACGAGTACGGAAAAGATATTTACTCGTTTTGCAGGCAGCTCACCTGTAATCGGCAGGAGGCAGATGATTTGTATCAGGACACCTTTTTAAAGGCAGTTGAGCAGCGGGAAAAACTGGATAAAAACGGCAATTTAAAAAGCTATCTGTTAGGGATTGCCATGCGCATCTGGAAAAACCGAAAACGTAAATACGCATGGCGAAACCGGATAGCGCCGGTGGAACGGCTTGTGGAAGAACGTGATGATGATGTGGCAATTGGTATGGAGGCATCTTTAGAGGATACCTTCATTACGAACGAAGAAGCAAAAGTTGTCAAAAGCGTCGTGGATAAGCTGCCGGGAAAAATGAAAGTATGTGTATTACTTTTCTATATGGAAGGACTATCTACACCGCAGATTGCAGCAGTATTACGGATTCCGGAAGGAACTGTAAAAAGTCGGCTGTACCAGGCGAGGAAGCAACTGGAAAAAGAATTGGAGAATGTTTTATGAAGCAAAACTATGATGAGATATTAAAACACGCCCTTACTCCAAATGAGGAGCCGGATTTCTGGCTGAATCAGAAAATCTTACGTCAAGTGAGGGAGGAAAGAAAAGTGGAAAAGAGAAATGATAAAAGGCTTGTAACAGCAGTGTTAGCAGCTGTACTGGTGCTTGGTACCGGTTCGGTTACCGCTGTGGCAGCATGGAAACATCTTATGCCAAATCAAGTGGCAGAGGAAGCGCAGGATGAAAAACTGGCAGAAGCATTTACGAGTGGGGACGCGGTTTTCGTAAATGAGACGCAGAGTTATGGCGGCTATGATGTCACTTTTTTGGGTATTGTTTCAGGTAAGCAGCTTTCAGAAGGCTTATGCATAAGTAACGGAAAAATTCGGGAAGACCGAAGCCATATTGTTGTTGCAATTGAAAATGCGGATGGGACACCGATGCCGGACACATCAGAAGAGACCTATGGCGAACAGGATTTTTATGTATCACCATTTATAAAGGGTTATCATCCGGTCGATTACAATGCGAATACGCTGGCAGGAAATTACACAGATGTTGTGCAAGACGGAGTGCTATATCGTTTGCTGGAGTGTGACAATGTAGAGATATTTGCAGACTGCGGATTGTACTTAGGTGTAATGGATAGTACGTTTTACAACGCAAATGCGTATCATTATGATGAGGTGACAGGAGAAATCAGCCGCAATGAGTCCTATAATGGCTTAAATGCACTCTTTCAGCTGCCGATTGACAGTTCCAAAGCTAATCCGGAGGCTGCGGCTGCTTTCGTGGAGAATCTTTTTTTCGATGAGGGAGGCGATATAGAAAACGGCGAAGCTAATCCGGAAGATGTGATACCGGAGGGCGTCGATAAAGACGAGTACCTTGCGGTACAGGCTTGGATGGAACAGTTGACCCCTGACAATATTGAGGAACTTGCAGTACGAGTGGAAAGTACGGTTCAGGTTTTGAGTGTCGATAAAGAGGGATATCTTAATGTCGGCCCATATGAGCTGGAAGGCCGTGGAGGAAGTGACGGAATGAAAATTTTAACTTCCTGGGCATTTAAAGATGCCAAAACCGGTGCACTAAAGATTTGGGGCTGTTCTGCCTCTGGTACATTTGATACCTTAAGGGTGGAGACTTTCACAAAAAATGAGGATGGAACCTATACCTTTGCGGTATACATTCCGAAAGAACAATAAATACCTATCTACAGTAGAAGAGGCAGCCGATGTGGCTGCCTTTTTCGTAAAAAAATAAAAAATAATTGCAACACTTTCCACTTTTTTACAGACATATAAGATAGAAACCGTTAAAATGGTTGGTATAAGAACACTCGCGGGTTTAAAGGAAAACAGTTATGGAAATGAATATCTTAGAGGTGAAGAAGGCAAAAAGAGGCGATGCGGCAGCATTTGCCCGGCTATATGAGCAGATTTATCCAGATTTGTACCGGTTTGCTTTGTATACCCTGAAACATACTTCCGATGCGGAAGATGTAGTCAGTGAGACCGTTACGGATGCATTTGCATCCATTCGTAAACTGAAGAAGGCAGAGTCTTTTAAAGGCTGGATGTTCCGCATCTTATACAATAAATGTAAAGATAAGCTGAAAGAATATACGAAAAAAATCGTAGAGCTTCCCGAGGATTATAGCGAACAGGTTGCAAAGGAAAATGTCGAAGAAGGAGTTGTTGTCAGAACTTTATTCTTCGAGCTGGGGGAAGAAGAACGAATGATTATCAGTATGCATCTTTTTGCAGGGTACACCACCAAAGAGATTGCAGAACTATTAAAGATGAATGAGAATACCGTCCGTTCAAAGGAAAGCCGGGCGCTAAAAAAACTGGCAATGCAGGCGGAGGAACGTTAGGAAAGGCAGGGATTAGAATGAGTGAGCAGGATATCTTGAAAAAAATAAAAGACTCCGCAGATGGGGTAGAGATTCCGGAATCGTTGAAACCGGAGAAGATAGAGACCATGTTAAAGGATAATCAGAGGAAAGAAAAACGCTTCCGGTGGAAAGCAAGCCACTTGGTAACCACGGCGGCTGTGCTGGCATTGTTACTTGGAGCGTTGCCGGTAGGTCTGCTTTTGAGCAGTGAGAAGGAAATTTCGGAGTCAGCAAGTACGAATGAGATGAGCGATGTTGCAGAGGCCGTCGAGGTAGAGGAAATAAAAGATTTACAGGAGATAACCGCAGAAGTAGGTCCGAAGCAGGACGCCGGGGATATGTATCTGATTGCGAAGAGTGAAGAGGAAGTATATACCTTTTTGGAGGAAAATTATAATGAGTATCGTTCACGATATATTTATGGTTTGACAAATGGAGCTGTCATGGAAGCAGCAGAAGGAGAAGCTGCAGATGGTACGGCCTTGTCCGCTGAACCGGATGAAGCAGCAGAAAAGCTTTCTTATTCGACGACCAATCTCCAGATGGCAGGGGTAGATGAGAGTGATATTGTAAAAACAAATGGTACGCATATTTTTGTGGTGGCGGACGATCAGATAAAAATTATGGAAGTTTCGAGCGGAAAAATGAAACAGGTAGGAAGTATTACACCAAAGTTTTCTTCTTTTACGGATCGTGTGCAGGAGATGTATGTAGATGATGAAAAACTGATGCTGATTGTGCAGAAGTGCGAAGAGAATATGGAGAAAACCAGTACTGCCAGTGGCGGTAGCGGATATCTTCCGTTACAGGAAACGGGTGAAATATGTAAGGATGTTGCGTATCTTTTCGATGCCTCTTATAGTACGATTCTTTATACCTATGATATTTCCAATCCGGCGAGCCCGAAGCAAATCGGAAGTATCAGGCAGGATGGCTCTTATAAGACTTCCAGAAAAATCGGGGATTTAGTGTATTTGTTTACGGTAGACTCTATTGAAAAGAATACGATTCCGAGAGTAGGGGATGTGGCAATTCCTTTTGACAGTATTTATCTTCCGAGAAGCGGAACACAGGGGTTAGTGATATCCTCCATTTCCACAAAAAAACCAAATGAGGTTGTGGATAACACCCTGATTTTTAATGATTATGTGGAAATTTATGTGAGCAGCAATGCGATTTATTTATATAATTCGAATTATACCGGTGAGCAGGAAGTAACGGAAATAGCAAAGTTTTCTTTGAATAACGGCAGAATTTCCGCAACGGCAGCAGCTACGGTTCCGGGCACTGTGCGGGATACGTTTGCGATTAACGAAAGTGGCAATGAGCTTCGCGTGCTTACCACACTTTGGGACTCCGATGCAAGAGCAAATACAAACCAGCTTTTTATTCTGGATCAAAATTTAAACCCGGAGGGCAGTATCAAAAATATTGCACAGGGTGAACAGATATATGCGGCACGATATTTTGGAGACCTTGTGTACTTTATCACCTATCGAAATATGGACCCGTTATTTGTGGCAGATCTGTCTGACAGTAAAAATCCTAAAATTTTAGGGGAGCTGGAGATTACCGGATATTCCGATTATCTGCATCCATGGGGTGAGGATAAACTGCTTGGTATCGGTTACGAGACAGACCCGAAAAATAGCAGCAGAGAAGGGATAAAGCTGGTCATGTTCGATATTTCCAATCCGGGAGAGCTCTCTATACTGGATACGGTGGTGTTAAAAAATGCAGACTACAGTGCAGCTTTGTATGATTATAAATCTGTTCTGGCTGATGCAGGGGAGAACATTATTGGCTTTACCACAACGCGGTATAACGATTATCAGATTGATTATCATGTATACTCTTTCGAGAATGGAAAATTTAAAGAACAGCTGACGTTTGATGTGAAGAGGTCCAGAATAGAAGAAGACTGCCGCGGACTTTATATTGGTGATTACTTCTACTTTGTAAATGAAGTGTGGATGGGAAGCTTTGATAGAAAAGATGGCTATAAAGCAGTAGATGAGCTGGAGTTCTACTAAGACGCAGCATAAATTAAGAAAGCTGTCAAAATTTTTTCGCAGCATCCATATTATAGGAATTCTCGTTTTTAAGCTATTTTCTTTTTAAAAAAGTTTGTACTCATGAAGAAAAGTGTGAAATACTACTTACCTTTCTCTGAAAATGCGATATTTTATGTTCGCTAAAGGTTTTCTGTCAAAGCCATTAGCGTACACAAAATGTTATTTCAGAGAAAGATAAGAGTATTTTTACACTTTTCTCCAAAGAGTACAAACTTACTTTCAAAAAAGAAAATAGCTTAAATTCTAAAGTTCTAATAATATGGATTATACATAAAAATTTTGATAGCTTTCTTATTTTACTGCGTATAGTAGACATCCAGATATTTTTCTACAATATCAAATGGTGCCGGTCCGATGGAAAGCAATGCATTGTGAAAAGCAATTTCATCAAAGGCGTCTCCATAGGTTTCTTCTGCTTTCTCGCGAAACTCCATAAATTCCAGATAGCCGACATAGTATTTTAAATAATTGGCCGGTTCTCCAACAATGTACTCATAAATGTTCTGTATCACCTCTTCGTCATCAATTCCATAGTGACTCCAAAAATTCTTTGTTTCATCTAAGCCCCAGCCCTCATAATGAATACCAATATCTGTAGAAGCATAGAGACTTAGGGTTGCTGACTGATTTTTTTGTAAAAGTGTAGCGACATCAGGATCGATATCTGCATAGGAGTAAGCCATCATTTCCACATAGGTTGCCCACCCTTCTGTGTAGCCGGAGTAGTTCATCATACTACGGACTGCCGGATATCCGGATTTATAGGTCATGACGGTCTGATATAAATGACCGGGAAATCCTTCATGGGCAAGGGTTGTAAAATAATAAATATCCGTTGTATTGGTTTCTTTATTAATATAAATGGAATGACTATCATATTCATCAATCGGAGCAACAATGTAGTATGCTGGGGCTACAAAATCGGCAATGCTTTCATCAATATAATTGACGGTGTAGTTTGTGACCGGAGGTTTTGGAAAATCCGCTAACATATCTTCCTGCAATTCACACAGGGTGGCTGAAGCATCTTTTTCGGTAAGGGATGCTGCCACGCATTCATCCCAGATGTCGGGATTTTTTTCCATGAGTTCGTAGCAGGCAAGTAAATCATCAGAGAGTGCCTGTGCGATTTCATCCTGCAAGTCTTTGATTTTATCGGAGCTGCCGGTGGAATAGTAAACAAGGGTTTCGTAATATTCTTTTCCTTCCGGGAAATAACAAAGTCCTTTATCATTTTTTCCGCTGCCAAGTAAAGCGGTCATTTCGTTTCCGAGGTATTCGTAAGCAGCTGCTAAATCTTCTTTTACAAGCTTTTCATTCAAAGCAATGTAGGCATCTTTCTGCGAGTCAGAGAGTCCGGGTACGTTATCTAAGCGTTTGTTAAATGTCTCAATTAAAAAGTGGTTATCGGCGGCTGCAACAAATTCATTACACTGGTCGATGATGGATTGACAGGAGAAGTCAGGCATAAAAAGCCCTACAGCGGCTTTTTCTTTTTCAAAAGCAATTACCTGTTCAAAGTAGCCTTTCGTTTGTGGCAAAAGAGCAAGGTAGTCTTGGACATCCTTTTCCTCATAGAAGGTATATTCTTCTAACAGGATTGGAAGATTCGCCTGCAGACCACTGGACGGGGTCAGAATCTCATCATACAGATAGTAATCTGTAGTAGAAAGCTGGAGGTTGAAGTAATCTTTCAAAATGTCGTAGGTAATCTGCTGTTTTGTGGATAGATTTTTTGGTGAAAAGGTATCTAACACAGCAAGATAATTTTCCAAACGCGCATCACATTCGGCAATGGATTCCTTCGATATGTCACCATAGGTTACTTCATAATCGGTGATGCCCATGTCCTTTGGATGGGCAACGGTGAAATGCAGGTTGATGAGATTTTCAGCGATTTCTTTGCAAAAAAGTTCTTCTGTAAACTTGTCGAAATCAACCTGAGCGGAGGAACTGCCCGTGAGACCCGGTGCGCATCCACCGCTACTTACAAAGAGCGCAAGGGAAAAAATAATACAAACAAGGACAGAAGCGCCTCTTTTTTTTACCGTACCAGGTGAAATATGTTTCATATGCATAGCCCTCTTTTCTTAAGGATGTAAATTTATTTTATTTATCCAATCATATGTAAAGAGAATACGAACTATGAAAGGACCTTTGCAGGCGGTTTAGACATATTTGCCAGGCTATATTACATAGAATGGAGTAATGAAAGAAGGGCAAGTGAGCGGCTATGAATTATTTGTGGGCAGGAATGATTCTGGTGGGAGTGGTCTATGCGGCTTTCCATGGGACACTTCCGAATGTGACGACTGCGGCATTGGATTCGGCGAAGGAGGCAGTGACGCTCTGTATCACCATGCTGGGTGTCATGTCTTTTTGGATGGGGCTGATGAAAATTGCAGAGCGGGCCGGAATGATTGCAGGCTTTACAAAACTGCTAAAGCCGGTGTTGCGCTTTCTGTTCCCCAATATTCCGCGTGACCACATCGCAAATGAATACCTCGCCACAAATATGGTTGCCAACATTTTTGGATTAGGATGGGCAGCGACTCCTGCCGGTTTGAAAGCTATGGAGGAATTGCAGAAGCTAAACGAGGAGAGGTGTAAGCGTTATGGGACAAATCGTTACCGGGACTATGATATGGCGACAAAGGAAATGTGTGATTTTTTAATCATTAACATTTCTTCTCTGCAGCTTGTACCGGTTAATATTATCGCTTATCGTGCGCAGTATGGCAGCGTGAATCCAACCGAAATTATGGGGCCGGCTATTGCTGCCACGACGGTCGGGACATTAGCCGCGATCATTTTTTGTAAACTAGTACCAAATAAAGGAGAGTCATGAACCTGTTACTTTTTGTATCGGAAATAACGATTCCGCTTCTGGTGTTTGGGGTGGTTGCTTATGGCATCACAAACCGGCAGCCTGTATACGAGGATTTTATCACGGGTGCAAAAGATGGAATGAAGACCGTATTTGGCATTATGCCTACACTAATTGGGCTTATGATTGCCGTTGGAATTTTACGGGCATCCGGATTTTTAGGTTATCTGACAAATCTGTTGTCTTGCTTGATTCCCGACGTAGTATTTCCATCGGAGCTGTTACCTTTATCTATTGTGAAGCTTTTTTCTTCTTCAGCTTCCACCGGACTTTTGCTTGATATTTATAAGGAGTATGGCGCGGACTCGGTTCTTGGGAAAATGGCGTCTATTATGATGAGCAGTACAGAGACGGTCTTTTACACGATGTCTGTGTACTTTATGTCTGTGAGTATAAAGAAAAGCCGTTATACATTAGCAGGAGCAATGGTGGCGACGATTGCGGGACTTATTGCAAGCATTTATTTTACAAAATTTATCTGACATGCATAAAAGGAAAAAAATGACATAGAATAGTATAGTAAAAACATCGCGGGGTGGAGCAGTCTGGAAGCTCGTCGGGCTCATAACCCGAAGGTCACAGGTTCAAATCCTGTCCCCGCAATTTTTTATTTCTACTTGCAATTTCTGGCAGAATCCCTTAAAATCGATTCATACTTATCTAGTCGGGAAATTTTTTCCGATTCTTTAAAATTGCGTGATAGCAGATACGTAATTTTATTCATGATAATAGAAAGTTCGCGGGTTGTACTTTCTGTTATTTACAGCCATGGCTGTATCCACAAAAATCACACTTTTAGCGAAAAGTTAATAGGAAATAAATTGTATTACAGGCTATTTTTCGCTATAATCAAAGGAGAAATCACATGAGAAGAAAATGGAATATTGAATTAACAAGTTTTAAGCGGATTGCAAGACACGGTAGGCGAATCTTTGCAAAGAAGAAGTATAGGGATGAACTTTTCCGGCGGATATTTAATAATCGTAAATCTCTGCTTGAACTGTATAACGCAATTAATGAGACGGATTATACAGATGAAAGTGAATTGATCATCTATACGATGGAAGATGTTATTTATTTAGGATACAAAAATGACGTCTCTTTTATCGTCTCAGGAATGTTGAACCTATATGAGCACCAAAGTACAATTAATCCCAATATGCCATTACGTGGGCTTATTTATTTGGGGAAACAATATGAGAGTTATATTTTGCAACATAAGCTGAACGTATATGGTTCAAGTCTGGTTAAGGTCCCGTTTCCACAGTACATAATTTTCTATAATGGTACCAAACCACTTGAAAATAGTAGTGATAAAATGACATTGCGCTTATCAGATTCATTTATGAAGCCGGACAGAAAAGATGCAGTTGCATGCTTAGAATGTATGGCAACGGTCTATAACATTAATTATGGGCATAATCAGAATATGATGAAACGTTGTCGGACATTGGAGGAATATTCTATTTTCATCAGCAGAGTAATGGAAAATATAGAAAAAAATGATGCGTTTGAAGTGGCAGTGGATACTGCAGTGGTTTCTTGTATTGAAGATGGTATTTTAGAAGATTTTTTGCTGAAACACAGAGCGGAGGTTGTTGGAATGCTGTTTGAAGAATTTGATATGAAAGAATATTTGAAAATGGAACGGCGGGATAGCTATGCAGAAGGAAAAGCAGAAGGAAAAGCAGAGTCCCTGCTTGATGTGTTAGAAGATAAGGGAGAAATACCGGAAGCCTTAAAACAGAAAATTCAAGCTGAAAAAGATACAGCAGTGTTAAGGCAGTGGTTAAAATTAGCAACGAAAGTGTCCACTGTATCTGAATTTGAAGAGAAACTGTAAGGAGGCCGTTTTATGTCAAATATAGATACCTTTTTAAAAATGATAGAAGAATCGGATAACATCGTATTTTTTGGTGGTGCGGGAGTGTCTACGGAAAGCGGCATTCCGGACTTTCGAAGTGTAGATGGCTTATATAATCAAAAATATGACTATCCGCCGGAGACGATTTTAAGCCATTCTTTTTATATGCGGCATACGGATGAGTTTTACCGTTTTTACAAAGACAAGATGCTTTGCCTGGATGTAAAGCCAAATGTGACACATATCAAGCTGGCTGAATTAGAAAAAGCCGGAAAGCTAAAGGCGATTGTTACGCAAAATATCGATGGCCTGCATCAGGCGGCGGGAAGTAAGAAGGTATTGGAACTGCATGGAAGCGTGCATCGCAATTATTGCAGAAACTGTGGAAAAGGATTTGACGCAGCCTATGTCCAGCAATCTGAGGGTGTCCCAACATGCGATAAATGTGGGGGACAAATCAAGCCGGATGTGGTGTTATATGAGGAGGGCTTAGACCAGCAGACGCTGGATGATGCCGTTTTTTATATCAGCCATGCAGATATGCTCATTATCGGTGGCACATCTCTTGCAGTTTATCCTGCGGCAGGACTGATTAACTACTATAGAGGAAATAAGCTTGTGCTGATAAACAAATCGACCACGCCCATGGACAGTAAAGCGGACCTGCTGTTGCAGTGTGGACTCGGAGAGGTGTTTGAAAAAGTGAAATGCTAGTGTAAACCGAAGCGGCAAGAAAGGTAATATGAGTATGTTTGAAACAATTTATTATGAGGTAGTAAGTATTGACGGAGATTATGCAAATCTTAAGAATATAGAGACCGGAGAGGACGAGCTAAAATTGGTAGCAAGAGCGCTGCTTCCACCGGAGATTAGGGAAGGAAGCAGACTAAAATATGAGATGTTACAGTACGAACTTATCGGTTAAGCAGGAGAAACAGGGAATGAATCAATATAATTATGAAGTGGGCGACATTGTCCGCCTGAAAAAAGGGCATCCATGCGGAAGCAGCGAATGGGAAATCCTGCGCGTTGGTGCTGATTTTCGTTTGAAATGCACAGGATGCGGACACCAGATTATGATTGCCCGTAAATTGGTGGAAAAAAATACAAAAGAAATTCGAAAAAAGGCTTGAAAAGCCCATGAATTCATGGTATAGTACTAATTCGTGATATATTATAATTATCCTTGCTCATTGCATAAAGTGGTGGGCCAGAGACCAAAAGGAGGAAAATTCGCATGAATAAGTATGAATTAGCACTCGTTGTAAGTGCAAAGATCGAAGATGATGCGAGAACAGCTACAGTAGAAAAGGCAAAAGAGTACATCACTCGTGCCGGCGGTACTGTAACAGAAGTAGAAGACTGGGGTAAGAAGAAATTAGCTTACGATATCCAGAAAATGAGCGAAGCTTACTACTACTTCATTCAGTTCGACGCAGCTGCAACAGTTCCAGCAGCAGTTGAACAGGACGTTCGTATCATGGACAACGTACTTCGTTTCTTAGTTGTTAGAAAAGACGAAGCATAAGAAGTTGTTCTTTGAACTGACAACGGTTCGATAGAAGAGAGGAAATCGTAGATGAATAAAGTTATTCTTATGGGACGATTGACAAGGGACCCTGAAGTACGCTACTCACAGGGTGAACAGGCAACAGCAATCGCAAGATATACTATCGCAGTAGACCGTAGATTTAAAAGAGACGGAGATCAGCAGACAGCTGATTTTATCGGATGTGTCGCATTCGGACGTCTTGGTGAATTTGCAGAGAAGTATCTCCGCAAGGGCACAAAGGTATTAGTTACCGGACGTATTCAGACCGGAAGCTATACAAAGCAGGATGGACAGAAGGTATATACAACGGATGTTGTTGTAGAAGAGTGTGAATTTGCAGAGAGCAAAGGCCAGGGCGATAACGCCGGCGGTTTCACACCAAGTGACAGACCATCTCCAAGCAGCGCAGCTGGCGATGGCTTCATGAATATTCCGGATGGAATAGATGAAGAGTTACCATTTAACTAAACCTAACAGGAGGTAATAATCATGGCTTTCAATAAAGCAGCAGATAAGGATGGCGCTTCCATGAAGAGACGCCCAATGCATAGAAGAAAAAAAGTTTGTGTATTCTGTGGTAAAGATAACGTAATCGATTACAAGGACACAAACAAATTAAAGAGATATATCTCTGAGAGAGGAAAAATTCTTCCTCGTCGTATCACAGGAAACTGTGCAAAACATCAGAGAGCTCTTACAGTAGCAATCAAGAGAGCACGTCACGTTGCTCTTATGCCATACGTTTGCGACTAAGCAGAATTAGAAAACCAGCTGCCCAATGAAGGCAGTTGGTTTTTTTAGAATCTTGTTGCCAAACATATGTTTGCATGATAAAATAGAAAAAATTGTGTGAAGAGGGGACAATAGATGATAGAGGTCAGACACGTATCAAAAGAATTTGTTTCGCCCAAGAAATATCCGGGATTAAAAGGTGCCATTAAAGGGCTATTTTCTACGGAAAAAGTTGTAAAAAAAGCGGTAGAGGACATTTCTTTTACGATACAGGATGGAGAGATTGTGGGATATATCGGAAGCAATGGTGCAGGTAAATCTACCACAATAAAAATGATGACGGGAATTATGAGACCGACCAGCGGAGAATGCATTGTGAATGGGATTAATCCAAGTGCGCAGCGAAAGAAAAATGCGCAGGAGATCGGCGTGGTATTTGGGCAGCGTACCCAACTGTGGTGGGATTTGCCGTTAAGTGAGTCATTTACTATTTTGAAGGAAATATATAATGTTTCAGATAAAGATTACACAGAGCGTATGAAATTTCTGAATCAGGTCTTACAGCTGGATGATTTTTTTGACAGACCTGTAAGAACCTTATCTCTGGGGCAGAGAATGCGGGCTGATTTAGGCGCGGCACTTTTACATAATCCAAGGGTATTGTATCTGGATGAGCCGACAATCGGGTTAGACCTTGTGGTAAAGGATAATATTCGGGCTGCTATCAAAGAAATAAATGAGAAATATCAGACCACGGTTATTCTGACAACCCATGATATTGGTGACATAGAGGAACTCTGCAGCCGCATCATTATTATTGATGAGGGAAAGAAAATTTACGATGGTTCCTTAGAGGAACTGAAGGACACTTATGGAACCAGGCGTACGGTTTCCATGGAGATTAAAAGTCCAAAAGAGATTGTTGAATTAGACTTGCCGGGGAAGCTTGGGGTAACAGAACAAACATGTAAGGTAGCGTTTGATGAAGAGCGAAAAGTGCTGTCTGTAAGCTTTGACAAGCATAAGGTGCAGGTGCCTCAGGTGCTGGGTGCAGTGATGGAATTAACCGAGGTGAGTGACATTCAAATTCAGGAAACGCAGTTGGCTGAAATTGTAAAGGAGATTTATAATCACGGCTTAAATCAGGCGGATTCGTAAAGGGGGTAGTGTTATGAGAAGAAAGTTGCGAATCTATCTCCCATTTGCATTGAACGAAATGAAGAGGCAGATGTCTTACAAAGGAGCATTTTACCTCTTTATTCTCATTAGTACGTTCAGCTCTTTTGTTTCCTATTTTTTATGGATGGCAATTTACGGAAGTACGGATAGGGTAATGCTTGGCGGGCTTACAAAAGAAGAAATGGTAGTGTATATTTTTATGGTATATGTAACCGGCTCTATCGTCAGTATATCCATATCAGACTGGGTAAGTGATGATGTGGTGAAGGGAACAGTAGCCATGAATCTGATAAAACCGCTGGACTATCGCTTGAGTTTGATTTCGAGAGCACTGGGGTGTTCGGTGTATAATTTTTTTGTGCCATCGGTATTTATCTGGATTGGACTTGAAATTTATAAGGTAAACGTATTGGGTATGCCGGTAACAGGTGTTTGGAACGTCGTATTATACATAATTAGCTGTATCATGAGTTTTTTGATTTTTGTGTTATTTGATTTTTGCGTGGGAATGATTGCTTTTTTTACAAATTATATATTTGGTTTGTTAATGGTCAAGGAGGCTCTGCTAAAGTTTCTGACCGGTGCATTGATTCCATTAAGTTTTTTCCCGGAGGGTGTAAGACGGGTATTTGACTTTTTGCCATTCTCCTCCATGGTGTATACACCGGTTATGCTTTATCTTGGAAAATATAGTATGGCAGAATTGGAATTTGTGTTGGCCAGACAGGCTATATGGGTGGTTTTATTATATCTGCTTGGCAGTCTTATCTGGAAAAGGGTAACAACGCGTCTGGTAGTGCTGGGTGGTTAGTAAGGTGGAAGAAAAATGAAGACAATAAAACGTTATATGCGGTTATACAAAGTGTTAATCGTTCAGTTTTTTAAGGTAATTATGCAGTCAAAAGTAGATTTTCTGATGGGACTGTTTGGATTCTTTTTTACACAGATTACAGGAATTTTGTTTTTATATCTGGTATTTGAACAGATTCCTCTTTTACAGGGATGGAGTTTAGAACAATTGATTTTTATTTATGGTTTTGCGCAGATTCCGAGAAGTATTGATCATTTATTCACAGATAATATCTGGCTTGTAGCATGGCGTCTTGTGATTAACGGTGATTTTGATCGCTATATGCTCCGCCCAATGAATGTATTTTTCCAGGTGATTGCGGAAAAATTACAGCCGGATGCGTTGGGTGAATTGCTGGTAGGGAGTATTTTGGTCATACATTCTTGCAGGAAAGGTATTGTTGTAACAGATGCATTACATATCGGTCTCTTTTTTGTGTCTATTATGGCGGGAGCACTGATTTATACATCTATTAAATTATTTTTTGCATCTTTTGCATTTTGGATTAAGACAAGCGGACCGTTTTTACAGGTGGCTTATGAGCTGGCCGATTTTGCAAAATATCCGACTGAAATGTATGCAAAAGGGATTCAATTTTTGATTACATGGGTAATTCCCTTTGCTTTTGTAGCGTATCTTCCAGCCAGCTACTTTTTGGGCAGGGGAGGTTTTTTTGGTGCCGGAAGCAGTAATGTGGAAGTGATTGGAATCGAATGCCTGATTGCAGGACTATTTTGGTGTATTGCGTATTCTGTTTTTCGGAAGGGAATAAGCATATATGAAAGTGCAGGAAATTAGGATGTGAAAAAATAGACTTTATCTTATACCGGTAAAATGCTATAATAATGAATATATACCCATTATTGATTTTTATCTTGGAGGTGCGGGATGAAGTCTTCCATAAAAATTAAAGGTAAGCTTAAGAATTATATTTATCTGCCAATGATGTTAACCGGATTGTTAGTGCTGTTTAATGTGGCAGTGTATATGAAAGATGTCAGTGTAGGAGCCATGTTTACGGGCTTTGTTATCATATATTTTGTTGTACTGCTCTTGTTCTACCGGCATTATAAGCCAAAGCTTGCTCATGAACTGATTAGTTTTGCAACACAGTATGGAACGGTACAAAAGCAGTTGCTTTATGAGCATGAAATACCTTATACCCTAGTGGATTATAATGGCAAGATATTATGGTGTAATGAGCAGTTTCAAAAGATGACAGGCGCGGATAAAGATTATCATAAATCAATAGCAGCACTGTTTCCGACGCTTACAAAAGAAGTTCTTCAAAAGACAACAGCAATTAATTCCATGAACATGGTATATGAAGAAAGATATTATCGCATATCAATGCGCCGTATTTTTTTCTCGGAGATTGCAGAGGAAAACGAAGTTATTGAAGTAGAGAATAGTACCGATTATCTGACGGCAGTCTATTTGTTCGATGAGACAGAATTAAACCACTATATTCGTGAAAACAAAGAGCAGAAAATGGTGGCCGGACTGATTTACATCGATAATTATGAAGAGGCATTGGAGAGCATCGAAGATGTAAAACGCTCTCTGCTTATTGCGTTAATTGACCGAAAAGTAAATAAATATTTTTCTGAGATTGATGCATTGGTTCGAAAAACGGAAAAAGACAAATACTTTGTTGTATTTAAATATAAATGCTTAGAGCAGTTAAAAGCAGACAAATTCAGCCTGATTGAAGACGTTAAGACCGTGAAGGTTGGAAATGAAATGTCTGTTACTTTAAGTATTGGTATCGGTGCTGAGGGTGTCAGCTATAATCAGAATTATGAGTATGCACGTATGTCCATTGACCTTGCACTTGGCCGAGGCGGCGATCAGGTAGTCGTTCGAGAAGGCGAAGAGGTCACTTACTACGGCGGTAAGACGAAGCAGGTAGAGCGAAATACAAGGGTAAAAGCAAGAGTAAAAGCACATGCACTGCGAGAAACGATTGAGAGTCGTGAGCATGTAGTGATTATGGGACACAATATTAGTGACGTCGATTCTCTCGGAGCAGCAATCGGCGTTTACTGTGCAGCAAGAGAACTTGGCAAGAAGGCACAGATTGTAATCAACGAAGTGACAACTTCACTGCGGCCATTGGTAGATTTGTTTACACCGGAAAAGGGTTATCCGGCAGATTTGTTTATCAATAGTGAAGAGGCGCTTGCGATTACCAATCGTAATACGCTGGTTATGGTTGTGGATACTAACAGGCCAAGTTATACAGAATGTCCGGAGTTGCTGAAACGGACGAATACAATCTGTGTATTTGACCATCACAGGCAGGGAAGTGAAGTAATTGAAAATCCGGTTCTGTCCTATATTGAACCTTACGCATCCAGCGCTTGTGAAATGATTGCGGAAGTTTTGCAGTATTTTGCAGAGGATATTCAATTAGAGCCGGATGAGGCGGATTGTATTTATGCCGGTATTTTGATTGATACCAATAATTTCAGTACAAAGACAGGTGTCCGTACGTTTGAAGCAGCTGCATATTTGAAGCGGGCCGGTGCGGAAGTGACAAGAGTCAGAAAGATGCTTCGAAACGACATGACAGCCTATAAGGCTCGTGCGGAAGCTGTGCGTCATGCAGAGGTACATCGTAATGCGTTTGCGATTTCTATCTGCCCGGCAGATAATGTAGAGAGTCCAACTGTTGTTGGTGCACAGGCAGCGAATGAGCTTTTGAATATTGTTGGCATTAAGGCTTCGTTTGTAATTACAGAGTATCAGAATAAAGTTTATGTCAGTGCCCGTTCGATTGATGAAGTAAATGTACAGCTCATTATGGAAAAAATGGGCGGTGGCGGCCATCTAAACGTGGCAGGTGCACAGTTTGCTGACCGGACGGTTATGCAGGTAAAACGAATGATTCAGGATACCATTGATCAAATGATAGAAGAAGGAGATATTATCGTATCATGAAAGTAATTTTATTACAGGATGTAAAAGCCCTTGGTAAAAAGGGTGAAGTTGTAAACGTAAATGATGGCTATGCCAGAAATGCACTTTTCCCAAAGAAACTTGCATTAGAGGCAAATGCAAAAAATATGAATGATTTAAAACTGCAGAATCAGCATGCAGATAAGGTGGCGCAGGAGAACTATGAAGCTGCCCTTGCTCTTGCCGAAGAGTTAAAAGAGAAAAAAGTTGTCGTAAAAATGAAGGGTGGCGAAGGCGGAAGAACCTTTGGTTCTGTATCCACAAAGGAAATCGCTGCAGCAGCAAAGGAGCAGCTGGGACTGGAATTGGATAAAAAGAAGATGCAACTTTCCGAGCCAATTCGTTCTTTTGGAATGACAGAAGTTCCGATTAAGCTTCATCCAAAGGTAATCGGTAAGTTTACCGTTCATGTAGTAGAAGAATAGAATTGACGCCGACAGTAGATTGCGGCGCAGTAAGTTACGAGGAGGAATGTCATGGAAGAAACGCTCATTAAGCGGATTATGCCACACAGTCTGGAAGCAGAACAGTCTGTGATTGGCTCCATGATTATGGATAAAGACGCCATTATGGCGGCTAATGAAATTCTCATTAGTGAAGATTTTTATCATCAGCAGTATGGCGTGCTGTTTGATACCATGGTGGAGTTGTTTAATGCAGGTCTGCCGGTAGACTTGATTACCTTGCAGAATAAATTAAAAGAGAAAGATGCACCTGCTGAGATTACAAGTTTAGACTATGTGCGGGAGCTGCTTAATGCGGTTCCGACTTCAGCAAATGTGAAGTATTATGCAAAGATTGTAAAAGATCATGCGATGCGCCGTAAACTGATAAAATTGAATCAGGAAATTGAAAATGAATGTTATTCGGGGCAGGAATCCGTTGAGACAGTCATGGATATCACGGAAAAAAAGGTGTTTGAGCTATTACAGTCTCGCGGAGGATCGGGAGATTTTGTGCCGATTCGTAAGGTTGTTATGAATGCCTTAGAGAAGATTGAAAATTCCGCAAAGAGTGATGGCAATGTTACCGGTATTCCAACCGGGTTTGTGGACCTGGATTATCGTACTGCCGGATTGCAGCCTTCCGATTTAATTTTGATTGCAGCCCGTCCATCTATGGGTAAGACGGCATTTGTATTGAATATTGCCCAGTATGTGGCGTTTCATGAAGACATGTGCACGGCGATTTTCTCTCTGGAAATGTCAAAAGAACAGCTGGTGAACCGTCTGTTCTCTTTGGAATCGCATGTAGATGCTCAGGCGCTGCGTACCGGTAATCTTTCCGATGCCGACTGGGAGAAATTGATTGAAGGCGCTGGAGTAATTGGTAATTCACACTTAATTATCGATGATACACCGGGTATTTCCATTGCAGAGATGCGTAGCAAGTGCCGTAAGTATAAACTGGAACATGATTTGAAATTAATTATCATCGACTACTTACAGTTGATGTCGGGTTCCGGTAAATCCTCAGATTCCAGACAGCAGGAGATTTCAGATATTTCCCGAGCATTAAAGGGACTTGCGAGAGAACTTTCCGTGCCGGTAATTGCGTTATCACAGCTTTCCCGAGCAGTAGAGCAGAGACCGGATCACAGGCCGATGCTTTCCGACCTTCGTGAATCCGGAGCGATTGAGCAGGATGCCGACGTGGTTATGTTTATTTACCGTGATGATTACTACAATCATGATTCGGAAGAAAAGGGTATTTCAGAGATTATTATTGCAAAACAAAGAAATGGTCCAATCGGGACGGTGAAACTGGCATGGTTGCCACAGTACACGAAATTTGGAAATTTGGAGAAATAAGAGCAGCATGATATGTTGCAAGTGTGGGCAGAATTCGAAGTCCTAAATGGGAAGCGGATTCTGCTCATTTGTCGTATAAAAGTTTCAAGAGGCGAATTGTGTCGGAATAAGGCGACCGATTTTCATTGTGCCGAATTTATGGGAAAGTTATAATAGATAGAAGAAAGTAACAAAAAAGAGGAGGACAAGCCATGGAAAGGGTACGCTACATGATATCTGACGCTGCCTCGCTGGTAAACGTAGAATCTCATGTATTACGTTACTGGGAAGAGGAACTCGATCTTAATATCCCTCGAAATGAAATGGGACACCGATACTATACACAAGAGAATATTGATGATTTTATGAAAATAAAGGAATTGAAGGAGAAGGGCTACCAGTTAAAGGCCATTCGCATGATTATACATAATGGGAGCAGCGACTATCTGATACCGGAAGAGGCACCTCCAAAGCCTCAGGTTGTTTATCGTGGACCGCTTATGATGGCGCAAAAAGAAGATGAGCGAAGTATCTTAGACAACACGGACCGAATGGCACAATTTACAGAGCTTATGACAGAAATTGTGGAAAAAGCAATTAATGCAAATAATGAACAATTGAGCAAAGCGATTAGTGAAGAAGTAGGAGAGCAGGTTATCAAGGAAATGAACTACCTGATGCGAGAGCAGGAAGAGGCAGAGGAAGAGCGGTTTCGAAAGCTGGATGAAGCAATTCGCGGAAATTTAAAGAAAACAAAAAAACACAGCATATTTGAGAGCAAACAAAAAAGAGGGTAAAGATAACCCTCTTTTTTTGAATAAGTATCAATTATTCTTCGCTAATTGCTCCTGTTGGGCAAACACCTGCACATGTACCGCAGCTTACACAAGCACCAGCATCGATAACGAACTGGCTGTCTCCCTGGCTGATCGCTCCTACTGGACATTCTGGTTCACATGTACCACAGCTTACACAAGCGTCTGAAATTACGTATGCCATAATATAGTTCCTCCTTATTAATTAGAAATCATATCTGCTATCCAATCATAGCTTATTATTGATTTTAATACAAAAAGAACTGCTTAGCAAGTAATAATCTCTAAAAAAATGTATAAAAGCAAATACACTTTGCTTAGAAGGTCGAAAAGTGATAGAGTGTTTTGCTTCGGAATGCTTCGCCTGCCTTTAAGACAATGCTAGGAAAATTCTCGTGATTAATGGAATCCGGATAGTGCTGGGTCTCTAAACATACACTGGCCTGTTTTGGGTAGTAACCGCCGAATTTACCTACAAAGTCAGAACCTTGTGCAGCAACATAAATCTGGATGCCCGGCTGATCGGTAAAACATGTGACACGGATTCCGCTTTCCTTTGACTGCAAAATGGCTGCTTCTCTTAAACCGGTTCCATTGATCACAAAGTTATGGTCATAGGTTCCTAAAGGTGCAATCTGTGGATGATTAGAATCAATAAATTTACCTATTGTATGGAGAGTTCTGAAATCGAATGGCGTACCTTCTACCGGTAGCAGTTCTCCGGTTGGAATCAGAGTGGAGTCAACCGGTGTGATGGCATCTGCATCTATAAACAGTTCGTGGTTTAAAATGCTTTCCGTTCCCTCACCATTTAAGTTGAAGTAGGTGTGGTTTGTCACATTTAAAATCGTATCCTGATCAGAAGCTGCCTCGTATAAAATACCGATTTCATTATCTTCAGACCATGAGTAAGTAACAGTCAGAGTAAGATTACCCGGATAATTTTCTTCTCCATCAGGAGATTCCATTGTAAGTACAAGCTTATCATCTTTTATCGCAGAGTTCCAAACCTTATGGCTGTATCCGACAGCGCCACCATGCAGATGGTTTGGACCATTGTTAATGGCGAGCTGATAATCTACACCATTTAGTGAAAAACGGCCTTCTCTGATTCGGTTTGCTACACGGCCGCAGATTGCACCGTAGTAGGAAGTTTCCTTTTCATAATCCTCCATTGAGGTAAGACCTAAGCAGACATCTCTAAGGGTACCTTCTTTGTCAGGGACTGCTATTTTGTAGATACGTGCGCCAAAATCGATAATTTCGATATATGCGCCATCTGCATTCTCCAGATGGAATAAACTAACAGCTTCCCCTGCGGTTGTTGTTCCAAAATCTGATTTTATAATTTTCATAACAAATATCCTTTATCCTTTTATGCTATAGTTTAAACTATTATCCATATTATTATACGTTTTTTAGGAAAACATGGCAAGTAGGTTGCCTAAATTTTGGAATTGTGCCATAATAATAAAAACGATTTTAAATTGGGATGGTAGGATTTATGCAGACCAAACTTGTAAAAATAGAAAATAAACCAAGCGATGATGCCTCTATGGAGGAGGCAGCAGAGCTGATAAAAAACGGAGAACTGGTTGCGTTCCCTACAGAGACCGTATATGGTCTGGGTGCAGATGCATTAAGACCGGAAGCAGCAAAAAAGATTTATGCGGCAAAGGGCAGACCGTCAGACAATCCGCTCATTGTTCACATTTGTAAATATGAAGAACTACTGTCAATTGCAAAGGAGGTTCCGCCGCAGGCAAAAAAATTAGCAGATGCATTTTGGCCGGGACCGCTTACCATGATCGTATGGAAAAATGAAAGAGTTCCGTATGAGACGACAGGCGGAATGGATACGGTAGCAGTTCGGATGCCGAATCATCCGACAGCATTAAGGCTGATTGAAGAAAGCGGTTGTCTGATTGCGGCACCAAGTGCAAATACATCCGGAAAGCCAAGCCCGACAGAGGCGACGCATGTATTACGTGATATGGATGGTAGAATTCCGATGATATTAGACGGAGGTCCGGTAAGAATCGGTTTAGAGTCTACGATTATTGATTTGACAGAGGAAAAACCGATGATTCTGCGGCCGGGCTATATTACAAAAGAGATGTTTGAGGAGGTGCTTGGAGAAGAGGTACAAATTGATCCGGGTATTCTTGCGGCAGATATTACAGATCCATCGAAGGGTGGACAGAAACCAAAGGCACCGGGGATGCGCTATAAGCATTATGCACCAAAAGCGGATTTGGTGTTGATAGAAGGCGCGACGGATCATGTGGTTGCAAAAATAAATGAGCTGGTGGCAGGCGGACAGAAGGAAGGTTTGCGCATTGGAGTCATTGCAACGGATGAGACATACCATCGTTATCAGGCGGATGTGGTATTTAGTATTGGCGCGAGAACAGATGAGGATGCAATTGCACAGCATCTTTATAAGATACTGCGGGAATTTGATGAACAAGAAGTTGATGCGATATATTCGGAAAGCTTTAAAACGCCAAGAATCGGACAGGCAATCATGAACCGTCTGTTAAAAGCGGCAGGATATCAGGTATTGCATGTGTAGCAGGAGAACATTAGGAATGAAAGAATATAATCGAATTTTATTTGTATGTGAGAGCGGTACATCACGGGCTCCTATGGCAGAAGCAATTTTAAAGGATTTTTCGCTGAAGCACCCAGTTGATATAGAATCACGAGGTTTGGTAGTGCTGTTCCCGGAGCCAATTAATCAGAAAGCAGAAGCAGTTCTAATCAGTAATGGTATTTCACTGAGCGATTTTTGCTCGACGCAGTTGACAGAAGAGGATTTGACTGAGGACACTTTAATTCTGACAATGGAGTACATACAAAGGGAGAAAATTCTGGAGAAATACGAAAACGTAATCCCGGAAAATGTCCACGTCTTAACGGAGCTGGTGGGCGATGAATTAGAAATATTGGATCCGTATGGCGGAAATTTACAGTCTTATGGACTGTGTTACGAAACCATGCGAAAGACAATACAAAAGCTAGTCAACTTATTAAATGAATCTTAGGAGGAAAAACAAATGTCAAAGGTAGTGGTAATGGATCATCCATTAATTCAGCACAAAATCGGAATTCTTCGAAGAGTTGAAACCGGCTCAAAGGATTTCCGCACCTTAATCGGTGAAATTGCGATGTTAGAGTGCTATGAAGCAACCAGAGATCTTCAGCTGGCGGATGTCGAAATTGAAACTCCGATTTGTAAGACAATCGCAAAGGAATTAAAAGGAAAGAAGCTGGCAGTGGTGCCGATTCTTAGAGCCGGCCTTGGAATGGTAGACGGTGTGCTTGCCATGATTCCGGCGGCAAAGGTGGGACATATTGGTTTATACCGTAATGAAGAAACCTTAGAACCGGTTGAATATTTCTGCAAGTTACCTGCAGACTGTGCTAACAGGGAAGTATTCGTAGTTGATCCAATGCTTGCAACCGGCGGTTCTGCTATTGCAGCCATTCAGATGCTGAAAAACAGAGGCGTGAAAAACATTCACTTCATGTGTGTGATTGCTGCACCGGAAGGCATTAAGAAGATGCAGGAAGCACATCCGGATGTTGATATGATTATTGGTGCATTGGATGACCATTTAAATGAAAAAGGCTATATTGTACCGGGACTCGGTGATGCTGGTGACCGTATTTTCGGAACAAAATAATCGAAGCAGTCTCCTTCGGAGAAAAAGGAGGACTTATGAGCGAAAAGAGAACAGACTATATTAGCTGGGATGAGTATTTTATGGGAGTAGCCATACTTTCCGGCATGCGTTCCAAGGACCCCAATACGCAGGTGGGCGCCTGTATCGTAAGCCCGGACCATAAGATTTTATCCATGGGGTATAATGGCTTGCCAATCGGATGCTCGGATGATGAGTTCCCGTGGTGCAGAGAGGGTGATCCCTTGGAAAACAAGTATTTCTACACTACACATAGTGAACTGAACGCTATATTAAATTACCGTGGCGGCAGCTTGGATGGCGCAACCATTTACGTTACTTTATTTCCGTGTAACGAATGCGCGAAAGCGATTATTCAGGCGGGAATTAAGCGCGTAGTTTACGATAGTGACAAATACGGGAAAGAGCCAAATACCATTGCTTCCAAACGCATGCTAAATGCAGCCGGGGTCGAATTGGTAAACTATAAGCATACGAATCGCGAAGTAAAAATAGTGTTATAAACAGTTTGGGGTTGAGACAGGTGAGTTTCAACCCCTATTCTTTTGCAAAATATTATACCCCCACGGGGCTTCACCTAATTTGTAAAAACCGCTATAATCAAGCAATATGAGGTAAAATTATGCAGGCAGTTATTGCACAACACTTAACGTATTCCTATCTAGAAAAAAGTAAAAACCGGGCGATTGACAATATTTCCTTTCAGGTAAGGGAGGGGGAATTTTGGGCAATTTTAGGTCATAATGGCTGTGGAAAAACCACCCTTGCCCGTCATTTAAATGCTTTAATTTCGCCACAAAAAGGGGAACTTGTGGTGGCAGGATTAGATGCTTTGGCGAATGCGAATATCTGGAAAATTCGTAAGGCTTGCGGCATGGTATTTCAAAATCCGGACAACCAGTTTGTTTCTTCTGTTATTGACGAGGACCTTTCCTTTGGTCTTCGTAATTTTGGCGTAAGCGAAGAAGAGATTCCGAACAGGGTAAAAGTGGCACTGGAAGCTGTGGGTATGGCAGGATATGAGAAGCGATCCACACATTTTCTTTCCGGTGGGCAGAAACAGCGTATTGCAATCGCAGGGGTCTTGGCTGTAGAACCGGATATTCTTATTTTCGATGAAGTAACATCCATGCTTGACCCGGAGGGGAGACGGGATGTGTTAAATACGATGCAAAGGCTCCGGGAAAGGGGAAAAACAATTATCATGATTTCACACTACATAGAAGAAGCGATATTGGCGGACCGTATGATGTTACTTCATGATGGAAAAATTCTTGGAATAGGAACCCCCGGAGAGATTCTGCCGGACATAGAACTACTAAATAGGACCGGACTTACACCGCCAATGGCAGTAAGGGCTTATTATGATTTGAAAGCAGCAGGGATTACATTAAAAGAATGTCCTCTGACAAATGAAGAGCTTGTGGAGGGACTATGTCAATTACGTTAGACTCGGTATTTTATACTTATGCGCCGGGGACTCCCTATGCCTCGGCCGCACTTAAAAACATTTCATTCACCGTTGAAAAGGGAGAATTTGTAGGCATTATGGGAAAAACCGGCTGTGGAAAATCCACCCTGATTCAGCTGATTGCAGGGCTATTGACACCGGATAGCGGAGCGGTTCTTTTAGATGGAAAAAATATAAATGATAAAAATTATGATAGAAACGAGCTTCATCGTAAGGTAGGTGTGGTGTTTCAACATCCCGAATGTCAGCTCTTTGAAACAACGGTGGAACGGGACGTGGCGTTTAGCTTAAAGCACTTTGGCTGGTCAAAGGAAAAAGTGCAGTCAGCAGTAGAGCGTGCATTAACCATGATGGGATTTGATTATGAAAAGGTGAGAGAAAAATCACCGTTGGAATTTTCCGGAGGAGAAAAAAGAAGAATTGCGATAGCCGGTATTCTGGCAGCAGAACCGGAAGTGCTGATTTTAGATGAGCCGATAGCGGGGTTAGACCCTCTTGGAAGAGAAGCATTTTTAGTATTGGTAAAGCGGTTGAATGAAGCAGGAATGACGATTCTTATGATTTCTCATAATGCAGATGCGCTTGCAGAATACGCAGAGAGAATTGTGATACTAAAGGATGGAATGCTTTTTAGGGATGGGGTTACACGAGAGGTGTTTTCCGATATGGATGAGTTACAGAAAAATGGTATTGGCGTCAGCGAGGCGCGTCAGTGTGCAGCGCTGCTGGCAGAGAGAGGGTTTGATGTTGCAAAGGATACCATCTGTTATGAAGATTTGCTGAAACAAATGATTGCAATCGGAAGGGGGCAGCAGTGATGAACCAACTTCCAACCGGTATGTATCAGCCGGGAACCTCCGTCGTGCATCAGATGAAAGCGAATATAAAAATTTTTTGTTTTCTTATTCTGACGGGGGCAGTTTTGATGGCAGAGACGATTTGGGGCTATGCCGTATTGGTTTTATTTTCCGGATGCCTTATTTACTTCTCAAAAATCGGCCTGCAGACGGCGCTTAGCTCCGTTAGGCGGTTGATATGGTTTTTGATTATCATTTTCGTCATGAATCTTTGCTTTTACGGACCGGAAAATCCGTGGATAAAAATCGGAATTTTTGCACCCTCTTATGAGGGGCTGATGCAGGGAGTTCATATCGCAGTGAGAGTTATTCTGATGATGGTAATCGGCAATGTGCTGATGGTAACTACTGCTCCTTTGGTGTTGACGGAAGGAATGGAGACACTTTTGCTGCCATTGAAATTATTCCGGATTCCGACAGAACAAATTGCGATGATTTTATCGGTGGCGATGCAGTTTATACCAACCCTATTTGAAGAGGCAGATATGATTAAAAAAGCACAGATTGCACGAGGCGCACGATTTGACAGTAAAAAGCTCCTCGATAAAGCCGGGGCGGTTATGCCACTGGTGGTTCCGATTTTTCTGGCGGCCTTTAAACGAGCAGATGAATTATCTCTGGCAATGGAAGCCAGAGGGTATCGGACAGATATGGCACGTGGGCAAAGAAAGTTTGGAATGCCGACAGGCTTTGAGTGGCTTGCAATCATTACTTGCAGCATCCTTTGTATCTTACAGATTTTATGTCTGTAAATATATATTAATACGGCGATTCGCCGGAAAAAAGAAAGGGAAAATTTATGAATAAAATGACAACTGTTAAAAAATCAATTATTACAGCAGTATGTATTGCCTTATGCGTTGTACTGCCACAGGCATTTCATGCGATTCCGAATGCAGGCTCCATCTACCTGCCAATGCATATTCCGGTATTACTTTGCGGATTAATCTGCGGATGGCAGTATGGCTTGCTTTGCGGTCTTGCGGGACCATTATTTTCAACGCTCATCACAGCGATGCCTCCAATGGCATATCTTCCCCCAATGATGGTAGAATGTGCTGTATATGGCTGCGTGGCAGGACTTATGATGAAGCTTGTACATACAGGAAAGGTGTATGCAGATTTATATATCAGTTTAGTGGCAGCAATGCTTGCAGGCCGCGTTATCGCAGGAATTGCAAAAGCGGTCATTTTTATGCCGGGTAAGTTTGGCATGGCGATGTGGACAACCAGCTATTTTGTTACAGCTTTGCCGGGGATTGTCATTCAGCTTGTGATTTTGCCAACGCTTGTTTTTGCATTGATGAAAGCGAGATTGATTCCGCTGAGATATTCTAAGGAAGCATAGTTGCAGCAACATGGAGGATGTGGCAATGAACAAAAGCGATATAATCGAGTTTTTTGACCGCCAAGCCGTGCATTGGGATGATGATATGGTTCGAAATGATACGATTATCAATACGATTTTAGACAATGCAAAGGTTTGTGCAGGAAAAGACGTGCTCGACGTTGCCTGTGGTACGGGCATTTTGATACCTGATTATCTTGCAAGAAATGTGAAAACAGTGACCGCGATTGATATCTCGCCGGAAATGGTAAAGATTGCTCGAAAAAAATTTGACCGGGAAAACGTACATATTCTGTGCGGCGATGTGGAAACAGCTTCGTTTGACCATAAGTTTGACTGCATAGTTGTTTATAATGCCTTTCCGCATTTCCCGGACCCGGAGAAATTAATAAATATGCTTGTAAGCCACTTAAAGCCGGGAGGAACCCTTACCATTGCTCATGGAATGAGCCGTGCAAAGATTGATATCCATCATTCCGGAAGTGCCAGCAAGGTGTCCGTCGGCTTGATGAGTGAAGAGGAGCTTGCTGCCATTTTTGAATCCCGGCTGCAGGTAACAGTGAAGATTTCGAATGATGAGATGTATCAGGTTGTGGGATACTTGGAAAAATAATGGATTGCAAAGATATTTTCCCTTTTGGTATAATCAGTTTATAGATTAAAAGATAGGATTGAAGGATAAATGGAAAATAAGCAGGAACATCTCCACGAGCACATACATGAATTGCACAAGCATGTTCATTCACAGGAAGAAAAAAAGAAGGTTGTAAACCGCTTATCCAAGGCAATCGGTCACTTGGAGGCAGTAAAGCAGATGGTATTACGGGACGAAGACTGCAGTGATGTCTTAATACAGCTGGCAGCCGTGCGGGCAGAGATTAACAATACGGGCAAGGTGGTCTTAAAAAATCATGTGTCACACTGTATTGTGGAAGCAGTAGAGGATGGCGACATGGAAGCAATTGAGCAGCTGAATAAGGCAATCAATATGTTTGTAAAATAATTATTAAAAGTTCTCTCAAATGCAAGAATTCATAGACAAAAATCTGAAAAATGATATAATAAAAGGTGATACTTCGTCAAAAAGTATTACCTTTTTTCGTATCAGGGAGAAAAAATGAAAAATCCGAGAAAAGTATTTCAGGCACTGACAATGATCCTACAGTTTGGATTAAATATGATAGTGCCGATTGCGATATGTATGGCGCTTGGAATCTGGCTTGATAAAAAATATGACATGCCATGGGTGATTCTGGTATTGTTTTTTGCCGGGGCACTGGCAGGATTTACAAGCATCTATAAAATGGCGAAGCCGTTCATGAAGAGCGAGCGGAAACGACATGAGAAGTAAGTATTTAGGAAGTAACAGATGTTAAGAAGATTGAATGATGCATTACCGGACCTGGTTCTGGGAATTATTGTATATGGAGTGTTGGCAGAGCTTATCGGAGTCTGGTTTGTGACAGACAAGGTCCGCTACAGCACAGGGCTTTTGATTGGAATTTCTCTTGCAGTAGGGATGGCAATTCATATAGCGGTGGTAATCCGGGATGCGGTGGAAATCTATGGTGAACACGGGGCAAGAAACAGAGTCATTGCAAAATCTCTGCTGCGTTATGTAGTAGTGGTGATTGTGTTTTTTGTCATGATGAAGTTTAACCTGGGCAATTTGTTTTCTGCATTTATTGGAGTGTTAGGCTTAAAGATAGCTGCGTATCTTGCGCCTTTTACACATAAAGTTATTCTAAAATTACAAGGAAGAGGTGATGAGTCTTCGGACAACGATGATAACAAAAATATATAAGGAGGTGAAATTGTGAGTAACGCAATTTTGATGGAATCCGGCGGAAGCGATATTGACTTTATGATACACGGGTTATTTCCGGTCAATTTTTTTGGCAATGAAGTCTGGATTACCACATCACATGTGTGCATTTTGATTGTAATGCTCCTGATGCTGACGTTGGCAGTTGTCGGACATTTCAAAATGAAGCGCGCAACAGAAGTGCCGGATGGGCTGCAGAATCTTCTGGAGCTGCTCGTAGAAAAGCTGGATGGAATTGTTTACAGTACGATGGGAAAAATCGCTGCACCAAAGTATGCGAATTATATTTTGACCATTTTTGTATTCATATTTTTTAGCAATATTTCCGGTCTGTTTGGTTTAAGACCGCCGACAGCGGATTATGGTACAACCCTGGCACTGGGTCTTATCACATTTTCTTTGATCCATATCGCGCAGTTTAAAAATCTGCCGTTAAAACAGATATGGAAGGATATGTGTTCGCCGTTACCGCCGTGGCTGCCAATCTGGTTCCCAATCAACTTAATCAGTGAGATTGCGGTTCCGATTTCCCTGTCATTACGTTTGTTTGCAAACGTATTATCAGGAACGGTTATAATGGCACTTGTATATGGATTGCTCGGAAAATTGGCATTGATTTGGCCGGCGGCACTCCATGTTTATCTGGATTTGTTCTCGGGAGCAATTCAGACTTATGTATTCTGTATGCTGACAATGACTTATATCAGCCAGAACTACGAAATGGAATAAAAAACGAATCACAATGTGATTCGTTTGGAAGAATACAAAACCGGTATTCTTCCGCACATGCATATATTTTTATTTATGGAGGACTAATTTTATGAATATTACAGGACATGATTTAATTATGGCATGCTCAGCAATCGGAGCTGGTTTAGCAGTTATCGCAGGTATCGGACCTGGTATTGGACAGGGTATCGCAGCAGGACACGGTGCAGCAGCAGTTGGTAGAAACCCGGGCGCAAAGGGTGACATTATGTCAACCATGTTATTAGGACAGGCCGTAGCAGAGACAACCGGTCTTTACGGCTTAGTAATTGCCCTGCTTTTACTCTTCGTAAAACCATTAGGCTAAATCGAACCGTAAGTGAACAAAATTTGAGAAGGGAGGCCAGAGAAAAAAGATGGAATTTCTTTTTGGTCTTGATCCTCAGCTTTTATTTGATACCTTGTTAATGGCAATTGCAGTATTTTTCCTGTTCTTAGCAATGTCATATCTGTTGTTTAACCCGGTTCGTAAGATGTTAAAGGACAGACAGGAGAAGATTGCTTCTGATATCGACAGCGCTAATGCGGATAAAGAAGATGCTGCGAAGTTAAAAGCAGAGTACGAAGCAAAGCTTAAGGATATAGAAAAAGAAGCAGAGCAGATTTTAAGCGATGCCCGAAGAAAAGCTTTAAAGAATGAAGCGAAAATTATCGAGGACGCCAAAGCTGAAGCTGCAAACATCATGCACAGAGCAAACGAGGAAGCAGAGCTTTCTAAGAAGCGTGCAATGGATGAAGTAAAACAGGAAATGATAGCTATCGCATCATTAATGGCAGCAAAGGTGGTTGCAGCCAATATTGATACGACAGTTCAGGATACGCTGGTAGAACAGACGTTGAAAGAAATGGGTGAATCAACATGGCAAAGCTAGTATCAAAAACATACGGTGATGCATTGTTTGAAGTAGCCCTAGAGTCAAACCGGCTGGATGCGTTTTTGGAAGAGGTAAAGGCGACAAAGGCTGCCTTAGAAGAAAATGAAGAACTCTTCAAACTAATGAGTCATCCGAAAATCGTAAAAGAAGAAAAAATCAAAGTAGTGACAGATATTTTTACCGGTAAAGTATCAGAAGAACTGGTAGGACTCTTGCGCATGATTGTGGACAAGGGGCATTTTGACCAGGTGATTGGTGTACTGGATTACTTTATTGACGAAGTAAAGGAACACAAAAATATCGGAACTGCTTATGTGACTTCTGCCATGGAGCTATCCGACATACAGAAGGCAGCGGTCGAAAAGCGGTTATTAGAGACTACAAAATATGTAACATTTGAAATGCATTATAGCGTCGATGCAGATTTAATCGGCGGCATGGTAATTCGCATCGGTGACAGAGTTGTGGACGGAAGTGTAAAAAACAAGCTCCGCGATCTGACCCGTGAGTTATCAAAAATACAGTTGAAAGCAGGTGAATGCGCTCCATGAATTTAAAACCAGAAGAAATCAGTTCCGTAATTAAAGAACAAATTAAACGGTATGCAGCGCAGTTAGAAGTAGCTGATGTTGGTACTGTTATTCAGGTAGCAGATGGTATCGCTCGTATTCACGGCCTTGAGAATGCTATGCAGGGAGAGCTGTTAGAGTTCCCCGGCGAAGTATACGGAATGGTATTAAACCTTGAAGAGGATAACGTTGGTGCCGTATTATTAGGTTCCCAGAAGAATATCAACGAGGGAGATACCGTAAAGACAACCGGGCGTGTGGTTGAGGTTCCGGTTGGCGATGCGTTATTAGGCCGTGTTGTAAATGCGTTAGGACAGCCAATTGATGGCAAGGGTCCTATCGTAACTGATAAATACCGTCAGATTGAACGTGTGGCTAGCGGTGTTATTTCCAGAAAATCCGTAGACACTCCGTTACAGACAGGTATCAAGGCAATTGACTCCATGGTTCCAATCGGACGCGGACAGCGTGAGTTGATTATCGGCGACAGACAGACCGGTAAAACAGCCATTGCAATTGATACCATTATCAATCAGAAGCATGAAAACGTAAAATGTATTTACGTTGCAATTGGTCAAAAGGCTTCTACCGTAGCTTCTATCGTAAAAACATTAGAAGAGTTCGGCGCAATGTCTTACACCACAGTTGTTGCAGCAACTGCCAGTGAGCTTGCACCATTACAGTATATTGCTCCATATTCCGGATGTGCAATCGGTGAAGAGTGGATGGAAAGCGGACAGGATGTACTTGTTGTCTATGATGACTTAAGTAAGCATGCAGCTGCATACCGTACCCTCTCCTTACTATTAAAGAGACCACCAGGACGTGAAGCTTACCCGGGTGATGTTTTCTACTTACACTCCAGATTATTAGAGCGTGCGGCTCGTTTGTCCGAAAAATTAGGCGGCGGTTCCTTAACTGCTTTACCTATCATTGAGACACAGGCCGGAGACGTTTCTGCGTATATTCCGACCAATGTCATTTCTATTACAGATGGTCAGATTTATTTGGAAACAGAAATGTTTAACGCAGGTTTCAGACCGGCGATTAATGCAGGTCTTTCCGTATCACGAGTAGGTGGTTCCGCACAGATTAAGGCAATGAAAAAGATTGCAGCACCGATCCGTACAGAGCTTGCCCAGTACCGTGAATTGGCAGCTTTCGCTCAGTTCGGTTCTGAATTGGATGCAGATACTGCTGAAAAGCTTGCGCAGGGCGAACGCATTAAAAAGATGCTTGTTCAGCCACAGTATCAGCCGATGCCGGTTGAAAAGCAGGTTATGATTATTTATGCAACTACAAAGAAATATCTGATGGATATTCCGGTTGCAGAGATTCTTCCGTTTGAGAAGGCATTGTTCGAATACGTTGATACCAAATATCCGGAAATTCCGGAAGCAATCCGTACGGAAAAGGTTATCAGTGAAGAAATCGAACAGAAATTAATTGCCGCAATCGAAGAATGTAAGAAAGAATTCATGAAATAAGCAGTCGTGGCGGAAGGAGGATTTTCCTTATGGCTTCAATGAGAGACATAAAGAGAAGAAAAAGCAGCATACAGAGTACGCAGCAAATCACAAAAGCCATGAAGCTTGTTTCTACGGTTAAATTGCAGAAGGCGAGAAGTCGAGCAGAGCAGACCAATCCGTATACAAACCATATGTATCAGACCATCCGCTCAATACTGACGAAATCAGCGAATGTGAATCATCCGTATCTGATTTCCGGGGAATCGCCAAAGAAGGCAGTCGTTGCCATCACATCAAACAGAGGTCTGGCAGGCGGATACAATTCCAATATTGTAAAGCTGATTGCAAACAGCGGCTTACCGAAGGAAGATGTGGAAATATACGCAATTGGAAATAAAGGCCAGGATGCATTGATAAGACGCGGATATCATATCAAATACAGTGACAGTGAATTGATAGAAGCTCCGACTTATCCGGATGCAGCCGCACTTTGCAAGCAGGTATTAGAGGCGTTTACAAATGGCGAGATTGGTGAAATCTATCTGGCTTATACGCACTTTAAGAATACCGTAAGCCAGGAACCGACGCTTATCAAGCTGCTTCCGGTAGAAATCGATACGACGGAATCGGAGGAACCGGTTGGTGCAACAGCCCAGATGGTTTATGAGCCAACCGAAGAAGAGGCTTTGGATATGATTATTCCAAAATATATTACAAGTTTATTCTACGGTGCGTTGGTAGAAGCAGTAGCAAGTGAAAATGGTGCCAGAATGCAGGCGATGGATTCTGCAACAAGCAATGCAGAAGACATTATCAGTGATTTGACGCTGAAGTATAACAGAGCGCGTCAGGGCGCAATTACTCAGGAATTAACTGAGATTATTGCCGGTGCATCTGCTATCAGTTAAATTTATAAACAAGGAGAAAGAAAGCAATGGCAAACAATATCGGTAAAATAACCCAGATTATCGGTGCCGTTCTGGATATTAAATTCACAGAAGGCAACTTGCCAGAGATTAACGATGCGATTAAGATTCCGCAGAAAAATGGCGGCGAATTAGTCGTGGAAGTATCTCAGCATTTGGGTGATGATACAGTCAGATGTATCGCCATGGGACCAACAGACGGACTTGTACGTGGAATGGATGCAATTGCTACAGGTGCAGCAATCAGTGTACCGGTAGGTGAGAATACATTAGGACGTATGTTTAACGTTTTGGGTAATCCTATTGACGAAATCGACCCACCAACAGGCGTAGAGGTTTGGCCAATTCATAGGAGCGCTCCGGCATTTGAAGAGCAGGCAACTTCTCAAGAAATGTTAGAGACAGGTATCAAGGTCGTTGACCTTCTCTGCCCATATCAGAAGGGTGGTAAAATCGGATTGTTCGGTGGTGCCGGTGTAGGTAAAACCGTATTAATTCAGGAGTTAATCCACAACATTGCAACCGAGCATGGTGGATACTCTGTATTTACAGGTGTAGGAGAGCGTACCCGTGAAGGGAACGACCTCTACTACGAAATGAAAGAATCAGGCGTTATCGATAAAACTACCATGGTGTTCGGTCAGATGAACGAGCCGCCAGGAGCACGTATGAGAGTAGCATTAACAGGTCTTACCATGGCAGAATATTTCCGTGACAAAGGCGGAAAAGACGTGCTGTTATTTATTGATAATATTTTCCGTTTTACACAGGCGGGTTCAGAGGTTTCCGCGTTGTTAGGACGTATGCCTTCAGCCGTAGGTTATCAGCCAACCTTACAGACAGAAATGGGTGCTCTTCAGGAGCGTATTACTTCTACAAAGAATGGTTCCATTACCTCTGTACAGGCAGTTTATGTACCGGCGGATGACTTAACAGACCCGGCTCCGGCAACAACCTTTGCGCACTTGGATGCGACCACTGTATTGGAGCGTTCTATCGTAGAGCTTGGTATCTATCCTGCAGTAGACCCGCTTGGTTCTACTTCACGTATCTTAGACCCACGTATCGTAGGTCAGGAGCATTTTGAGGTAGCACGTGGTGTACAGGAGATTTTACAGAAATACAAAGAATTGCAGGATATCATTGCAATGCTTGGTATGGAAGAATTATCAGAAGAAGATAAGATTACCGTTAACCGTGCGAGAAAGATTCAGAGATTCTTATCCCAGCCGTTCTCTGTTGCAACACAGTTTACCGGCTTGGAAGGAAAGTATGTTCCGATTTCAGAGACCGTACGTGGCTTTAGAGAAATCATGGAAGGCAAGCATGATGACATTCCGGAAGGCTACTTCTTAAATAAGGGTACCATTGACGAAGTGCGTGAAGCTTATAACGAAGCGCATAAATAAGTAAATGGAGGTCATTATGGCAGATTTGAGCAAAGTTTTTGAGGTAGAGATTATTACGCCGGACCGTGTCTTTCACAAGGGTGAGGCGACAATGATCGAATTTAATACGGCTGCCGGTGAGATTGGTGTATATAAAAATCATATACCGCTTACCACGGTGCTTGCACCGGGTGTTGTGACCATCCACAGAGATGGAGAAGAGAATGTGATTGCAGCCGTACACTCCGGTTTCGCAGAAATACTGCCGGAGAAAGTAACCCTTCTTGCAGAAGTTGCAGAGTGGCCGGATGAAATTGATGTGGGACGTGCCGAGGCAGCAATGAAGCGAGCTGAGGAGCGTCTGGCACATAGAACCGAATCCGTGGACGTTATGCGTGCAGAACTGGCACTTCGCAGGGCACTGGTGCGAATCGACATCGCAAAATAGAATAACTTTATGTGACAAAAGCAGTCATGGGAATATTTCCATTAAAAGGGAAACATTCTTATGACTGCTATTGTTTTGGTAGGGTATGTGGGATATAATAAAAAAGTAAGAGACAATTAGACTCGTCATGAGGAGCATAACAGATGAAATTCTATTTTGTACGACACGGAGAAACTGACTGGAATGTAGCAAAGAAAATACAGGGGACAACGGATGTTCCGCTAAATGAGACCGGACTGCGTCAGGCGAAGGCACTTGCGGACAAGCTTGTGAGTGAACATTATCAGATTGACAGAGTCTATACTTCTCCACAGCTTCGTGCGGCTGTGACTGCCCAGATTGCAGCTTCTGCTCTTGGAGTAGAATGTATTCCATTACAGGATTTGGTAGAGATGGACCTGGGGGAATGGGAAGGTGATAACTGGCCGAATATTGAAAAAACCTACGGTGAGACCTATTATTACTGGAATTCCCACCGTAGATATACACATACACCGGACGGTGAATGCTATAATGATGTACTAAAAAGAACATTCCGTGCGTTAAAAACCATCATGGAAAAAGAAACCGGAAATGTGCTGATTATGTCACACAGTGCTATTTTGGTTTCCTTACGCTGTTATCTGGCAGGGCTTTGCATGGACGATGAGACGATGCTGCAGTTTCGCACGAAGAACACAGAGATTGTGGAAATTGATGCAGAGGAGATTAAGAAAGGCATAAGACGGTTTAAAGAAGACGAGAAATAAAAATTTTTTTGACAAGACGGGCAAAGTAACATCTATTTGCCTATCGATATGGCATGTTTTGTGAGCAGAATGATTTTAAAGAGTGTATCGTTAAAAAGATTGTGTTTTAACATGGTAACAACTCCAATTGACAACAAATAATAAAATACTTACGGACAGGAGATTTGTGATATCTCCCATCCGTTTTTTAATGTAGTAATTGAATGAAAACGTTTCTCTTCCTCATCATTGTAAAGTTCTATGTTTCCGGGATAATATTGAAAATATTACCAAAAAGTGTAGAAAAATGTCGTTTCACGAAATACATATTGAAGTGTGATAGCGAATTGGGTTACTATGAGTAAAACCATTGATGCTACCTACCAATATTTGTAAAGGAGAAAACTAATTGAGGCATTCCCACATTTAGAAGAAGAAATTCTAAACGCGAATGAAATAAATAATGCCCGCACAAGCAAAATGAGCATGAGAAAAAATCTGAATGTGGTATATAGAGAAAGTAAATGGATAAGTGATGATGAATTGCTAGGAATTGCCTTTGATGAAAATGGAGTATATTCTGCATATGATTTACTAGTTGGAGAAGGAAGCAAGACTTGGATTGGTGGTACATCGGCTTCTGGAACAGGATATCGTAATATATATGATGCTACATTGATGGTGTCGAATAGCTATTATTTATATGCGATTACAATATATCCAATTAGTTATTCTGTAGTTAATAATGGCTATGATTCCTTTATTGATACTGGAATTGCGACTTCTCCAATAATGCCATGTTTAACTGCATATCCGGTTCAGATGCAGGAAACAGCACAATCAGAAGCGTATGCTTGCTATGATGCTAAAAATGTTTTTAAAATAGAACAATCGTCAGAGGTAAGTTTCCCAATAGAAATAAGAATATCAAATAATAATGTATATGTTTATTTGCTTGGCGTACAGATATAAGGGGTATTATGAAGAAAATCATACTAGTAGTAGTAACATTTTTTGCTTGTTTGACTGCATGTGGTGGAACAAAAGAAAACTACGCATTAGTTGAAACAGCATACGATAATCTAAGAAGTAAAGATGAAATATCATACGAAGTGCAATATACTTTAGGTCAAGAATCAGAAAAACAGATTTATGTAGTTAATCAACAAGGGGATGACTGGAGTTATGAACTGTATATTGGAACAGATATGCTTTTACAGGAACGTAAATACGAAAAAGGCAACCAATATGTTCGATATAATGGTGGACAATGGCTGCAGGATTCAGTGGAATACAAGCTGTCTTTCCTTGATGAAATTTTAGTGGATTCTAGTCAAATAGAGCATGTTGTCGCTAATGATAAGGATGTTACCGAGATTGTTATAACACTTAACCAAAAAGCACTTGATGAAATGCGTAATACAGCAATTCTTTTAGGCGAAGAAGCTATTAATAATCTGATAAATATGGGGGCGTCAGATGATGCAATTAATGCGCAAAAGGAACATAATCTGTTACTAGAGAGGACAACTTATCATTACGACGAGAGAAAATATTATATTGATGAGAACGGTGTACTGATAAAATATATGCGAACAGTGATGTTAGAGCAACCAAATATGGAAAACGAATTAGAAGAGGAACGCATCGAAATAATAATTTCTGTTAACGCGTATGAATAAACATGGTAAGTATTTTATTATGACAGAGTATGATTTTTAGAGTTCTAATAGCCGAACAGAAAAACACTAGCGGACGGGAGATTTATGAAATTTCCTGTCCTTTTTCGTTTGTAAAAAAATAGTTCTGATGTTATACTGTTAGCACCATCCTTTTCATATTTGATTCCTGCATGGCGAGCAGGAATTATCTATAACATAGTCGACATGAGGAATATTTTACTGATCTGGGACGAATCGTTCAAATATCAATTATTACAATTCATAGGAGGAATAGTTAGTGGTAAATAGACAGTATAAAGACAGACTGTTCAAGCGAATTTTTCGGGATAAGAAGGATTTGTTGGAACTTTATAATGCGATGAATGATACAAACTATAGTAATCCAGAAGATATAGAAGTAAACACACTTGAGGACGTAGTATATATGGGAATGAAAAATGATGTTTCGTTTCTATTTACCGAAGTTTTGAACCTTTATGAACATCAAAGCACGTTTAATCCCAATCTTCCGTTAAGGGGACTACTGTATTTTGCAAAATTATATCAAAAAATAATCGGACCAAGAAAAGATTTATATAGTGAAAAACTCATTGAGTTGCCCTATCCGCAGTTTGTGGTATTTTATAATGGTACAAAAGAGGAACCGGAACGTCAGGTGTTGGAACTGAGTGCAGCTTTTCCGAAAGAGTATAGCAAAGAAAATGCAGCTTTGCAGTGCCGGGCGGTTGTATTGAATATTAATTTGGGCTATAATAAGAAAGTAATGGAGAAATGCAGGAAACTTAAGGAATATGCACAGTTTATAGCCATGATACGCGAGTATCTGAAGGAAATGGGTAATATCGAAGATGCAGTTGACCTAGCGATAGGTGAGTGTATAAAGCAGGGGATTCTTGAGGATATTTTACGAGAGGACCGCGAGGAGGTGCGTTCTATGTTATTAACAGAATATGATGAACAGGCGCATATTAAGAATGAAAAAGAGATATCATATGAAGAAGGCAAAAAAAAGGGCGAAGATATGCTATCTATACTAATCCAACATTTACTAGCTGCCGGAAGAATGGACGATGTGAACCGGGTGACAACAGATGCACAGTATCGCAGGGAATTATATAAAGAGTTCCAACTTATCGAACAGTAAAACATTTACGGGCGGGAGATTTAAGAAATTTCCCGTCCGTTTTTTAATGTGATAATCGTATGAAAACTCTTCTCTTCCTCGTCATAATAAAGTTCCATGTTTCCATTATATTTCGCGACAATCCGCTTAATACTCTTTATGCCAAAGCCGTGTCGTGTGGCATCTTTCTTTGTTGAAACGAGTTTCCCGCCAGCTGTGGAAAAAGGATTTACACGACAGGAATTTACCATGGTTATAATGGTAAGATCTGTCTGTGGTTTTCGTAGGACATTTACCTCAATAAAGGAAGAAGTCTGCTTGGAAGCAGATTCTACAGCATTATCCAATAGATTGCAGAAGAGGGATGTCAAATCATTTTCTTCTATAAAGCTTACAGTATTGCTTCTGATATCTGTATGAAAAGAAATACCGCGTTCTCTGCAATCATTTTGATAACGACAAAGGATTGCATTTAGGAATTCATTGTCACAGACGCGGGAAGCCGACTGCAAATCAGAAGAATTAACGAGCTGCTTGATATAGGAAGCAACTTTTTCCTTCTCACCCTGTTCATTTAGCAGTGCAATGGAATGCAGATGCTTTTTGATATCGTGAATCAGAATACTTTGTGATTCATCCTGCTTTAGCAGCATTTTATAATAGGAAACGGAGTCATATTCTTTTTGCAACTGAAGCTGCATTTCTGTAAAATCGCGGTTTTTTTCCCCAGAGTAGATGTAGATTGCCCATATCGTAACATTGGAAACCAACAAAAGGATGGAACTAATGGCGACCATTTTGTTTATATTAGATGGTAGAATGATGTTGTAGGAAATGGAGCCGAGTGTATGCATAATCCATATGGAAATGAATGGAATGATTGTGAGCATCAGAAGTTCTTTTCCTGAATTTTGATTTTTTTCTTTTGTTCTTACAAAAAAACGTGAAATGATAAATGATATACAAAAATAAATTTGTTTACCAAAAACAGCTATAAATATTAGATTTTCGATATAGGAATCTGATGCATATAAGTTCAATGTGGGTTGCGAATATATTCCTGCAACTGCTAATTCACTAAATCCCATGATTGTGGTGAGAATTAAGGCATGAAAAAGAGCGGATAAGAGGTTTGTTTGATACAAGCTTTTTATCAAAATTAAATTGATAATTAGAAATGCAGACAAATTTAATATAGCAATTTCAAACGAGGAAACAGCAAATAAAATACAATAAAGTCCAAAGATAAATATCCATTCAGCTATTTTAGAATATTTCGAAAGAAACACGGTAGAACAATACTGTTTTAAGATAAGGGCTTCTACTAAAAAATAATGATATAGCAAATAGTAATACTCATAAATAGACACTCCCATTGAAATTATTGCAGACTTTCTAAATATAATAAATAAGTCGCTTTGAACTGGCTAAATTTTCTTCGCGTTAGGTAGGCTTTAAACTGGCCTCGATAAAGCGAAATCAATGTGTGTGAAAAGTCTGTTACATGTTCTAAATTTACAATAAAACTTCTATGTGTCTGAAAAAAACAAGGCATGGAAAGATGTTCTACCCAGTATTGCATGGTATGTGCCGATTCATAGTCAGCTTGGGTAGTGTGAATAATCACTTTTCTGCCTAGCGCTTCCACGCATATAATGTTAGAAGTAGAAATAGAATAAACACCTTGCTTCGTTTCAATTGCAATTTTGGTATTTGAGGTATTATATAGCTGTAACGCATCTTTCATGTTCCGAAACAGGCGTTGCTTGTCAAGCGGTTTTGAAAGATAGCGAAAAACATGAAACCGCATGGCCTCATCTAAATATTCGGAAAAGGAAGTTACTATAAAAATGATTACATTAGGATTACCTTTCTTTAGTTCTTTTCCGGTATAGATACCACTTACACCGGGCATTTCTATATCTAAAAAAACAATATCTTTTTTCCCAGAATCAGCAAGTAATTTTTCCCCACTATTATAAGAAACTATTTCAGGGCAGGTAAGTTTGTTTTTTGCAAAGTACTCCTGAAGATATTTTTCCAATTGTTCGTTCATAAGACAGTCATCATCACAAATAAGAATCCGCATACAAAATTCCCTCAAATTAAGAAGTAGTTAAGTTATATTCTACTGGAATAAAAATAGGAAAGCAATAAATACGTATGAAAAGACAGATTATGGTGCGTTTTGGTAAAAGAAAAGGCATATATCATAACCAAAAAGTGCAAAAAAATGTCGTTTCACGACAAATGTATTGAAAAGTAGAAAGAATGGGTTATTATGAGGATAGCCATTGATTCTATAAAAAATATAAATGTTAGTGGCTCATGGGCATGTATATCAAACACTTATTCTATGACATTTTCAAATAGAATAGTGAGTGTTAATGATGGACAATCAATATGGGCAAAAGATTTTATTAAATATCCATCATCAAATAATTTTTCATATGATACAGGAAGGGGATATGTGCAATATTATCCTGCGTCATCGGATGGAGTTTCAGGTGCAAGGGCTTATTCAGAAGCAATAGGAACTATTGATGGGATGGGAGGATCATATACTATATTTATAACAGTAAATGTTCCATAGATTAGTAATCAATATTAATATTAGAGGTGAAAGCATTATGAAATTATTAAATATTAAACAAAAAAAATTTTTCCTTATGGTAATAATTTTATTTGTAATTGTTCTGTTAGATTTGGAGCATACACTAGTTAGGCGTATATTGTATACTGTAGCAGGTGTTGTTTTGTCAGCTAAAACCAGAACGGAAAAAGTTACAATGATGGAGTATGCTTCATTAATAGGTTTAGTATATATAGTTATTTCATTAGTGTTTCCATCTATAATGCCGGTTAAGAGTTTTGTGTATAAAATATTAAAATTGGGAGGATTATATGGCATTCTACATTTTATTATGGGAGAGTTGTTGGGATATATATTTATTCCAAGGGATTAAGTGAAATATAATTTCAGAATAATGTAGTATTTATTAGAGGACGGGAGATTTATATGATTTCCCGTCCGTTTATTAATGTGATAATTGTATGAAAACTCTTCTCTTCCTCGTCATAATAAAGTTCCATGTTTCCACTATATTTTGCAACGATTCGCTTAATACTCTTTATGCCAAAGCCATGTCTTGTCGCATCTTTCTTTGTTGAAACGAGTTTCCTGCCAGTTGTTGGAAAAGGATTCACACGACAGGAATTTACCATGGTTATGATGGTGAGATCTGTCTGTGGTTTCCGTAGAACGTTTAACTCAATAAAGGAAGAAGTCTGTTTAGAAGCAGATTCGACAGCATTATCCAACAAATTGCAGAAGAGGGATGTTAAATCATTTTCTTCGATAAAGTTTACTGTGTTGCTTCTGATATCTGTATGAAAAGAAATACCGCGTTCTCTGCAATCATTTTGATAACGACAAAGGATTGCATTTAGGAATTCATTGTCACAGACGCGGGAAGCCGACTGCAAATCAGAAGAATTAACGAGCTGCTTGATATAGGAAGCAACTTTTTCCTTCTCACCCTGTTCATTTAGCAGTGCAATGGAATGCAGATGCTTTTTGATATCGTGAATCAGAATACTTTGTGATTCATCCTGCTTTAGCAGCATTTTATAATAGGAAACGGAGTCATATTCTTTTTGCAACTGAAGCTGCATTTCTGTAAAATCGCGGTTCTTTTCCCCAGAGTAGATGTAGATTGCCCATATCGTAAGGTTTGCAAATAATAAAAGAGTGGCACTTAGAGAGACCATATGATTAAGGATTTCCGGAAGCGTAACATAATAACAAATAGAGATTAGTGTAATTAGTACAAAAATAGAAATAAGTGGAATAACCGTCAATAATAAAATTTCTTTGCCGGGAGCATGACAGGGATCTTTTGATTTTACAAAGAACCGAGAAATAATGAATAAAATCCAAAAGTACAACTGTTTGGCAAATACAAGTAATATGAGCAGACTTCTAAGATAGGTGTCAGACTCATAAAGATTTCTTGCCAGGTGCGTAAAAACTCCTGAGACAATTAGTTCGCTTAATCCCATGACGATTGTAACTATTGTTGTATGAAAAAGAGCAGATTGCCAACCGGTTTCATAGATGCAGAGGATAAAAATAAAATTGATAATGAGAAAAGAAACCATATTTAGTGGGAAATTTTCTAAACAGGAAATCCCAAAAAGAATCGTATAAAGAGTAAGAACCACACACCATTGAATGATTTTTGAATGTTTCGCAGTAAATAGTGAGGAACAGTATTGTACAATAATGAGTGCTTCAATAAAATATGCAATTATGTAGCATAGTGTAATTCCCATATCACAATCTCCAATCAAATTAAGATGTAGATAAGTTATATTCTACTGGAATAAAAATAGGAAAGCAATGAATATGAACGAAAAGACAGATTATGGTGCGTTTTGGTAAAAGAAAAGGCATATATCATAGAGATATATACCTTAAAATTATGTGGAATGGTTCTGATTCCACTTGGTTTGATTTCGTTCCACTAAAAGTTCAATAAAATCACGAGCAAGTTTTACATCTTCCTTGCTACAAAGACGTAGGCTTGCCAGTATATCTTGAGAAATATCATCTGTATGCATATTGCCTAAAAGCAAATAATCCGGTGTGATTTTTAGTATGTCACATATGTGTAATAGTATTTCCAAACTAGGCTTTTCTCGACCATTTTCAATAGATGACATATGATTATTAGAAATATCAAGCTGTTCAGCTAGGACATATTGTTTCATGCCAAGTTCTTTGCGTCTCATCTGTATTCTGTTTCCGATTACATTGTATTGAATATCCAAATACATCACATCCTTTTTTATAATAATAACAAGCATAAGATGATAAGCAAACAAGAATTAGCAGAATAATTCTGTATTAAATTATTAAATGAAAGAAAAAATGTGTATAAATAATAAAATGTTCTGCCATACAATTGATTTTTCTTTTGCTATGGAGAAAAAAACCAAAATCAAAAGAAACAATGTCGTTAACGCATATGAGCTCGAAAAAAAACATACTTTCAAGTATTATACAGATGTAGTTTCAATGGTTATTTTTAACGAAAGGAGGAAGAAGCTATGGAAAAGACAACAATATCTAAGAGCTCTGCTAAAGCGGTTGCATCCACATTAGAGAGGATGTTACATATTGAAGCGAACACTAGCTCATGCATATTGCTACATCAGCCCAAAGCACCAAAAGAATTAAAACAGTTCAGGAGAGATAAGTAATGGAACAATTGGCAGGAGTTATTGTAAGCTGGCTCATCAGGCAGGAGGCAATTGAAGAAGAAAGCAGGGAATTGTATGAATATGCGGTTCACAGTTTCTTTTTAGGAATTACACCACTTATATATGCGGTAATCATCGGTGGATTAATGGGAGAAGTAAGGACAAGTATAGTGCTTATTCTTCCGTTTATGATTATCCGAAAATTCAGCGGTGGTTTTCATGCAAAAAGAGAGTGGGTATGTTTGGTGAGCTCCTGCCTTTTGTTATTTGGTTGTATTTTTACTGCGTCACATATAGAGCACAATGTTTTATTTGATGCAATTGTTATATGGGCTGTTGTAAGTCTAATTGTGTGCAGTCCCATTGATTCGGAAAACCGCAGGCTAGAGCCGGATGAAAAGAAATTGAGGAAGAAAGAAACGACGATTATTTCATTATTTTTCTACATAGTGTATATTGGCTTGCTGCTTTTGGGAAAACAAAGCTATGCGGTTTGTATAGGGACGGGAATGATTCTAACAGCTGGCTTACAAGTACCTTGTATTATAAAAAATATAGCCAAAAAGTGCAGAAAAATGTCGTTTCACGACACACGTATTGAAAAGTAAAAGGAATGGGTTAACATGAGGGTAACCATTGATTCTATGAAAAATTATTTAAGAGAGGAAATTATTATGAAGAAAAAACTAGGTCTATTTATATGCTGTTTATTAATGGCAACAAGCTTATGTGGAGAGACAGTAAGAGTATTTGCAAATAACTATAAAGATACAACATTTTCAATTGAATATTATGCGGATGGATCGGATTATCCGATTGAACCAAGGGAAAAACAAGATAATACTGCGTCTTATATTAAAAGTTATGCCTCAAATCCGGCACTTTTAGTATGTGTAGCGGGTACAAATAATGCAAATTCATATACTGCTATTGACCCTAATAGATGTTCAAGTATTATCAGTGTCCCATCTGGCTCATACCGCTATATTTCTAACACCGTATATGGTAATTATTCTTATGCGTATCTTGTAATTGGAACAGAACAGACAAATCAAACATATACGATTAGCGGAAAATGGAGTCCGGATAATATAAGCAATCGTTATTAGGCAATAGAGAATAGAAATATCAATAAACAAATATAACATGATAGAGCCCCATTCTTTGATACTATGTCAGAGAGTGGGGTTCATAAAACTCTTTGATTTTTAAGAAAATCTTTCCCTTGCCTTAAAAGGATTTTTCAACTTAATCGTTATAATAAGTGCAGGGAAGGGGATAAGGAAAGCATGAAGAAAAAGATCTATTACATATTGCTTTTGGTAGTAACCATACTATTGATGGGCTGTCAGGAGAAGAATTCTGTTAGTGAAGAGCAAGGAAATAAGAGTAATCATATAGAAACAGAGGCGGCAACAGAACCAGATACACAGAGCGAAGAAGAGACATTGAAATATACAATAGAACTCGCCACACATGGCTGTAAGGTAGTGCAAGAAGGCGAAACTATGTCATTGAATAGAATGAACATTACAGTAAATGATGTAACTGTCACGAGAAAAAAGGGCGATTGGTATGATTTTTTAAGCCAGAAGTTGGATGAGAATGGCTATTTATTTGAGAACAGAGCATATGTGATTGTGAATGTTACGATAGAGCAGGCGGAAGAGGTGGATTTTTGGCTAAATTCCATACGGCTTGCTTATTTTTCGGAGGATGATTTGAGAATCGGATCCATCGAGTTGGATGGAACAAGTTTATTTAAAGAAGATGATGGAAATCCGGATGTATTTCAGGGATTGATTAAAAAAGGGGAAACGCTGACTACGGATTTGATTTATGTGATAAAAGAGGAGGAAGAGGGAGCTGATGCACATTTCCTTCTGGAATATAACCCGACAGGATGCGGTTTGGATTATGTAGAACCGGATAAATATGGAATGATATATTTAAAATCACTGGAGGATGTGTGGAATGAAATCCCTATGGAAGAATGAGTTAAATAGGATGCTTGGTGAAAAGGATTTTAGAATAACAATGGTCCTTGGATGCGGGGTGGCTGTCTGGCATTTCGTGCAGCATGTGTATCACGCTGAAATGTTTGCATTAGAGGTTCCGGAAAATGTATATGTATGCTGGATGGGCGCTAGTGCGTATCGGATGCAGTCTTACTGGTATTATATGATTTTTCCGCTATTAGCGGTGCTGCCCTATGTGGGAAGCTGGTATGAGGATTATCATTCCGGTTATGTAAAAAGTGTGCTGCTAAGGTGTGATAGAAGAAGCTATTTTATGGTAAAGGGTGTGGTGATGTTTTTATCCGGCGGACTTGGCGTAACGGTACCGCTTTTATTAAATTTTTTGTTGACTGCGACAAGACGACCATTGCTGTATCCGGACCCGTTTATTGCAATTGGACCTCAGTCCTATTGCATCGGGAGCGAGCTTTATTATACACATCCGATGCTGTATACATTACTGTATCTAATGTTTGATTTTGTGGCAGGTGGGCTGATTGCAATAGGGGCAATGCTTTTATGTACCCGTGTGAATTATAAGTTTGTGGCGTTGATTCTTCCATATGGAATTTTCTATTTGCTGAATTGCCTTGGCACTGTTTTAGGAACAAATATTTTTGCACCAAATTTTTTCCTGATACCGGGAATAGGGATTGAAAATGTGTGTTCCCTTGTAATGGTAACTTTATTTGGAGCCTTGATACTGCTGACCTACGTGAGAAGAGGAAGTGTTTATGAGGGTTAAACCGTGGCTGCTGATGGCATTGATGCTGTTTGAAGGATTCGGGCTTGCTGCCTATCTGCTGTTACTTGGTGAGCAGAGTCCAGTGAATTTGTCCGTTTTTTGCAGTGCAGATGTGCAGGTGATTGCGAGTGGAAAAAATGTGTACAGTCTGTTTCTGGTGGGAACGGTCTTATTTGGAACAGCATTCTTTGCCGGTGAGAACAGTGGTGGAATGTCTGTAGTGCTGTGGCAGAGCAAGAGGCGGCTACTGGAACGTCAGGGAATGTTTTGCGCGGTATGGAGTCTGCTCGTTGCCGCGATTGCAGTACTTGTACCGCTGATTTTGGCAGATACATGGGGAAAAACAGAAATTAACTGGGGAAGCAGCTCCAGTTATTTTGCAATTATAAATCATGCGGTGTTGCCTAAAGTACAGTTGTGGGAGGTAGTATTGGTAAACTTTTTGACACAGTGGGCAAGAAATATGATTTTTTCTGCTATGGTGCTGTTAAGCTACTGGTGGAATGGTAATTTGCTGTATGGAATTCTGGCAGCAACAGGTATCTGTTTCGTGGAAATGAAAATGCCGCAAATAGGGATGCTACTAGGTCTCGTAAAAGCGGATTATGAATTTTGGCTGTCTGATGTAAAGAAACTGTTTGCGGTGGCAGCAGGCATTGGCTGGCTTTGCGTCACAGGTGGAGCACTGTATTATTTACAAAAAGGAAAAGAATTTATATGAAATGGAAGCGATATTTACTTGCTGCGGTACTGATGCTGATTCCGGGCATTTTGGAGATTTTGCAAGCATTTCGAGGTTTTGAAGGACAGTTTTTTGAGTTACCATCCTACGGAAATTTTCTTGTGAAATGGCTGCAGGGTATGCCGCTTGTAACGGGCTCCAATGAAAGACAGTTAAAGATTCCGATTGAGTGGTTTGTGTTACATGGGGGATATTTGATGGTAATTGTAGGCTGCTGTACACAGAGCCTTACCCAAAACAGCAGTTATGAATTGCTTTGTAGCGGAAAAAGAGTCCGCTGGTGGAGTGCAAAATGCAGGTGGCTTGTGAAAAATACGATTATGTATTATGGAATGTTTTATCTGTTGCTGCTTACTTTTTCAGCAGTTACAGGCGATGTCAGTTTAAGCGCTTCCTCTGAAATCTGGATGGGCGGTCTGACTTATGAGAAGGATATGGAACGCATGATTATGACATTTGTACTTCCGGTGTTAGGTAGTACGTGTATAGGAATGATGGAGTTTTTTTTCGAGCTGGTATTTTCACCCGCAATTGCATTGTTTTTGTGCAGCGGCTACCTGCTGGCTGGGATTTTTTCAAATCATGCGTTGTTTGTGGGAAATCTTACAATGCTTTACCGCAATGCGTTTTATATTGGTGAGAAGGGCATTGGTACAGGTGCGGGAATGATAGCGAGTATTGGAGGAATGATTCTTTTTTATCTTCTCGGGAGAGAGAAAATGAAAAGATGGGAAGGATGAGGCAATGTATCTAAAATTAAATCATATCACTAAAGTGATAAAAGGAAATGTTTTGCTGGATGGGGTTGATTTGGAGCTTTCCGGCGGCAGGATTTATGGACTACAGGGGAAAAACGGTTCCGGAAAAACGCTGTTATTGAAGGCGATGTGCGGACTACTGATACCAAGTGAGGGAACCGTAGAAGTGGATGGAGTAGTTTTGGGAAAGGAGATGGATTTCCCGAAAGATGTCGGTGTGTTAATTGAAAATCCGGGCTTTATTGCAGGCTATACAGCTTTTAAAAACTTGAAGGTGCTGGCTGATATCCGAAAAAAGATTTCGAACGAAGAAATTTTGTCAATATTGGATGAAGTTGGCCTGGGAGACTGTGGAAAAAAGAAATACAGAAACTTCTCGCTGGGCATGAAGCAGAAACTGGGAATTGCAGCAGCGCTTATGGAGAATCCGAAATTGATTTTGCTGGATGAGCCAACAAATGCACTGGATGAAAAAAGTGTGAGGGATTTGCGGAGCATTTTAGAGAGAAGAAGAGAAGAAGGCGCGTTAATTGTCGTAGCCTCACATGATAAAGAGGAGCTGGAGCTTTTAGCAGATCAGATTTTTGTGATAGAAAAGGGGAAGATTATTGAAACGCGGAAACAGTAGGAGACGATGGCTTAGTGCAGCGGTATTTTTTGCAGGAGCGTTGGCAGCAGTTTTTCTTGGATTAAAAATAAAGCAAATCAACGAAGCATATCCGCAAGTTGAGATACAGGATGTGGAGAGAGGCATGCCGGCAGAAGTGCAGTCAGGTGTGGATATGAGAATTGTGGATGCGAAACTGTTTACCATGGAGGAAGCGCAGAACCGCTATGGAGAAGAGTTCGTTAAGGAAGTCGGACAAGAGTACCCATACAAAACAGTAGAAGTAACGATTCTTTTAGAAAATAAAGCAGAAGAAGTGGCGGAAATTCCACTTTATGATATTTATTTTGAGCAGGAAGACTACTGCAATGGACTTGCGCCGGAGGTGTTTTTCGGGATAGGAAATGAGACAGAATATGTGACGCTTACAGAAAATGAAGCAAAAGAAGTTACCTTGGGATATCTCATTTATGAAAAGCAATTTAAAGCAGGTGAGTGGGAACGGATGCGAATAGAGGATTTTTATCTGGTAAGGCAGCGGTACCCGCAAAAAATAAGGTGGAGAATGTGAATTAAAGAAAATGCAGCTTTGCAGTGTCGGGCGGTTGTATTGAATATTAATTTAGGCTATAATAAGAACGTAATGCAGAAATGCAGGAAACTTAAGGAATATGCACAGTTTATAGCTATGATTCGGGAGTATCTGGAGGAAACGGGTAATATTGAGGACGCAGTTGACCGGACGATAGATGAGTGCATAAAGCAGGGGATTCTTGAGGACATTTTGCGAGAGGACCGCGAGGAGGTGCGTTCTATGTTATTAACGGAATATGATGAACAGGTCCATATAAAGAACGAGAAAGAAATATCATATGAAGAAGGTGAGCGGGCTGGTATAAAAACCGGAATAAAAAAGGGCGAAGATATGCTATCTACACTAATCCAATATTTGCTAGCTGCCGGAAGAATAGATGATGTGAACCGGGTGACAACGGATGCACAGTATCGCAGGGAATTATATAAAGAGTTCCAACTTATCGAACAATAAAACACTTACAGACGGGAGAGTTAAGAAATTTCCCGTCTGTTTTTATGTAATAATCATATGGAAGCTTGACAAAAGCGTCTAATGGCGTTAGACTAATATTGTCTAATAGCATTAGACGATTTTGCTTGGTATCAGGAGGAAATCGCATGCAGGAGAATGTATTGGGTGTAATGGAAGGAAGATTTGCAGATTTGATTTGGAAGAACGCTCCGATTAGTACCAGTGATTTGGTAAAGCTTTGCCAGGAACAGTTTGACTGGAAGAGAACCACGACTTATACGATGTTAAAGCGCCTTTGCCAGAGAGGGCTTTTTGCAAATGAGAATAGTGTGGTGGTCGTGCTTATGTCGAAGGAAACATTTCACGGTAAGCAAAGCGAGCAATTTGTAGCGGATACATTTGGAGGCTCACTTCCTGCGTTTATCGCAGCATTTACGAAGGGAAAGACGCTAAGTGACGAAGAAGCGGATGAAATCCAGCAGTTGATTGAGAACAGCAGGAGGAAACGAAAATGATGATGGCAGATCTATTCCGGGAAGTATTACGCTTGAGTATTTATGGAACCGTAGCAGGAATGGGTGTATTACTGATTGGCCTGCTTGTTAACCGCGTACGGGCACCAAAATGGATTGTTCTATGTCTGTGGGGGTTGGTCGGATTGCGTCTGATTTGTCCGATAACTGTTTCATCAGACTTTAGCATCTTTCGGATGGAAGGACTTTCGAAGCTGGTGGAAGAGAACGCGAAGCTTGACGAAAACAATGTAGACGATTTTCATGCGGCAGCAGAAGGTAGTAGTCAATACGATGTTGCAGTTGAAGCAGGAATCCCGATAGAAATGACGGAATGGGGAAAGACAGCCTATTATTATGAGAAAGAAGATGGAACTCTGATGCCTGCTAAGACAACACAGGATTCCGTAATATCTTTGCTTGCCGGAATTTGGCTGTCTGTAATAGCAGTCCTATGGTTATGGGCAGTAAGCTCTTATCTTCGATTGAAGCTGCGCCTTCGTTTTGCAATAAAGGTGTCGAATGGAATATATGAGACAGATGCAGTTTCTTCGCCATGCGTGGTAGGCTACATACAGCCGAAGATTTACCTGACACCGAATCTGTCTGATACACAAAGAGAACATATTTTATTACATGAGCAGATGCATATCCAATATAAAGACTATGTATGGAAGCTACTGTCATTTGCTATTATGAGTATCCATTGGTTCAACCCTATTCTATGGGTAATGTATAAAGTTTTTCAGGGAGAACTTGAAAAAGCCTGTGATGAAAGAGTGATCAGGAGACTTGGCGAGGAAAAGAAAGAGGATTATAGTGAATCCCTGCTTTCCCTTGCAAGAGAGCGCTCATGGAAGCTTTCTGCACCGCTTTCTTTTGGGGAGGATAACACAAAGGGAAGAATAAAATCTATCCTGCGTTATAAAAAGCCGGTACTTGTTGTGACAGTATGTGTGGTGGCAGTTGCAGCGGTAATATGTGTTGTATTAATGACGGGAGCACCAAAGAAAGAGAAACCAGAGACTGTTGCCTCAGAGGATACAGCGGCAGATTCTGTATTTGAGGAACTTGTTTACAACGACATCGTTTATCAGGCGAAGAGAGACGGGATTCATCGTATTTCGGGCGACAAGGACGAGGTGATTTATGATGTTTACCCGGGTTTGCATCCGGCTATGACAATTTGTGGAAACAAGCTCTATTTTAAGACAGACAAATCGTATCAGGACGGAGCATTAGATTGGGCAGACACGACCGTTCGTTGGATTAGTTTGGAAACAGGTGAGATTGGCGATGTGGAATTATCTTATAGTGGAAGTAATGTACCAACCATACAAAACTACACAATATATCAGGGTATCATGCTGATACATTATAGTACCGGTTCAAAAACAGAGACAGATGTAATTTTTTTGGAAGGGGAAAAACAACCGGTCGGAAATGATGTGGCATGGCTTTCTGAAGAGGAAGAGCAACTCTTGGGAGCAAGCATGCGGCAAATGATTTTAGAGAACCGCAACCAGTTGGTGAACCTTTCCGGTGAGGTGCAAGGGGAAAGTATCATTTATCTGGATATGGACGGAGATAGTAATTCGGAAAAGATTTTATTGAAAATTTATGAAAGAGAAGAGGACACAAGAGTAGGCAACTATCGGTTGCAGATTGATGATGCTTTTCTCGAAGCTTCCGGTGAAAATATGGAGCAGACACTTTGGGCATTCAGCTTGGATGGGGAAGAGATCTATCTTGTAATGTTTGAAGATGGGCCAAATGAAGATATACACACCGTATTATATAAATATGCAGATGGAAAAGTACTTGAGGCAGGAAACATGGAAGCAGATCTTCGCAGTTGTGAGATTCGTGAAGGATTGATAAGCGGTGCAATTCGTAAGGAAGTGATACAGACAGACTGGATTTGGGTGAGCTGGATGGAAACCGAGGGTGGAATGCTGGAAGAGGTTCCGCAGGAAGTATACGGGTTCGTATCCTTAAACGAAATCGATTTATTGGAACAACTTCCGCTGCACACGGAAATAGGAGGGAAAGATACTTTTGAAGTAGAACCGCAAAAGGTGACAGCCTTAGAGGTAAGTGCAGATGGAGAATGGGTATTGCTTGAAATTGCAGATGGAAGGCAGGGCTGGGTTCACATAGAGAATTTTGAAGTTGTGGAATTACAGAAGAATGTTATGGATGTTTTTGCTGGGCAGTATTTGCCGGGATAGTGTTCGCGTTTTAATGAAATTTTGAATGGAGAAAAAAGTGCTTTGGAGCGTTTGTCCGAGGCACTTTTATAATGGTACAAAAGAGGAGCCGGAACGTCAGGTGTTGGAACTGAGTGTAGCTTTTCCGAAGGAGTATAGCAAAGAAAATGCAGCTTTGCAGTGCCGGGCGGTTGTTTTGAATATTAATTTGGGCTATAATAAAAAAGTAATGGAAAAGTGCAAGAAACTTAAGGAATATGCACAGTTTATAGCCATGATTCGGGAATACCTGGAAGAAATGGGCAATATTGGGGACGCAGTTGACCGGGCGATAGATGAGTGCATAAAGCAGGGGATTCTTGAGGATATTTTGCGAGAGGACCGCGAGGAGGTGCGTTCTATGTTATTAACGGAATATGATGAACAGGCCCATATTAAGAATGAGAAAGACATATCATATGAAGAAGGCATAAAAAAGGGTGAAGATATACTTTCTACATTGATTCAACATTTGCTAGCTGCAGGTAGAATGGATGATGTGAACCGGGTGACAACGGATGCGCAGTATCGCAGGGAACTATATAAAGAATTTGGATTATAAACAGTAATACAGAAACGGGATTACAGGAGGAATAGAAGTGTCGTTTGATTCACTTTTAGCGGCTGGGAAATACGGGGATTTGACATCTTATTTTTCGATGGATTACCTGATGTTTTTCCTGCCGCTTACGATTTTGATTTATAGTATTGTAGGAGCGAAGCAGAAAAAATACGTTTTGCTTGCAACAAGCTATGTGTTTTTCTGGTTGATAAGCGGAAAACTCGTGGTATATCTGGCGCTTAGCACGATATTTATTCATTATTTTGGCATATGGTTTGATAGACTGCATTGTAGTGAAAAAGCATGTTTAGAGCAGACAGAAAAAGAAAACCGAAAGGCAGTGAAAGCAGAGTATCTGCACAGGAAACGCCTGGTGCTGGCATTTGCGGCAGCTGTACATATCGGTTTGCTTTTGGTACTAAAATACTCCGCATTTTTTACAGAAAACGTAAATACAGTACTGACTCTATTGAAAGTGCCGGTGCAGATTCTGATACCGGAATATGTGATGCCAATCGGAATCTCCTTCTTTACGATGCAGGCGGTTTCCTATGTATTTGATGTTTACCGGGGAACCATAAAAGCGGATGATAATATTCTAAGACTTGCGCTTTTTATGAGCTTTTTCCCGCAAATTGTGGAAGGACCGATTTGCCGATATGAGCAGACTGCGAATTCTCTCTGGAAGGTTTCCAAAATCGAACATAAAAATCTGGTGTTTGGTTTGCAGCGGATTCTTTTTGGTATGATGAAAAAAATGGTAATAGCAGACCGCCTGAATCCATTAATAGAAGAGGTTTTCACAAACTTTGAAAATTATGATGGCGGAATTGTTGCCATTGCCGGGGTGTGCTACACGATTCAGCTCTATATGGAATTTTCCGGAACGATGGATGCGGTGATTGGAACGGCTCAGATTTTTGGCGTGAAGCTTCCTGAAAACTTTGCAAGACCATTCTTTTCAAAGACCATTTCTGAGTTTTGGATGCGATGGCATATTACGTTGGGTGCGTGGTTTAAGGATTACATTTTTTATCCGGTTACTTTATCAAAACCGGTGAAAAAAATCACTTCAAAATTAAAGAAAAAAACAGGCAGCCATTTTGCATTGGTGGTTGCGAGTGCAATTGCGCTGTTTTTCGTCTGGTTCTGCAATGGTTTGTGGCACGGAGCAGCATGGAATTATATCTTTTTCGGGATGTATCATTTCGTACTCATTTTGATGGGAAACGTTGTCGAGCCATTTGTTAAACAGATGAAAAAAGGCTTGCACATCAATTCGAACTGGTTTGGCTACAGGGTGTTCCAAATGCTTCGGACAAGTATTCTGGTTGTCATCGGAGAGTTGTTTTTCAGAGGCCATGGATTAAAATCCGGACTTATCATGTTCAAAAAAATGCTGACAGAATTTTCGCTTGCCGGATTTAACATAGAAACCATGGAATCCTTGGGAATCGATGGATATGACATTGGCATCGCCTGTGTGGCAATCCTGTTTGTGTTTGTCATCAGTGTCATGAAGGAACGTGGTATAGAGATTCGGGAATCCCTTGCAAAACGCAATGTGGTAATTCGTTGGGCGTTGATGTATGCTTTGATTTTGTTTATTATTATTTTTGGCGCATATGGGCTGGGATATATACCGGTGGATCCAATTTATGCGAATTTCTAAAAGGAGAGAACTGTTTATGCGAAATAGAATAAAACAATGCTTGTTAAACGGGGTATTTCTCCTTGTATTACTGGGCTTACTGGTTTTTGCATCACGGGTGTTTCAACCGAAAAATAATACGGAAGCAGCCGGAATGGAGGACGTGGCGGCAAACGGAATCTTAGGAGAACCTGAGAATTCGATTGATGTCCTGTTTATTGGCGACAGTGTCACTTACTGCTCTGTGATTCCAAATCAAATTTGGCGGGATTATGGGATTACGTCCTATGTCTGCGGAACCTCTTTACAGAAACTCTATTATTCGAAGGATTTTTTATATAAGGCATTCGAAACGCAGTCCCCAAAAGTAGTGATGTTGGAAATGACACCGGCGTACAGCAACTTTATGTATCAGGAAAATTATAAAACCACATGGGAACGACTGCTTCCGGTATTTCGCTATCATGACAGGTGGAAGGATTTCCTCGCGGCAGGAAAGCCGGATGCCACTTTACATGTAGAATACACGCATCAGGAAATCAATAAGGGATATTATTACAGCCCGGCGATTGAAGTAGTGGAAGCAAAGCAATATATTGGCGTGACGGATGAATCGGCGCCAATGCTTTCCGATAACAGAAAGACATTACTTGATATAAAAGAGTTTTGTGAGAAACGAGGCGTAGAATTGATTTTATTTAGTGCGCCGAGTGCAGTGACCTGGCGGCCGGAGTATCACAATGGGATAGAAAAATTTGCACAGGAAGAGAACCTTACTTATTTTGATATGAATTACATGACAGAGGAAATCCCGATTGACTGGTCAAAGGATTCCTTCGATGGTGGCGACCATCTAAACTACGATGGGGCAAAAAAGACTACCGCATACCTGGGTAAGTATCTAAATGAAATGGGCATATTTACAGATAAAAGAAACGATGCAGACTATCAGAGTTGGAATGATATTCAGAAGAAGTTCTATGATGAGGTTGTGGGAGAAAAATAAAAGACAAAGGAGTGCTTTGGAGCTGTTTTCAAAGCACTTTTTTCATGCAACGAAAAATCTTTATTTTTTATCTAATAAATGTAAGCAAGAAAAGTTATCCGGATAACAACAGATGGAGGAAACATGGAACGATTAGTAAAGAAAGCACAAAAAGGCGATACGAAAGCGTTTATTGCGCTGATGGAGAAAAGTAAGGAAACACTAAAGAGAGTTGCCCTATCCTATCTGAAAAATGAGGAGGATGTGGCGGATGCTATACAGGAGACAATTCTGAATGCATATGAACATTTGGGAGAACTGAAAAAGGCGGCATTTTTCCGGACCTGGCTTGTGCGGATTCTGATAAACAATTGTACGAAGTTATATCGAAAAAATAAAGAACACGAAAATTATGAATACACGCCGGAGGAACTGGCTACCGGTAACAGGCCGGAGGAATTCTCCGTGGCATTTGTGTCGAATTTGGAGTTCCTTGATTTGCTTCGGACATTATCGGAGGAGAACAGGACGATTTTCCAACTCTATTTTGGAGAGCAGTTTACAACTGCTGAAATTGCAGAAATTCTTCAGATAAAGGAAAATACGGTAAAAAGCAGAATTCGAAGAGGAAAAGAACAGTTGCGAAAGGAATTATAGAAGAGGAGGAAACGAGCATGGATAAGCAGTATTCAGATCAAACAATAAAAGAAATATTAAGTGCGCCGGTTGGAGAGAGTGACATCATAGATTGGAAAATGCAGGATGCCTATGAAAAGATTCGGAAAATGAATAAAACGGAAACAGTACAGAAAAAAAGAGTCATACGAAGCATCGGGAAAGGCTTTGCGGCACTGGCAGCAGTATTTGTACTGGTATTTACCATTTGCCTTGCAAATCCGGTCTGGGCTTCTGGACTTCCGCTCATCGGTGGTATTTTTGAGAGAATCCAGAGGTTGTGGAATTTTGGAGAATTGTCGGAAGAAGAGATTGTATCGCTGATGACCGAAACCGTATCAGAAACGGAAACAGAGGTAGAAAAGGGATACCCATACCAGGCAAGCTCAAAAGGATATACCTTCTATATCACAGAATATTATGCAACCAATCAGGGAGTCTTTTTGGGCGTTCGGATAGAGAGCGAAGAAAAGCTACCGGGATTTTATGAGCCGGCAGAAAATAATATGAATATTTTAATAGATTGGCAGACGTTAGAAGGCATTCAGCTAGATGAATATACCTATGAAGGAGTGCTGCGAATAGATATGGAGGAAGTTCCGGAACAATTCGAACTGGACTTTAGCATCCGTGAAGTATGGATTGATTATTTGAACGAAGAGAAAACCGCTCACAATCACAAGACTTTGGTTCTAGACGGGTGTGATTTTAAAATTCCGATTGAAAGAAGCGATAAGGATTTAAAAATGATTCCTGTAAATGAAATAGGAGAAGCCGGAGTCGGAATGAAATCGGTTCAGATTTCACCGGTGGAAGTAACCTTAAATCTAATTAATACGGAAGAGGAGGAAGGACTTGTAACTTATCCTGTTGTACTGGATGCTAAGGGGCGTAAACTAGAGCCCGGCAGTATGAATTCCCCGGATGTGTATGCGATTGGAGATAGTGATATTTCTACTTTGTATGTTTATGTATGTGAATGGGATGAATATATGGATATTAAGGGATTAGCATTGGAGGAGGATGCAAGCTTATTCCAAAACGCTTTGGAGGAATGTGCGCTATATAAAAAGGTGATTGATACAACAGAAAAATAGAGAAAAAAGCAGGTGCCTATCAAGGGGGCACCTGCTTTTGACATAACGGGTGATTTATTTCTTCGCTTTTTCATCCCAAACAGGAACGGAGGTTCCTGCTATCTCAGAAGTAAATGGCGTGCCATCGTTCTTATCAAAATGAGCGGTGGCTCTTTTTACATATTTAAAGCCGAGGTAGAGAAGCGGTATATTGCAGTAAGCAATCAGAATGTTTGCAAAATCGGACAGATTCCACAATGCGCTTAAATCCATACCTGCGATACTGGTTAAGACACCAAAGGAAATAACCACGAGGCAGAGCACCCGGATAAAGTTGATAAAGGCTTTGTTGGTTGAAATTCGGTTTGCGCAGATTTCTGCAAAGGAGATGAAGCCTAACAGACAGGTGAAGGCAAACAGTCCAAAGCAAAGAGAAATCAAAAGAGAAACAATCGTATTAAACGCAGTGCCCGGTGCAAGCTCGGTTGCGGAGGCAAGGTATTTTGGAAGCTTGCCTAAGTCAAACCATGCATTGGCCGCATCGGTCTGCCATACACGTCCCATGATAACCACAAATCCGGTTAAAGTACAGATTACCATCGTGTCTAAGAATACGCCAATGGACTGCACACAACCCTGTGTACATGGATGCGCAGAATCTGCAGCTGCGGCTGCCATGGTCATGGTACCCTGGCCGGCTTCGTTTGACATTAAGCCACGTTTTACACCCTGAACCAAGGCAATACCAAAGGCTCCGCCAAACACAGCTTCCGGTTTAAATGCTTCTGTAAAGACTGCATAGAAGAACCAAGGGATGCGGTCAAAGTTTACAACGATAAGAACCACAACCGTTGCAACATAAATCACTGCCATAACAGGAACCAGAAGGTCTGTTAACTTTGTTAATTTCTTAATTCCGCCGAAAGATACTGCAATTGCAATTGCAATCAGGACAACGAAGGAAATCCAATACAGGGAAGAGTTGGTAGGGATGGTTTTTCCTGTAAGTGTTTCTGCAATCTGCCCAACTGCAGAAATGGTATTAAATCCCTGTGCCGGGAAGCATAATAATGCATAAATGATGTAAATAATAGAAAGAACAATACCGACGGTAACAGAACCTTTTAAAAGACGTTTGCCATAGAAAGCTAGTCCACCGAGGTATTCGTTTCCTTTTTTCTCTTTAAAAATCTGTGCAAGAGTCGATTCGGTGTAGGCTGTTGCCATGCCAAAGAATGCAGACACCCACATCCAGAACAGAGCACCCGGTCCGCCAACGGAAATTGCACCGGTAACACCTAAAATATTTCCGGGACCCACACGCATTGCAGTAGACAGGAAGAAGGCTGCAAGCGGTGTGATACCGATAGCAGTTGCTTTTGAATTTTTTAAGATGCGAAGACCTTCCTTAAATTTACGAACCTGAATGAATTTTAAACTACAAGTGAAATAGATTCCTGAGCCAATCAGCAAAATGATTGCCAGGGAAAAGTTTCCCAAAATCGGGATGTTTGCATACCAGCTAAGATTTGTTGGGAAATCCCAAAACAAGTCAGAGATCACCTGGATTTTTTCGCAAACAGCATTAATGACATCAAAAAGTGCTTGCATAATAAACTCCTCCTAAAAATAGTCTCTACCTAATATAGCACAACTCAATTTAAAATAACAGAAAAAAAGAAAGGAAACCATGCATATGTCCGAAAAAATGCTCATAAAGCAGGGAAACATTCACAATGCTATTGAGAAAGAAGCATTTGTTGCAGATATTCTGATTGAAAAAGGAAAAATTGCAAAAATCGCTGAGATGATAACAGGACCGGTTATAAATGATGCAGATTTGTTGGATGCATCCGGATATGATATTTATCCCGGATTCGTAGATGCCCATTGTCATTTGGGATTGGATGGATATGCAGTAGAGTTTCCGGGACAGGACTTTAATGAACTGGGGGACCCGGTGACACCGCAGCTTTCTGCCATAGATGCTATAAATCCGCAGGATAAAACCTTTCAGATGGCGAGGGCAGGCGGCGTTACCTGCGTCGCAACAGGACCGGGCAGTTCTAATGTAATAGGAGGAACTTTCTGTGCGATAAAAACCTATGGGCATCGGATTGACGATATGATTGTAAAAGAAAAGGTTGGAATGAAAATTGCATTTGGAGAAAACCCTAAAAACTGTTATAAGGACAAAGGAGTTTGTTCCCGGATGAGCATTGCAGCGAAGCTTCGGGAAGAACTTTACAAAGCAAAGTATTATGAGAAAAAGATGATGGCAACCGGTTATCCGGATGAGACAGATTATAGCAGGCTTCCTGCTTATGATGCCAAAATGGAAGCACTTCTTCCGGTGATTCGAGGGGAATTGCCGCTAAAAGCCCATGTACACCGGGCGGATGATATTTTTACAGCAATCCGGATAGCCAGAGAATTCGGGCTTGATCTTCGACTTGACCATGTGACCGATGGAGCGTTGATTGCAGAGGATTTGGCGAAAGAAGGGTATCCCGTAGCGGTAGGGCCTTCCTTTGGTCATGCTACAAAATTTGAATTAAAGAATAAGGATTTTACGACACCGGCATTGCTTGCAAAAGCGGGCTGTCAGGTTTCCATCATAACGGATTCACCGGTGATAGAAGAGAAGTATCTGCCGCTTTGCGCGGGGAGGGCAATTCACGAAGGACTGGATGCATTTACCGCATTGCAGGCAGTCACAATGAATGCCGCAAAGCATATCGGAATTGAAGGGCGTGTAGGCAGTATTGAGGAGGGAAAGGATGCAGATTTTGTGATTTTAAAGGGAAATCCATTTGCGGTAGATACAAGAATTCTGTATACAATTATAAACGGGAAAATCGTGTATTCTGATAAAAAATAGCGCTTTACAGATAGGAAGGCATCGGGGTAAAATAAGGTATATCTTTGGGCGAAAAGGAGACGGATACCATGGAAAAAGCGAAAGTATATTATACCGACTTTCGAACAACAGGAAGAGAAAACCTGATGCAGAAGCTACGCAGACTGATATTGACAGCGGGTATCAGGGATATTGATTTTGAAGATAAATATGCAGCGATAAAGATACATTTCGGCGAATACGGGAACCTTGCTTTCCTGCGTCCGAATTACGCAAAAGTAGTGGCAGACCTTGTAAAAGAACTTGGGGGTAAGCCGTTTTTGACAGACTGTAATACACTTTATGTGGGAAGCAGGAAAAATGCACTAGATCATTTAGATACTGCTTATGCAAATGGATTTTCTCCATTTTCAACAGGGTGTCACGTCATCATCGGCGATGGCTTAAAGGGAACAGATGAAGCTCTGGTTCCGGTAAACGGTGAGTATGTAAAGGAAGCAAAAATCGGTCAGGCTGTTATGGATGCAGATATTTTTATTTCCCTTACGCATTTTAAAGGGCATGAAGCCACCGGTTTTGGCGGAGCATTAAAGAATATTGGTATGGGCTGTGGCTCCCGCGCAGGAAAAATGGAGATGCATAATCAGGGAAAACCTGCGGTCAGTGAAGAGCGATGCGTGGGCTGCGGTGCCTGCATCAAAATTTGTGCGCATGATGCACCGGTCATTACAGATGGAAAAGCAGCGATTGATTTAAAGAAATGCGTAGGCTGCGGGCGGTGTATCGGTGCCTGCCCAAAGGATGCCGTGCATCCGACACAGGACAATTCTAACGATGTATTAAACTGTAAAATTGCAGAATACACAAAAGCAGTTTGTGATGGAAGACCTTGTTTTCATATTTCCCTGATTTGCGATGTGTCACCAAACTGTGACTGTCATTCTGAAAACGACGTGCCGATTATTCCGAATGTTGGTATGCTGGCATCCTTTGACCCGGTGGCACTTGATATGGCATGTGCGGACTTAGCGAACAGTCAGCCAATGTTACATAACCACAGCGTGCTTCATGAAAACTGTATGGCACATAAGGAAGAAGCAGAGCATCACGATCATTTCCACATGACACATCCGGATACAAACTGGAGAACCTGTGTGGCGCATGCAGTAAAAATCGGAATAGGAACCGATCAGTATGAACTAATAGAAATCTAAAAGGATGGAAACAATGAAAAAGAAAACCAGAGTATTTGCGTTTGCATTAGCGATTATGCTGCTATTGTCGCTTATGCCACAGACTGCAGTAAATGCAGAAACAGAAGAGAAGAAAACAATCGATGTCATGTTTACGCATGATTTACATTCCCATTTGGAAAGTTTTGCTACCGTTGAAAATGGAGAGACTGTTATAGTAGGCGGGATGCCTCAGATGAAAACCTTAATTGAGGAGCAAAAAGCAAAGAATCCTGATACATTAATTCTGGATGCCGGAGATTTTTCCATGGGAACTTTGATTCAGACCGTTTATGAGACCGAAGCGGCAGAACTTAGAATGCTTGGAAATATTGGCTGTGATGTGACAACGCTTGGAAATCATGAGTTTGATTACCGGGGAAAAGGTCTTTCCAATATGCTGGAAACTGCTGCCGCAAACGGTGATGCAGTGCCGGCTATGGTTTTATGTAATGTAGACTGGGAGACGATGGAAGCAGCAGGGCTGACAGAAAATCAGCAGAGATTGAAGGAAGCTTTTGACACCTATCCGGTACAGGATTATGTGGTGTTGCAAAAAGGTGACGTCAGGGTTGCTGTATTCGGTGTTTTTGGCAAAGATTCTTTGGCATGTGCACCGACTTGTGATCTTTTATTTAAAGATCCGGTAGAAGCGGCGAAAGCAACCGTTGATGAGATTCTGGAAAAAGAAGAGGTGGATCTGATTGCCTGTGTTTCCCATAGTGGAACATGGCCAAAAGAGAAAGATTCAGAGGATGAAATTTTAGCAAAAGCGGTTCCGGAAATTGATGTTATTATTAGCGGACATACGCATTCGAAACTTGAAGAACCAATTGTTCATGGAAATACCTATGTCGTTTCCTGTGGAGAATACGGAAAACGAATCGGTTCTTTTCGCATGGAGATGACGGGCGACGGAATCTGGGAGATGGTAGAATATGAACTGTTAGAAGTATCACCGGATATCCCTGAAAATAAAGAAACGAAAGCTCGGATAGAAGAGCTGAAAAAGAGCGTTGATGCTGATTACCTGAGCAAATGGGGATACACAGCAGATCAGGTGATTGCACAAAATGATGTGGTATTTAGTTCGGTAAATGATTTGATAATGTATCACGAAGACTATAACCTCGGAAATATCATTGCGGATTCTTACAAATATGCAGTAGAACATGCAGCAGATTTTAACGGAGATGAGGTTGCAGTAGCCATTGCACCAAGCGGAACCATCAGGGACAGTTATCCGTTAGGGGATATTACAGTAGGAGACATTTTCAATTCCTTTTCTCTGGGAATCGGGGAGGATGGTGTGCCCGGCTATCCGTTGATTAGTGCTTATTTGACTGGGGCAGAATTAAAGCTTTTGGCAGAGGTAGATGCATCTGTTTCTGATTTTATGACAACAGCAAGACTATATAATGCAGGACTTGGCTTTACATTTAATCCAAACCGAATGATTTTGAATAAGGTGACGGATTGTTATCTGATTGATAAAGAAGGTAATCGGGAGGAAATTATTGATGATAAGCTTTACCGCGTTGTGTCTGATATGTACAGCGGTCAGATGCTTGGCGGAGTAACAAGCCTGTCATATGGTCTTTTGGCACTGGACTTAAAAAATGCAGACGGCACATCGATTGAGAGCCTTGCGGATGCTATTATTTATGTCGACGGAGAAGAACTGAAGGCATGGACAACCATTGCGCAGTATATGGGAAGCTTTGAGGACACAGATGGAGACGGTACCCCGAATGTTCCTTCTTCTTATGAGGAAGGAAAACAGGAAAGAAAAGTGGCAGAGGATAGTAAGAGTGTTATCGAATTGATTAAAAATCCAAATAAATATGCAGTAATGATAATCGGGGCGGTAATTGTCCTGATAGCGATTTTTGTTGGCATTATTTTATTGATTAAGAAACTGATTAAGTTGATGATACATAAAAAGCAGTAATAGAGGTTTAAGAGTATGGGAGCACAGGATCACGTAGAAAAAGCATTGAGAGAATTACATGTTCTTATGTCTCAGTGCGAGGTGTATGACAGAGAAAAAAATCTTGTGATTGTGGATAAGAAAAAAATGATAGCAGCACTGCAGGATTTAAATCAGGGCATCTATGAGGTCATGGATGAGCATGAGTTCACAAAAAGCAGCAGAGAACAGGCGGAGCGAGACTTAAAGAAGCGCAGTGAGGAAATTGTTTTGGATGCAAACAAGAAAGCAGAGGATGTATATGCGGCTTCTGTGTTATATGCAGATGAGGCATTAAAACGCGTGCAGTATATCATGCAGGACGCAGCAGCTTCTGTTAAAGAGATTTATGAGAAAATGGATACGCAGCTGCAGAAGGAAAAACAGCATGTGCAGCATAATCAGTCTGAACTAAGGGGGACACTGCAAAGCCTGCGCGACACAGATAAATATTTGCAGATAATGGAAGAACGAAATAAAAAAATCGACAGGCAGCGCGCAGAGGAAAAAGACGAAATGCCGGCACCTGTTACAGCGGCTCCTAAACCGGAAATCCGAATCAATGAGACCTATTTTAGGGAGCATGGGTTAAGTTTTGAGGAGGAAGAAGAGATTCCGGAAGAAAAAACGGAGAAGGTGACAGCGGAGGTAAGCATTAATTTAGATTCCGAGTACTTTAAGTGGAAGGAAAGGGAAGACAATGGGGAACAAGAGAAAAACGGGGCGAAGACCGAGAAAAAGTCACTGTTTGGAAAAATTCTTAAATAAATTTTAAGATTTCGCTACTGAAAAAATACAATTTTTATTGTTACAATTGCGTTAGAGTAAGCGAAAGGGGGCATTTTATGCAGACGATTTTAGTGTGTGACGATGATAAGGAAATAGTTGAGGCGATAGAAATTTATTTACAGCAGGAAGGCTATTCCGTAATAAAGGCTTATGACGGAGAGCAGGCACTAAAGATGCTGAAAGAAAATGAGGTACATCTTTTAATTATCGATGTGATGATGCCAAAACTGGATGGTATACGGGCTACTTTAAAGATTCGTGAAGAGAGCAGCATTCCGATTATTATTTTATCCGCAAAAACAGAGGATTCCGATAAGATTCTGGGGCTTAATGTAGGGGCAGATGATTATTTGGGGAAACCATTTAATCCATTGGAACTGGTTGCCAGAGTAAAGTCTCAGCTGCGCAGATATACCTTGCTAGGAAATGTAAAAGAACAGAGCGATGCGGTATTTGAAGTTGGAGGTTTATCCATCAATGATGATTTGAAAGAGGTCACTGTGGATGGCGAAGTGGTAAAACTGACGCCGATAGAATACAATATTCTGCTTTTGCTGGTGAAGAATCAGGGAAAAGTTTTTTCTATTAATCAGATTTATGAGAATATTTGGAATGAGGATGCCATTGGTGCGGATAATACAGTTGCCGTACATATCCGACACATTCGTGAAAAGATAGAGATTAATCCGAAAGAACCACGCTATTTGAAGGTTGTATGGGGAGTCGGATATAAAATTGAGAAGGAATAGCTATGGAAAATAAATCCTATTCTTATGGTGTTAAAATAACCTGTGTCATTTTGCACTTCTTTTTTACCGTCATTTTAACCGTTTCCCTATTTGTGCTGGGAACATTAGTTGACAAAAGCATCTTAGAGTTTACCGATATTGGAACAAAAGATTTTTTAAATTCCGGTTACTATACCCAGTGTATTCGGAGAAAATGTGATAATCTGGGTGAGTATATGCATCTGCTGCTAAAAGGAGATTTGCGAACAGCCGAAGAGAATCGGAGATATTTGCAGTATACAGATGAATTTAAATCAGAAGATAGTAACTTTTGCTTCTGGTATAAATGCGGAAGTGTGTGGTACACCAATCAGCCGGATACCGTGGAGGGACAGGAATTTGACCCGGAGGAAGTCCTGATGGAAGCCCGCTCTATGGGAAATTACCTTCATTATGATATGGAAAACAAGATGTTTGGTACAGATATAAAAAAGCTGGCAAACCATTTCTTTGAAAGTAAGAAAACACAGATGTACTGGCCATCTGATGGGGTGATTCTGATTGTGGGCGTGGACACGCAGTTCTCGGCGGTGGATGACTTGTATTATGCAAATGAAGAATATCATCAGATGCAGCCGTGGATTAAAACGGTAATTGTAGCTGCACTCTTAAGCCTGATAGGCTGGATTATTACTTTGCTCTATCTTACGCTGGCGGCGGGGCGCAGACCAGGGGATGCAGAAATACACTTGTCAACGTTCGACCGGATTAAAACAGAAATCTTAATCGCAGGATTTGTTGGAATTGCAGCAGAACTGATTTTTATTATGATTCGAATTAGCAGTCAGGAATGGGAGCTTTCGGGACTGGCTGTGGCAGCAAGTACGGTCAGCCTTGTGATGGATGCCCTGTTTTTACTGTTTTTCTTAAGCCTTGTTAAATTGATGAAAGCCGAAAAATTATGGGAAAACAGTTTGACTTATTGGCTAAAAGAGGGAATCCTAAAGACTGCCAAAAACCGAAATACTACGATACAGACGATTCTGGTTTTTGCCGGTCATCTGCTTGTCTGCTTTGTACTTGCAGTAGGAGCTTTCTACAAGCGAAATCAAATCTGTTTTTTCCTGTTGGCAGCATTTTGCGCGTTTGAAGGATATATCGCTCTTCGAAAATCTGTGGAACGCTACCGGGTGCTGGAAGGAGTACGAAGAATCAGGGATGGAGAGCTGGATGCGCAAATTAATGTAGCGGAATTGCATGGAGACAGCAGAGTTTTGGCGGAAGCGATTAATAGTATTGGTACAGGCTTGGAATATGCGGTGGCTGAGAGTACCAAGAATGAGCGAATGAAGGCGGATTTGATTACAAATGTTTCTCACGATATTAAAACGCCTCTGACCTCCATTGTAAATTATGTAAATCTCTTGAAACGGGAAGATATTGATAATGAGCGTGCGAAGGGATACATTAAAATATTGGATGAAAAGGCTGCCCGTTTGAAGCAATTAACGGAAGATTTGGTGGAAGCTTCCAAGGTAAGTTCCGGAAATGTGAAACTGGATATGCAAAATATTGATCTGGTTGAGATGGTGTATCAGACTGCGGGGGAATTCAATGAAAAATTTGAAAAGAAAGAGCTTACCATTGTAACAAAGCTCCCCAACACACCGGTGCTGATTTGTGCGGATGGCAGACAGCTATACCGTGTGATTGAGAACCTGTATAATAACGTTGCGAAGTATGCTATGGAGCGCACGCGTGTTTATGTGGAAGTTGCGGTAAAGGAAGAAAGGGTTACGTTTTCCATTAAGAATGTTTCGGAAAAAGCACTTGCCCTGGAAAATAGTCAGGCAGGAGATTTGACGGAACGTTTTACCAGAGGGGATTCTTCCCGAACAACGGAAGGAAGCGGTCTTGGCTTATCCATTGCAAAGAGTCTGACACAGCTAATGGGCGGTAATTTCGAGGTCAGCGTGGATGGTGACCTTTTTAAGGCTACTTTAGTATTTGTGAATCAGGCAGCGGTGGAAAGTGCGATAGATTTAGGAAAAATTTAACAAACTAAAGTGGAAAAGTGCTTGATTTTTGCATGGGGGAATTATATAATCTACGAAAGCGATATATGATTCAGGAAATGGAGGAAGACTATGAAATTATATAATGGCGGCGCGTATCTGGTAAACGGAACGGATATTGTGGCAGATTCTCCGGAGGCAGGAGCACTTTTACAGCAGAAGACCAGGCATGCTGTTGCAAAGGAAGATGCAAAGAAGCAAACGATTGCTTATGGTATTTTAGAAAAGCATAACACCTCAGGAAGTATGGACAGGCTTCAGGTGCGTTTTGATAAATTAACATCACATGATATTACATTTGTTGGAATTATTCAGACGGCAAGAGCTTCCGGCTTGGAGAAGTTCCCGATGCCATATGTGTTAACAAATTGCCATAACAGCTTATGTGCAGTTGGCGGAACCATTAACGAAGATGACCACATGTTTGGATTAACTTGTGCCAAAAAATACGGTGGTATCTATGTGCCTCCTCATCAGGCGGTGATTCATCAGTTCGCAAGAGAAATGCTGGCAGAAGGCGGGGCGATGATTCTTGGATCCGACTCGCATACACGCTATGGTGCGTTGGGTACGATGGCGGTTGGTGAAGGTGGACCGGAGCTGGTAAAACAGCTTTTGAATAAGACTTATGATATTGATATGCCGGGTGTAGTTGGTGTTTATTTAACCGGTACACCAATGACAGGTGTAGGTCCGCAGGATGTGGCACTTGCCATTATTGGGGAAGTTTTTGACAAAGGGTATGTGAAGAATAAAGTTATGGAGTTTGTAGGACCGGGTGTGTCAAACTTAAGCGTTGATTTCAGAATCGGTGTGGATGTTATGACTACTGAGACGACCTGCCTTTCTTCTATCTGGAGAACCGATGCAAAGGTTGCCGATTTCTATGCAATCCATGGCAGACCTACAGCGTATAAGGAATTAAATCCGGGTGAAACAGCATATTATGATGGCATGATTGAAATTGATTTAAGTGAGATTAAACCGATGATTGCAATGCCGTTCCATCCGAGCAATACCTATACCATTGAAGAACTGAATGCAAATCTTATGGATATTTTAGAGGATTGTGAGAAGCGTGCACAAGTAAGCTTCGATGGTGCAGTAAGTTTAGACTTAAAGAGCAAAGTTAAGAATGGCAGATTATATGTTGACCAGGGTATTATTGCAGGCTGTGCGGGCGGCGGTTTCGAAAACATTTGCGCGGCAGCTGATATTTTAAAGGGCGCAAGCATCGGACCGGATGAATTTACCCTAAGCGTTTATCCTGCAAGTACACCGATTTATATGGAACTTGTGAAAAATGGTGCAGTAGCGACATTGATGGAGACCGGTGCGATAGTAAAGACCGCATTCTGCGGACCTTGCTTTGGTGCAGGAGATACACCTGCGAACAATGCATTTTCTATCCGTCATTCCACCAGAAACTTCCCGAATCGTGAAGGATCTAAGGTACAAAAGGGTCAGGTGGCTTCTGTGGCACTTATGGATGCCCGTTCCATTGCGGCTACGGCAGCCAATAAGGGCTATTTGACGGCGGCTACAGATATCGATGTAAACTTCAGTAATCCAAAATATTTCTTCGACGGAAGAATTTATGCAAACCGTGTCTTTGATAGCAAGGGTGTAGCAGATTCGACGGTAGAGATACAGTTTGGACCAAATATAAAGGACTGGCCGGCTATGAGTGCGTTGCCGGAAAACCTGGTGTTAAAGGTAGTATCCGAGATTCATGATCCGGTTACTACAACGGACGAGCTGATTCCATCCGGTGAAACATCTTCTTTCCGTTCGAACCCATTGGGCTTAGCAGAATTTGCACTTTCCAGAAAGGATCCGTTGTATGTGGGACGTGCAAAGGAAATTCAAAAAGCACAGAAGGCTGTGGAAGACGGAACATGTCCGTTAGAAGCAGTCGAGGAACTAAAAGAGGTTATGGCAGCAATCCATACACAGTTTGCCGAAGTCGGAGAAGGAAATGTTGGCTTCGGAAGCACGATTTTTGCTGTAAAACCGGGAGATGGTTCTGCCCGTGAACAGGCAGCTTCCTGCCAGAAGGTTCTTGGTGGATGGGCGAATATTGCCAATGAATATGCAACCAAGCGTTATCGTTCCAATCTGATTAACTGGGGTATGCTTCCATTCATTATTCCGGAGGGAGAACTCCCGTTTAAGAACCTGGATTACATTTTTATCCCGGATATTCGAAAAGCCGTAGAAAACAAGGAATCGGATATGACTGCTTATGTGGTAAAAGAGGGTGCCTTAAAAGCATTTCGTTTACATGTAGATCCGCTTACTGATGATGAAAGAGAAATCATCTTAAAGGGATGTCTGATTAATTATTACAGAGGATAAGAGAAAGCAGCTTGTCAGTATTTGACAGGCTGTTTTTAACTCTATTGGAAACTTCGTTTCCATAGAGTTAAAAAGCTCCGCGAGGATGCGCACTCGCGCGATAGGAAATTGTCGCAAGTGCGACCGCGCGAGACGCTGGAATGTGCTACAGCACATTCTTTTTTGGAATATCCGCTTTCCAAAATAGGAAGGAACGTGTACAATGGTACTAAGGAAATAAAGGGGGATGGTAACGTGAGCGAGGAACAAAAGCTAATAGAGGAAGCGGTAAAAGAAGAAAGAAAAGAAGAAAAAACAGAGAAAAAGAAGATCAATTTTTCGGAGATAAGTGTAAAGCAGATAACAATGCTTTCTGTTGCTTTTTTCCTTACTTTCTGTTGCTGTATTTTGTTTTTCTTCCTGATATATCGATATAATGGACTCGCGGATTATTGGGCGAACATTGCATTTATTTTACAGCCTGTTACGATTGGTATTGTACTGGCTTATCTGTTAAATCCAATTGTGAATGCAATAGAAAGCAGAGTAACTGCGCCTTTAAAGAAATTATTAAAGAATGACAAACGGGTAAAGAGTCTTAGCCGCATGCTGGGAATAGCGGGTGCATGGCTGTTTTTTATACTAATCATTGCAATTCTGGTGGCAATGATACTTCCATCCATTACAGAGAGTATTTTTAGTATGATTAAAACGCTTCCGCAAGAAGTGGATAATCTGATGGACTGGATTAACAAGCTGTTGGATGACGATACGGAAATTGCGACGATTCTGAACGAGGCCATTTTAAGAGGAAGCGAGTTTTTTGAGAACTGGTTTAAAAACACCTTCCTGCCACAGACGGAACGGTATATTGCATCCATTACCAGCGGTGTGTTTGCCGGTGTAAAGCTCGTTATAAATATTTTTGTGGGATTTATTATTTCCGTTTATGTGCTGACCAGTAAAGAAAAATTTGCCGGACAGGCAAAAAAGATTACGTATGCACTTTTTAAACCGGGAAATGCGAATGTAATTATTGATACGGTAAGAAAGAGCCACGAAATTTTCGGCGGATTTATTTCCGGAAAATTGTTGGATTCGCTCATCATTGGAATTCTGTCATATATTTGTCTCTCTGTTATGAAAATGCCATATACGCTGCTGGTTTCCGTCATAGTGGGTGTGACGAATATTATTCCATTTTTTGGGCCTTTTATCGGAGCGGTTCCGTCGTTTTTCATTATTGTGCTGCAGGACCCGATTCAGGGACTTTATTTTCTGATTTTCATTTTAATTTTGCAACAGGTGGACGGCAATATTATCGGACCAAAGATTCTTGGAGATTCAACCGGACTGTCATCGTTCTGGGTTGTGTTTGCAATTACCTTTTTCGGCGGTATCTGGGGATTCCCGGGAATGTTAATCGGTGTTCCGCTAACGGCTGTGTGCTACTATGTTGCAAGCAGGCTGCTTACCTACAGGCTGCATAAAAAAGGTATTCCCGAGGACACGGAATCCTATGTAAAACTTCAGAAAATTGACAAAAAGACGAACAAACCGGTTTATGAAAAAAACGATGTATTTTTTGACAACTGATAGTGCGTATGTTAAACTTAAAGGTAGAACGAACGGATAAAATCCACGATTTTTGAGGTGGCAGAATTGGATAAATATGAGTACAATTTAAAGCTGGATCAGATGAAAAGCCTGGTAGCCGAGAAGAATTATCAGGCGGCTGCAGAGATTGCAGATACTATCAACTGGCGTAAGATAAAGAATGTTACGGCATTGGTAAGAGCCGGAGAAATCTATGAAAATGTAGGACGGTATGATACAAGTAAGGATATTTTACTTATGGCATATGACCGGTCGCCGATTGGCAGAACGATTATTTACCGTCTTGCACGTCTTGCAATTAAGACGGCGAACTTTGACGAAGCAAAGGAATATTATAATGAGTTCGTTGAGATTGCACCATATGATAATTTAAAATACATTTTAAAATACGAGATTAACAAAGCGCAGGGAGCAGATTATCGTACACTGATTGATAATCTGGAGGCTATTAAGGAACAGGAATTCTCAGAGGAATGGGGCTATGAGTTGGCATACACCTATCATCAGGCAGGTATGGTTGATAAATGCATTGAGACCTGCGATGAGATTGTTTTATATTTTGGTGACGGTGTGTATGTGGAGCGTGCATTAGAACTGAAAATGCTTTACCAGCCACTTACCAGACAGCAGGAGGCTATTTACCGCCAAATCAGACAGCAGGAAGAGAATGTTGTGGAAGTTAGTCCGGACGACGAATTAGAATCCGGTGAAATTGTAAATGAGAAAGTACAGATTCCGCCGGTGAAGGTATCTGCTGAACGGTTTAATACGCAGAATCTGCAGGAAGCTTTGCAAAAGAGCATGGAGCAGATTATAAATGCTACTGAGAAAGAAACTGTTGATAATGGCATGGATGCTATTAAGAAATTGGTAGAAGAGATACCGTATTTACAGATTCCGGTTGAAAAAGAGACGGAAGCAGATGAGGAAGAAGCAGCGCACATTGCCACCGACCAGGAAATTGATGATTCCTTAAAGCTGAATTTTCAGGAATTTTTAAATGAAGAATATGATGGACAAATGAGTCTGCTTGTTCCGGAACAGGGAGAAACGGAACCGCAGATTACGGGACAGATGACAATTGAAGACGTTCTTGCTGAGTGGGAGAGGACCAGACGCGCAGCGGCAGCAGCGCTGCAGGAGGCAGAGCAGAAGAAGTTTGAATCAGCAAAAGCAAGAGCATTACAGGAAGCCGGCGACATTATGGAGCGCCTTGCAGATGTGATTCCAAAGCTGGATTCCGGCCTTACACCGCAGGATTTATTAAAAGAACAATATTTATCCGGAAGTGATATTCCGGAGGAACGTGCAGCTCAGATGGTTGCCAATATGAATCAGTTTCTACAGAAAGAAATTGACCGTTTAAGCACAGAGAATGCACAAATCGATGAGCAGCTTGCAGTTGCAAAAGAAACTCCTGCAGAAGAAATTACTGAAGAGAATATAGAAGAAAAGATACCTTCAGAAGAGATGCAGCCGGAAGAGACACCAGACATGACAGAGCTTTTAGCAGATGAGGAATTAGTTGACTTCCTAAAGAGTGAGGGTGTTTTCGATGCACTTACAGAAATAGAAAAGCCGACAGAAACGATAGAACCAACGGAAGAAACAATTGCTGAGGAAATGGAAGAAGCAGGAGATACTTCAGTGGAAGAAGCTGAAATTCTTCCGGAAATCGAACTCCCACAGGATTTGAATCTGCCGATTGCAGAAGAGGAAGTAAAAGAACCGGTTAAAAGGATAAAGACAACAGAATATTTTTCAGACCTTAACAAAGAGCAAAAGGAACTGTTTTCTTACTTCATTCCAATTAGGGGAATGGAGAAGCAGATTTGTAGTGCATTAAATGGTATGGCGACAAGACTTGCTTTAGGACAGACTGCCCAAACCGGTAACCTTATTATTACAGGAGGTTCAGGCAGCGGCAAGACGGTTCTTGCAACCAATTTTATCAAGGTATTACAAAAGGAAATCGGAATGCCGGAAGGTAAAGTGGGCAAGATAGATGCAGAGGTACTAAACCAAAAAGATGTGAATGCGCTGTACAATAAGATTACAGGAGGCTGCCTGATTATTGAAGGGGCAGGAAAGCTTACAAAGGAGGCTGCGGTTAAGCTGGCATTCTTTTTAGAGCATGATACAAAAGGAACCTTGCTCATTTTAGAGGATACAAAGCATGGCATTGATTCAATGTTGGCTCATGACAGAAATTTTGCATCCAGATTTACAGAACGAATCGACATTCCGATTTTTACGAGTGACGAATTAGTCATTTTTGCAAAGGCTTATGCAGGGGAACAGGGCTACGTAATTGATGAGATGGGTGTATTGGCACTATATAATTGTATCAGCAACATTCAGAAGCTTGACAGAGCAACCTCTATTGCAGAGGTAAAAGAAATTGTGGATGATGCAGTTGCTCATGCGGAACGCGGAAGCATTAGAAAAGCATTTGCTGTTTTAACTTCCAGCCGATATGACGAGAATGATTACATCATTTTACACGAGAGAGATTTTAATAATTAAATAATTTGTTGGGAAGGGAACATAACGAAAGGGGTTACATACGTATGGCAAATTTTACAGAACTGGACCGTTACCTGTTTGCACAGGCAACACACTATGACATTTACAAAAAATTGGGGGCTCACCCTTGCGTTCAGAATGGTTCTAAAGGGGTTTGTTTTGACCTGTGGGCGCCGAATGCAAAGAGAGTCTGGGTGATTGGAACCTTCAATAACTGGGATGAGCAAGCAGATGAGATGGAATGCTTAAAGCCTGAAACAATGGGGATTTTTGAGTTGTTTATTCCCGGCTTAGGAGAAGGTGAACTTTACAAATTCCTGATTGAGACAAAAGATGGCAGACGACTTTACAAAGCAGATCCGTTTGCAAATTATGCGGAATTGCGGCCGGGTACCGCTTCACGAATTGCGGATATTGACCATTTTAAATGGTCAGACGGCAAATGGATGAAAGAACGTGCGAGTCAGGATGACTATGAACGACCAATGGCAATTTACGAGGTACATCCCGGTTCATGGAAACGCCATCCGGGCAGAGAGGATGACGGCTTCTACACATATAAAGATTTAGAAAAATACCTGATTCCATATGTAAAAGAGATGGGCTATACCCACATCGAACTGATGGGAATATCAGAGTATCCGTTTGATGGTTCATGGGGCTATCAGGTAACCGGCTATTATGCACCGACTTCCCGTTATGGAACGCCAAAAGAGTTTGCACATTTTATCAATGAGTGTCATCGAAATAATATCGGAGTCATTCTTGACTGGGTACCGGCGCATTTCCCAAGAGATGCACATGGTCTGGCCGAGTTTGACGGAACCTGTCTTTATGAGTATGCGGACACCAGAAAAGGGGAGCACCCGGACTGGGGAACCAAGATTTTTGATTATGCTAAAAATGAAGTAAAGAATTTTTTGATTGGCAGTGCGTTGCTTTGGGTAGAGCATTATCATGTGGATGGGCTGCGTGTAGATGCGGTTGCCTCCATGCTTTATCTGGATTATGGAAAGCAGGACGGTCAGTGGGTTGCAAATAAATATGGCGGAAATGAGAATCTGGAAGCAATTGAGTTCTTTAAACATATCAACACATTGATTCTAGGAAGAAATAAAGGTGCCATGATGATTGCAGAAGAATCTACTGCATGGCCAAGGGTAACCGGAAAAGTGGAAGACAATGGTCTGAACTTTAGTTATAAATGGAATATGGGATGGATGCATGACTTTTTAGATTACATGAAATTAGATCCTTATTTCCGTAAGCATAATCATAATAAAATGACATTTGCAATGAGTTATAATCAGTTTGAAAAATATATTCTGGTATTATCTCATGATGAAGTCGTTCATTTGAAATGTTCGATGTTAAATAAAATGCCTGGCTTAGGCATTGATAAATTTAAGAACCTAATGGTTGGCTATGCATTTATGATGGGACATCCGGGCAAGAAACTTTTGTTCATGGGACAAGAATTTGCACAGCAGCAGGAGTGGAGCGAAGCAAGAGAATTGGATTGGTATCTATTAGAAAATCCTGATCATCTGCATATGCAAAACTGGGTAAAAGCATTGCTGCATTTGTACCAGAAGAATCCATGTATGTATGAGGCAGATCATGGCTGGGATGGATTTGAGTGGATTAATGCAGACGATTGCGACAGAAGTATTTTCAGCTTTGTAAGAAAGAGTAAAGATGGAAAGAACAATCTTTTGTTCGTTTGCAACTTTACACCGGTAGAACGTCCTGATTATCGTGTAGGGGTACCTCGTAGAAAGACTTACAAACTGGTGCTGGATTCGGACGCAAAAGAATTTGGCGGTGATGGCAGAGAAAAACCGGAAGGATATAAAGCAGTAAAAGCGGAATGCGATGGTAGAAATTATTCATTTGAGTATCCACTGGCACCATACGGAGTAGCTGTTTTTAAATTCTAAAAGTAAATAAAATTGTTGGATAGACCGATATATATACCAACGAAAGAATGGCACATTTTTTCGAAAGAAAAGGTGTGTCTTTCTTTTTCCAAGGAATTCCTATATGAGGAGACTGTACATGAGAATTGAGCAGCAGAATAATATTTTAGAAATATTACAACAGAATAGCGGAGTAGAAAAAGGCAGTAATTCCCTTTTTGCAGAAAAGGCTACTGTGAAAAAGTCAAAGCATTCTGATAATCAGTCTGTTTATGTAAAAGATTCCACCTATTTAAATCCTGCGTTGGAGGAGAAAAAGAGTCTGGCAGAGGCGGTGGAAGAGGAAACCAGTTTGGATGCAGCTTCCCGTAAAAATCAGATGGCAGTTTTATCTCATACTACATCAGAGGAAGACTATGCGAAGATGCAGGAAGAAGGATTCTCTTTAACTGCTACAAATGGGAATACGATTGTTACGGTTACAGATAAAATAAAGGCACAAATAGCAAAAGCGGGTGGTGATATTTCCTGCTTTGGTGATGATTTGACCAGAGAACAGTTAGAGGAATTGACGGGCAGTCAGTCATTGGCCGTACAGATTGAACAGGCATTAAAGAAGGCTGATTTGCCGATATCTGAAGAAAATATAGAAGACTGTATGAAAGCATATGCATTGGCAGAAACAGTACAGCCACTTACAGAAGGTGGCATGAAGTATCTGTTAGACAATGGCATGGAGCCGACAATCGAAAATATTTATAAGGCGACCTATAGCAGCAACGCTAGTTATACAGCAATGTCATTGGGAGAGGTCAGCCTGGAAGGAATACAATCACAAGTAGAGGAAATCATTACAGAAGCAGGGCTTCCTGTTAATGAGCAAACGTTATCTGATTGTAGGTGGTTAATGGCAAATGAGGTTGCTTTGACCGTAGAAAACTTGTCTTATTTAGAGGATTTAAAAGGATATAAAGGTATATTGGATACGGATGAACTTGTAACTGCAATGGCAGAAGCTCTGGCAGAAGGACGTATGCCAAAAGATGCAATGCTTCTTTCCGGTTACAGTAAAATCGGTCAGGCTGCGGACGCAATGTCTGTAATTGCAGATGCAACAGAAGAAGATCTTGCATATCTGATTGATAAGGGAATGGAACTTACCATTGCCAACTTAAAAATAGCCGCTGAAGGTGAAAAGCAAGGGATTTCCATTTCATATGATGATTTGCGACTGTTGACAGCAAAGCGTCAGCTGGAGGAAACGCGTCTTGCAATGACCGCGGAAGCAAATTATGCACTCTTAAAAAAGGGTATTTCAATCGATACAAAACCATTGGTGGAATTGGTGGGTGAGTTAAAGCAACAGGAGAATGCATACTACGAAAAACTATTGGAAGCACAGGGCGTGGAGACCAGCGAAGAAAATGTTGCTATTTTTGCAGAGACAACAGAAAAGCTGGATGCTATGAAATCGGTTCCTTCCTATGTGTTGGGAATTCCAAATGTGGATGTGTCACATATTGAGGGAGTGTATGAAAATGGTACAGCATTAAAGGCAGCTATGGAACGGGCTAATCAAAGCTATGAACCACTGATGACAGCCCCGCGCGGAGAGTTGGGTGATTCCTATGAGAAGGCATTTCGTAATGTGGACGATATTTTAAATGAGTTAGAAATGCAGCTTACGGAAGAAAATCGGCGTGCTGTTCGTATTCTTGCTTATAATCAGTTGGAGATTACACAAGAAGCAGTCCTTCGAATAAAAGCAGCGGATGAAGAGGTGCAGCGTACCTTTAAAAATCTTACACCAAAAGTCGTGATTGAAATGCTGCGCAAGGGTGAAAACCCACTTAATATGGATTTTAGCATGCTTAATAAAACAGCAGAATCCATAAAACAGGAACTGGATGGTGACGATACAGAACGATTTAGTGAATATCTATGGAAATTGGAGCAAAATCACAGTATTACAGAAGAGGAGCGAAGCTCCTACATCGGTATTTACCGGCTCCTGCATCAGGTAGAACAGACAGATGGCGCAGCAATCGGGGCCTTGCTGAATCAGGGCAGCGATATTACATTAAAAAACCTTCTGACAGCAGTCCGGTCTGCAAACAAACAAAAAAAGATGGATTTTTACATAGATGAATCCTTTGGCGAACGGGAAAAGTCTGATGGTTATCAAAATTCTATTACGGATCAGATTATGGCAGGATACCAGACAAACTGTATTAAAGATGCAAAAGAGGCGCTTACACCTGCTAAAATGGCGGCATTAATGGAAAAGCAGCCGGATTGGATGGAGATGACACCTGACCAGTTTGCAAGAGCACTGGAGGAGACGGAAGGTGAAGATGCGGACATTGAAAGTGCATATATTCGCGAGCAACTTGACCAGATAAAGCGGTGTGTTCAGAGTCCGGGTGAGGTTTATCGCATGTTAGAGCAGTATGATATTCCAAACAGTATTCAGAATATTCTTGCAATGGAATCCATGATGCATGACCGGAATCAGTTCTATAGGAGGCTTTTTGAACCGGAAGAAATGAGAGAAAATTCCGCTAAGGAGGAGCTTGCGGCAATAAAGCAGCAATTGTTAGAGTCATTTGGAGAAGCAGTTTCTTCCCCGGAGGAAATGGCAAAAGCGCAGGACGCGTTAGCGAAAGTAGCTGAAAATGTAATGAAAACAATGATTGATGGAGAAGAGGTAACTACCATTGACATAAGAGAAGCAAGACTGATGCGTGCACAGCTAACGATTCAGCAAAAAATGGCTAAGGATGAGACCTATTCCGTTCCGGTGCTTGTGGGCGATGAGGTAACAAATGTTACGTTAAAAATTGTTCATGGGGTAGAAAAGCGCGGTATGGTTGATATTATGTTGGAAAACCGGATTTCCGGAAAAATTGCAGCCACATTTCAGGCAAGAGAAGAACAAATTGCCGGAACGATTGTGACGGATGATGCAAAGACCAAAGAAGAACTATTGGCACGGATGGAAGCATATAAAAATGCATTACAGGAGAGCAATGAGAAGATAGACATAAAAGTAGTTCATATTCCGGAGCTGGATTTAAATCATTTTTCTACACAAGCCATGAAAGAAGCAGAAGATTCTGCAACCGAAGCAGGCGAGATAACGACGACACGTCTTTATCAGATAGCAGAATCCTTTATCCGCGTAGTAAAAGAAACCTATATGTAATCATTAGACTTTAGATAATCGAGAATGCCAAGACATAGTGCATTGACGATTTGCTCCTGGTATTCTGCGGTGGACAGGAGAGATGCTTCTGTTGGATTGCTTAGAAACCCACATTCTACGATAACCGTAGGTGTGGGTGTTTTTTTGAGCAGATAGTAACTGTCGTTTGCCTTTGCTGCCCGCCTGTTAGCAGGGTCGAGGTTGGTAATCAGGCTATCTTGCAAAATCCCGGCTAATAATTCCCCTTCTTTGGAGTGTGTATAGTAAAATACCTGTGCGCCGGAAACTCCTGCGGAGGGATAACTGTTTTGATGAATGCTGATTGTAAAAATAGGATTAGCTTCCGTTATTAGTCGGCAACGGTTCTGCATATCAGCAACCTTTAGATTGCTTGTGGCACCGTCAGATAAATCAACATCTTCCGTTCGGGTGAAAACGACAGTAACATGTTCCTTTGAAAGAGCATCACCCAATTGCAGGGCAATAGTAAGATTTAAGTCTTTTTCCAATTCTCCGTTTACACCAATTTTTCCGGGGTCCGCTCCCCCATGACCTGCATCAATTACAATACAAAAAGCAGTGTTATTTTCGGTTTGTCCGATGGATTCTGTATTCTGTGAAGTTTCAGACTGTGAGCGGGAGTTCTGTACAAAAATGGCGCCTTCCCTGGCGAGAAATATTGCGCTGCATAGAAGTGAAATCGTCATAAAAAGCTCGATTTTTCGGTTCATAAAAAATCCCATTGTTCGTTTCTATATCCTATTCACGAACAATGGGATTTATGAGATTTAGTTTATATATTTAATAATGGTATCCCAAACGGAACTAAGCTCTAATCCCAGTTTCCAGAAAGCACCACCTGCGAGCTTGTAAGAATCCATTACTTTCAGCTTCTGTTCTAGGGATGTAGCATCCTCCATCCAGATTTGATAAATAGAATTGCCGTTTTTATATTCAACATAATACAGACCGTAATCGTCAAGCCATACCGGCTCTGCGCCGTTTACGCTTGCCAGATTTTTCTGCTCCTTCATGCCGGCTGCATAAGAGGATAAATCATAATTAATATTTGCACCTTCTTCGGCAGCAGAAACATCTTCACCGGCCGCCGGTGTCTTGCACCATACCCTTGAATAGAATGGCATGCCTAAAATAATCTGATTGGCAGGAACCTCTTTTAGCGTGTTTTCAACGCCCTCTGTAACAAATCCAATGGAAGCGGTCGGACCGGCTTCTTCAGAATTGCCATAGTATTCGTCATAAGCCATGATAACCACATAGTCAGCGAAGTTTGCCTGCTCCTTGCGATTATAAAATGCAGTGTAGGCGGTAGGTACATAGTTGTCGACAGAAAGGACAATGCCATTGTTGGCGCATTTTATAGAAAGTTCCCGAATGAACTGAATATATGCATCGCCAACTGCGGGATCAACAGACTCGAAGTCTACATTGATGCCATCTAAGTTATACTGGATTGCTGCAGAAATTAAATTGTTGACAAGGTTATCTCGGTGAGAGGTATAAGTTAAAATCTCCACAAGGTCCGGATTCTCAAGTCCCTGATCCTTGGCACCGAAGTTACTTACAAGTGCCCAGACTTCCACACCCTGCTGGTGGCAGTAATCGACATAATCGGTGCTGGCAACGGAACCAATATTTCCCTTGGTGTCTTTCAGATAGAACCAGGTAGGGGAAAGTACATTGATGCCTTTTGAATTCTGCAGAATTGAAGAAACATTGCTGTTTGCAGAACGATTAACGACCTGATGCCATGCCATGTTAATTTCAAAATCTTTTTTTATGTGTGTAAACTCTTCCGCTACATAATCGCTGGTTATAGTCTTGGTAGAGAAATCTCCTAAGGCTTTGGATTTTACATATCCGATAATACCGTTATCGGTAATAACTTCAACCCAATTCTCAAGTTCTTCTAAAACAGTAAGCTCTGTTCCTTTGGAAATTTCTGCGAGAATAGGACTCTTAATACCGCCTAAAACACGAAGCTCAGTATTCTTTTTTGCAGTAACGGTTGTATAGTCTCCCCAAGCGGTAGTGATAACTACACGATTCGGCTCTTCAAAAATTTGATATGCAAAATCAGAATATTCTTTTACAAAATCAATGGCAATATATGGAGTTTCAGCCGCTGACTTTACGATTATATGGTCAGAAGAATGTGTGTCCTTTGTGATGGTATAGCTTGTGCTTTCAGCAGGAACAGAAATCAGGTCATTTGCAGTTGTATAACGTAAAATATTTTCATTTGCATCCCAGTAGAAACGATCATTGATATAATCTTTTACGGTATCCAGACTTAAGTAAACAACACCATTCATTACTTTGGCTTTCGATTCTAGTAATTCATGATTATAGATAATGGCAACATCATCCTCTGCGGTTACATTATAATGAACTGACAAATCTAAGGTCTCGTCCGTAGGAGTATATTTTTCAATAATACTGCCTAACAGCATAAATATAAGAATAACGATAATAAATGCAACAGCTGCAATAACCGGTAGAAATTTCTTCTTCATATAAATATCCTTTCTCTTCTGAGTCATACTCTTAAGTAGACATATAATACTAGGATAATTGTAGCATACTGATATTTAAAAGCAAAGGCAAAAAGTTTGCCAAAAGTCTTAAAGTTTCATGAAGATTGAAAATGGGGGACTGTCCCAATCAGTCCCCCGCCATCTTTTTCATTAGAAAATAACAACGTTTGGTCGAGCATTGAGGAACTCTACTGACCTGTTCGAGTAATTGTCTTTTTAGTCATTTTTGGAAATTTTATTAAAGTGAACGGATTTCAGCCTCCCTTCGTCAAAAATGTAGTCACGCATGTACAAATTTTCATCGTGAATGTTCAGTTGGCTGGCTACATGTTCAGAGTCACTCGGGCACCCTTCCAGCCAGATTGTGATTCCCTGATTTTCCAGGGAAGCCAGCTCTAAATAGAGTCGATGCATATGTTCGTAATTCAAAATAAATTCCCTCCTATATGCAATGATTGGACAACCAAAAGGACGAAGTTTCCGGGTTACAATTGTGTGATATATTATAATTTTCGTCCATTTTAATTGCGTTATTGGAATCTGTATCTACATAGGACAGCTTTTGCAGCGGCGCTGTCTTAAGTTTTTACAGACCGGATAAATGGGGACAGTAGGTAATACCTTCCATGAAGCTGTCATATCGATGCGGTCCCATAGTTCATCATGAAATAAAATTCCATATTTTGATGTGCTGATATGACAAAATGCTTTTGTAACAAGAGGTAATAATCACTTACGCAAATTTACGCTGCTGTCTCTTAACAGAGATGTGAAGGGCTAAATCACGCCTAATTTTTTTCTCCATAAGATTGGAAAAGTCTGCCGGAACCGGAAAAAGTAGTATCCTTAAAATCGATTAATTTCAAAGGATATTCACATACTATTTAAAATGGGTTCCAATGATATGTATGACTGATGGTACACAAAAAGTGCCCAACGACTCATCCAAAAGGATGAGATAGATGTCTGACAGGATATACGGTGCTGCTTTCCGTGCCGAGATTATTAAAAATATCTGCCAGACAAAGTTATACTTTGTAAAAAATGGTACTGATTCACTCCTTTCCGGCGTGTCAGTTCCGCACCTCTTGCATATGTTTATAACATGAGAGGTTTTTGTTTGCAACTATTTTTAAAAACTTTGGTAATATTTCACAAAAGAAAAAAGAGTTTATCTTTTTTTAATAAAATGGCATACTTTACAGAAACAGACCATTTGATTATAATAGATGTACAGTTTACAAGGTTTTCCGGATGAAGGAAGTGATGATTGAATGAAAATAGAAAAAATAAATGAGAACCAGATTCGTTGTACTTTAACGAAAGATGATTTGGCAGAACGCCAGATTAAGCTTAGCGAACTTGCTTACGGAACCGAAAAGGTAAAGACATTGTTTCGAGACATGATGCAGCAGGCAGCGTATGAGTTTGGGTTTGAAGCAGAAGATATTCCGCTTATGATAGAAGCAATTCCGTTATCTGCGGATACAATTATATTAGTTGTGACAAAGGTAGAGTATCCGGAGGAACTTGATACGAGATTCTCAAAGTTTTCCGAACCGGACCCGGAATATCTGGAAGAAGATGCATTATTAGCAGGCGGACAGGATTTGATTCCGGAGGGCGCTGATGACATTCTTGGATTATTTAAAAAGGTTCAGGAAGAGCGCAAGAAGAAACAAAAAGAGGAGAAAGACGAAGGCTTTACACCGCTGGAAGGCGAAAAAGAAGAAGCACCGGTTAACGTACTTGTAGACATTACGAAGATTTTCGTTTTTCAAAATTTAGAGGAAGTGACCAGACTGGCGCACGTGCTAAATGGCTTTTATAATGGCAGGAACGATTTATATAAAAATGATGCATCCCATAAATATTATTTGCTGGTAAGCAAGAGCTCCGAGTCACCGGAGACTTTTAACAAGGTGTGCAATATTTTATCAGAATATGCATCACAGCAGACACATACGCCTGCTGCAGAAGCTTTTTTAGAAGAGCATTATCGTGTGATTTTAAAGGGAAATGCATTGCAGATGTTAGCCGAATTGTAAATAGAAAGAGACTGATACATTGTATCGGTCTCTTTTTCTTGATGCCTATTTTCAAACATTGTAGAATTATGCAAGATCCTTTGCAAGAAAATCGTTAATAGTCTTAACTAATTCATCAGGATCAATTCCATGAACCATAGCTGCCTCTTCAATTGTCTCCATCTGAGAAGATGGGCATCCAAGACAGTGCATACCAATATTTAAAAGAATTGGTGCAACGTTTTCGTCAATTCTTAATAAGTCACCAATCATAGTTGTTTTTGTAACCTGTGTCATAGTGCGCCTCCTTATAATCTTTAGTTTATCCCGCTCATTATAATACGATTCACGGAAGAATGCAATAAGGAGCAAAATTTTACTAAGGGTTTCAAGAGGTTGTGTCGATATATTTTTCAGGAAAAGCCAAGGATGGCTTAGATTCGCAGGGAAGCAGGAGAAAGCGAGAGAAGAATATGAAAATTAACGCAAATATGTCGGCATTGATTACCAATAAGCAGCTGCTTCGCATAGAAAATAATATGACAGCTTCAATGGAACGCCTTTCATCCGGGTTGAAGTTAAACCATGCAAAGGATAATCCGGCAGGAATGGCGATTTCAAAGAGGATGCGTACGCAGATTGCCGGACTGGACCGTGCATCGGAAAATGCTTCAGATGGTATTTCTGCAATCCATATTGCAGATGGTGCTTTGAATGAGACTAGCAGTATTTTACAGAGAATGCGTGAACTTTCTGTCCAGGCTGCAAACGATACGAACAGTTTAGAAGACAGACAGGCAATCCAACAAGAGATTGATTCTCTTAAGGAAGAGGTAACGCGTATTTCCAAAAATACGGAATATAATGAAATGCCTCTTTTAGATGGATCTTTAAGCGCAAGAGTATATGCAAAGAATGTAAGCAGAATCAGTACTTCAGATGCGGTAACAGCCGGTAACTATAAATTGACTGTGGAAGCAGCAGCAAAGAAGGCACAGACGTCGGGTGTGACAAATACGCTTAATTTGAATGATACTACAACAGAAATCGGCGTGGAAGGCACCGTGTCTGTTAACGGTTATTCTGTTGCAATTGAGGCGAGCGATACTTCTACGGAAGTATATGAAAAACTTCGTGAAGCAGCAGAGGTAGGAAATACTTCGCTTTCGAAGGATGCGACGACAGGTGTACTTGTGTTTGCATCGGAAGACTTTGGAAGATACGCATCGGCTGAGATTCGCTTTTCCACAAAGGCGATGGCGGATGCTCTGGGTTTTACAAATGCTACGCTTGATACAGAGACAAATGAATATGTTGTAGAGAGCAAGGGGACCGATGCGGTCATTACGTTAGAAAAAGGAACGGATGAATCGGCATTTGGAGCTGGTGCTACAGTTGCGCAGGATGATAACAAGATTACGATTACGGATAAAGGCGGTTTCTCATTAAGCTTTTTGCTAGAGGAGGATTTTGACAAAACGACGGATCCTGCCGGAACCGGAGAAATTGAATTTGAGGTAACCGATATCGGAACGATGACGTTACATATCGGTGCAAATAAAGACCAGAATATGGTGGTAAGCGTTCCGGAAATCTCTAGCGAGAGCTTATATATTGATGATATTGATGTAACAAAGGTCGGCGGAGCAGATAAAGCGATGCGCAGACTGGATGAGGCCATTGCTGCCTGTTCAAATGCAAGAAGTGCACTTGGGGCATACGAAAACCGGTTGGAGTATTCCGTGACCAGCTTGGATGCATTTGGAGAAAATATGACAGATGCATTATCTCGTCTTGCAGATACAGATATGGCACAGGAAATGACTACCTATACACAACAGAATGTATTGAACCAGGCCGCAATTTCTGTTTTAACACAGGCAAATGACATGCCACAGGCAGTACTACAACTGTTACAGTAAAGAAATGGAGTAGCAATGCAGAAAGAGCAGATACAGGAGTTTACCAGAAGAATCAGCCAGTGCAACCGGACAGAACTTACGGTTGTGACTTATGATATTTTATTTGCATATCTTAAAGATGCGAAGACAACTTTGGAGGAAGCTCGTAGCGAGGATTATAAACAGAGTATCCGTATGGCGATAAAGTGCATTCTGGAATTACAGGAGACACTGGATTTTTCTTATAAGCTCGCCGCAGAATTATATAGGATTTATGTTTATTGCAGGGAGCTGCTTGCAGCTGCTTTATATAAATGCAGGAAGGAAGAACTGGAAGAATGCGAGAGCCTGCTGAAAAAATTATATGAAAGCTTTTGCGAGGTGGCAAAAACAGATACGTCAGCACCGCTGATGCAAAATACACAGGCCGTATATGCAGGTTATACATATGGCAGAAGTGATGTGAACGAGAACCATGCAAATGAATCTTCTAACAGAGGATTTTTGGCGTAGGAAGCAGAAAATGGAGAAAAACCTTCCCTAAGGAAGGCTTTCCTCCATTTTTTTTATGGTTGCTAACAAAAATTTGTAGCGCATCTGTACGGAATTCAGTTCGTAAATGTAGCAGTCAATCAAGTCGGGATCCACAACATTTTCCAGATTGTTATAGGCATCCTGTAAATCCTTTGCGGTTTGATGAAGATCATTTTTTATCAGGGCGTAGCGTGTATCCTCTGCAGTATTTTTTTGAAAAATACGAATCATATGCCTCATCCTCAATTAATAAATTCTTTTTATACAGTATAGACAGCAGATGGTAAATCTATACAAAAAAGTAATAAAAAACAAGCAGTCTCATAGAATAAAAACGGGAGGGAATGTGATGGATAAGGTATTAGCAATGGAAATTCTTGTGGTAGTGTGCGGTCTGGTATTATTTATTGTATTATTTAAGCGAAAATTTCAATGGCTGATACATCTATTCCTGCGAATGGCAACCGGCGCAATCAGCGTTTTATGGATTAACAGCATTTTAGCAGGGCAGGGAATTGCGGTATCCGTAGGGTTAAATTTAATCAGCCTTTTGACATCGGGAATCCTTGGAATTCCCGGAGTTGCGCTTTTATATGCCATTGTTCTTACAAAAAATTTGTGAATTTTTCACACTTTACAGGAAAAAGAGTGGTTGCTATAATGCGTCTTACAAACGAAAAGAGGTGAGGCGTTGGGTGTAAGGTATCTGACATTGCTGGGATTACTTTGCTTTGCAGTGTATACCGATATGACCCGGACGAGAATCAGTAACCGGCTGATTGTTTCGGGCCTTATATTAGCGCTAATTTTTCGCATAGCCGAGGAAGGCGGAAGCGGCGCTCTAGTCTATATGATGAATATTTCTATTCCGGTTATCTTTTTATATGTTTTATTTCAATTGCATGTCCTTGGGGCAGGCGATATCAAATTATTTTCCATGATAGGAGCATTTATATCGACACAGGAGCTGGTGTGGGTGGTGGCAGCATCTTTTATAATTGGTGCAGTACTGGGCCTGCTTAAACTGGTGTATAAGTATTTTTTTCAAAAAGAATGTGATGGAAAATTAACAAAAATTCATTTTTCTCCCGCAATAATAATTGCATATTTGATTAACATCTGGAGGTGGACGCATGGCTAAAATGAAAGTGGCGATTTATGATTCGGATAAATGGTATCGAGAACGGTTTGCGGATTATCTTTTGAATTATAAATCTCAGGAAATGGACCTTTCGGTCTTTACGGGGATAAGTTTTTTGTTGGAAGCGCTGGCTGTGGATAAATATCAGTTGGTCGTTCTTGGCTGTGGATATGAGGAGGTATTGCCAAAGCTTAGAAGTTTGCTGATTCCTGTACTGGTATTGACGGAGATTTCGAACGGTATGATAAAAGAAAGCTCCGGTCTAATGGAGGAGCACTGCTCTTTTACTTCAAAGTATCAGTCTATGGATGAAATCACGAGGCAGATGTACATGCTGGTAGAACCGGAGGCGGAAAGCATAACGGTTGCAATGGCTAAGGTGATTGGAATTATTTCGCCGGTAAGAGATGAAATGCAGCTGCTGTTTTCGCTTCTTTACACCAAAAATCTTGCAGGAAGAGAGAAGGTGCTTTACTTAAATCTAATGGAGTTTTCCGGTTTTTATGAAATATTTGGAGAAAAACAATATGATTTGACAGATGCGGTTCTTGCAATGCGTACACCTGACGGAAATCAGAACTCTCTGCTGGGATGTATTTACGAGCAGGATGGGTTTTCTTATATTTGTCCGACAAAAAATCCGGAGGATACCAAAGAAATCAACGGGCAGGAAATCCGAAAACTGATACGATATGCGGTTCAAAAGCTGGGCTATGAGACAGTAGTGATTGATATAGGAGGCATTATAGAAGGCTTTCCGGAACTGCTTAGGGAATGTACAAAACTTTACTGCATTACGAAAGACGGTGGGCTTTTTACAGTACAGCAGAACCAGTTTTTGGCATATGTAAGGAGTGCGTTGGGTGAGGTGTACTTGGAAAAAATAACGGAGTTAGAGTTGCCGCACCTGGCGAAGTCAGCAGTATATGGAGAGCACTTATTAGAACAGTTGAACTGGAGTGAATTTGGAGATTATGTGAGAAGACAGATAAGGGGGTAGGGTACTTGCAGAAAGAGGAATTTTATCGTCTCAAAACAGCGGTTCTTGAGGATGTAGACTTGGAATGCGAGATAGAGGATGCACAGATGCTAAGAATTATTAGGGAGCATTGCCGCATCTATGCCAGAGAACATATGCTGCCACTGCGGGAGCGGGAAGATTTGGAGCAACAGCTGTTTTTTTCGTTGAGAAAGCTGGATGTACTACAGGAGCTTCTGGATGATGAAGAAATTACAGAAATAATGGTAAATGGTATCAACCATATCTTTTATGAAAAGCGGGGAACGCTTTATGACTCGGAAAGGCAGTTTGAGTCAAAGGAACGGCTGGATGACGTGATACAGCAGATTGTTGGAAGCAATAATCGAATGGTCAATTTGTCGAATCCAATTGTGGATACGCGTTTATCGGATGGTTCACGTGTAAACATTGTGTTATCACCCATTTCGATAGATGGCGCAGCCATATCTATACGTAAGTTTCCAAAGAAACCGTATGAAATGCAGGATTTAATAAAAATGCAGGCGATATCGGAGGAAGCGGCGTTATTCTTAGAAACACTTGTTTTAGCGCATTATAACATTTTTGTATCAGGGGGAACAGGCTCCGGAAAAACAACTTTTTTAAATGCGCTGTCACAATTTATTCCCAATGAGGAACGAATTATAACAATAGAAGATTCTGCGGAATTACAGCTGATTGATAAGGTGAATTTGGTGCGGTTGGAAACAAGGAATGCAAATACCGAAGGGGTGACACCTATCACAATTCGTGACCTGATTCGCGCAGCCCTGCGTATGCGGCCGTCTGTGATTATTGTAGGAGAGTGCAGAGGAGCGGAAGCACTGGATGTATTACAGGCTATGAATACAGGGCATGACGGAAGCTTGTCAACAGGGCATGCAAATTCCTGCCAGGATATGATTTCAAGACTGGAAACAATGGTCTTAATGGGGGTAGAACTTCCGCTCTCTGCTATCCGCAGCCAGATTGCTTCCGGAATAGATGTATTTGTGCACCTTGGACGTCTAAGGGATAAAAGCAGGAAAGTACTTTCTATTACAGAGGTGGATTGTTTCACTGAGGGAGAAATCAGGCTTCATGAGTTATACCGGTTTGTGGAAGACGGAGAAACGGAGGAGAGAGTATCCGGAAAGCTGGTGCAGGTCGGAGAATTAATTCATACAGAGAAGCTGCAAAAAGCGGGGCTTTGGAGGAAGGATGGATTATAGAAGATATAAGCTTACATGGACGGAAGAGGTAAGATGCATCGGAATAGCGCTGTTTTTCAGTCTTATCGCTGCATGGATTTTATATCAAAGTCCGTGGGGATTATTGCTTGCGACAGTGATTTATCCGTTTTACAAAAAGAATTATATAAAACAGCATATGGAACTGCGGAAAAAGAAGCTGGTCATGCAATTTGTTGATGCAATGCAAAGTGTGACGGCAGCTCTGATTGGAGGACTTTCTGTGGAAAATGCATGGAAGGAAGCAGAACGTGAACTGCGGGAATTACATGGCGAGAATGCATATATGACAAAGGAATTGCGGCAGATAAACAGCGGCGTTTCCGTAAATCAACCGGTAGAAAAACTGCTTTATGAGTTTGCACTACGAAGTGGCTGCGAAGATATTTTAGACTTTGCAGAAGTTTTTTTGTTTGCCAAGAGAAGTGGAGGGAATTTTGCAGTAATTATGCAGAATACGTCTGCGCGTATCCGGGAGAAAACCGGGGTAGAACAAGAGATCGCCACGGCGGTTGCCGGAAAGAAAATGGAACAGAAGGTAATGAATATTGTGCCGGTTTGTTTGCTGGCCTATCTGAATCTGACCTCTTCGGATTTCCTAAAACCGCTATATGGGAATCTGTTCGGGGCCTGTGTGATGACATTTTCTTTTGGAGCTTATCTGGGGGCACTTATGCTGTCAAAGAAAATGATGGACATTCGAATTTAAAACAGAGAGGCATTAGGATGAAAAAGGCAATCATCGTATTTGGGCTTTGCGTTGTGTTAAGCATGATGCTTAGTTACATGGAGAAGATGAATCCGCTGCTTTCAGAAGATGGCAGTTTACTGCGCAAGGAACCCGGACAGGGCGATTATGAAACAGAGCTGCTGTTAAAGATAGAGGGTACAGATGATGAAAACAATTTTGCTGTGACAGTACCCCAGCAGCGGCTGACTAGGGAAACAGAGGAGGCTCTTTTAGAAGCAGCAGTGATAGAGGCAGAAAATCTGTTTCCGGGAGAAAATGAAACTTTGCAGAAGATACAAAAACAGGTGTGGATTCAGGAGTCTTATCAGGACGGGTTAGTACAGGCAGAGTGGGAGTTTGGCAATCCCTGGCTCATAGATGAAAATGGATCTATCAGGGAGGAACAGCTTGCACAAGACGGAGAACAAATAGAGGCACGTGTGCTCTTAACATGTGAAGACAGCCGGTTTATACATGAGTTTTGTTTTGTTGCTTATAAGCAGAAGAAAACAGAGGAGGAAAGAATTTATGAGGAGATTACCAGTCGCATATTGGAAGAGAGCATGGCAGAAGGGACAGAAAAACTTTTACTGCCAAAAGAAGTGGAAGGACACAAACTGGTCTGGGCAGAAAAAAAGTCGGACACACCCTTACAAATCATATTTCTAGGTGCACTGGCAGCAGTTCTTTTTCCTGCAATGGAAAAACATAAAGAAAGAGAAAAACAAAAAGAGCGGGAGGAAGAGCTCTTGCGGGAATATCCGGAAATGGTAAATAAATTAAGCCTGTTATTGGGGGCAGGAATGACTCTGTATTCTGCATGGAAAAAGATTACAGAGATGTATCTGAATGCAAGAAAAGCAGGAAAGATAAAGCAAATGGCAGTATATGAGGAAATGCTCTTTACAAGGCGGGAAATCGAGAGTGGAAAAGGCGAAATAAAAGCATATGCGGCTTTTGGAGAACGTTGCGGCATTCAGAAGTATCGGAAGCTTAGTAATTATCTGATACAGAATTTAAAAAAAGGAAATAGTGGCATGCAGGCAGTTTTAGAAAAAGAAGCATCAGAAGTATTTGAGGAACGAAAGGGACTTGCAAAACGGTATAGCGAAGAGGCAGGAACAAAATTGTTGCTTCCAATGCTTTTGATGTTGGGGATTGTCATTTTCATTATTATGGTGCCTGCAGTGCTTTCTTTTCAGTCAGGTCTATAAAAGGAGGAAAACACATGAGAAACTTTAAAGAATTTTGGAAGGATGAGACGGGAATCGGAACGGTAGAAATGATTTTAATTTTGGTGGTTTTAATAGGACTCGTTCTGATTTTCAAAAATCAGCTGACGAATTTGGTAAATGACATTTTTAGAACCATTTCAAGTAAAGCAGGCCAGATTTCATGAAAAGGGGAAGTATCACGCCTTTTTGTGCACTCAGCTTGATGCTGGTGGCTTCCCTTCTTCTGGTATTGCTGGAGTCGGCCAGAGTTTATACTCTGGACCGATTTGCATCCCTAAAGGCAGAAGGCGGAATTGATTCTGTCTGTGCAGAATTTCAGCCTCTTTTGTGGAAGCAGTATGGATTGCTTTTTTTGGATGGCGCTTATGGGACGGAATATTTTTCAATGGAATATGTTTCGGAAACGTTGACAGAGCAGATTGATAAAAACAGAAAAACGCTGCCGGGATTAAATCTTCTTTCCCTTGAGGTTTCAGACGTTACACTTATGGGCTATGCGTTGGCAACAGATGACAGGGGAGAAGTGTTTCTAAATTATGTGTCTGAGCGGGAGAAGGAGAATCTGCCGCTTGGAATTGCCGAGGACTTGTATGAACAGTACCAGAAAGGAAAACGCATAGAGCAGGAATATAGCGATACGGAATTAGAAATTGCACAGGCACAGCAAACATTAGAAGAAGTGACAGCAGCACAGCAGCAGGGAACGACAGAGGAAGGAAATGCGGATATTCTTGGAGAGGTGTTTGATAGGATTGTGCAAATGAAAAGCGCCGGAATACTGAATCTGATTTTTGGTAAGACAGAGCATATTTCAACAAAGGCAGCAGGCACTTTTAAAAGCATAGAAAAGAGGGAAAAAGCAGCAGGAAATATGCCCTTGAAACAACAGAAAGACTGGTACAGGAAGCTCTTGGTGCTGCGCTATATGGAACAGTACTTTTCTAATTACTGCCAACAAAAGGAAGAGCACTTTCTCCGTTATGAAATGGAATATGTGCTTTGCGGAAAAAACTCAGATGCTCAGAATTTAAGTGGAACATTAGAAAGGATTTTGCTTATAAGAGAAGCCTGTAATATTGCTTCTTTTTTACAGGACGAAGTGAAGATGTCACAGGCGAAAGAACTTGCAAGTATCATTGGTCTTTTGGCAGGAGAAAATCCGGCGGTTGTAGAAGTAATTCAGGCAGGTATCATTGCTGCGTGGGCATATCTGGAGAGTGTTTTGGATGTTCGTACACTGGTTGCAGGTGAAAAAATTGCGCTTATCAAAAGCAAAGAGGAGTGGACTGCCGATGTACGAAATATTCCGGCAGTTTTAGTGGGAACGATAAAAGCTAAGAATTGTGAAAACGGAATGGGCTATACCGATTACTTAAAACAGCTTTTGTTTTTTGCAGATGAGAGGGCACTTGCTTACCATATGATGGAAGCAATGGAGTTTACAATGCATGAAAATACAGATTATGAGAACTGTTTGATGAACCAGATGATTGTTGCATTACAGTACAGAATAGATTTTTGCACGAAACCATTGTTTTATTCGCTGGCTGTTATTGGTGATAGTTACGAAGGAAAATTTTATTTTAGGAAGACGGTAAAACGGTCGTATATTCCATGAAAGGCAGGTGTATTGGGGTGTCTCTGATGATTGCTCATCTTACGAAATCGAAAAAAAATAGCATAAAATCTCTCCCTGAAAGCATGTTATTTGAACTGGAGACACCCCAATGCATCTGCCAAAAGGGATCGCTTACGGTGGAGGCTTCGCTGCTTCTGCCGCTGCTTGCCTGTTTTTTTGCCTTCCTTTTGTTTTTCTTTCGGATACTTCAGGTTCAGCTGACGATACAAGAGGCACTGGAGGATACAGGAAGGGCGCTGGCGGTAATGTCAGAATGTGAACTATCCGAAAAGGAAACAGAAACTCCGGAATATTATGCTATTGCCAAAGCATTTCTTACGGCAAAGCTTGCCGGAGAAGAACATGTAAACCGTTATGTCACGGGAGGGACGTTTGGAATTACGCTATTGACCTCGGAATGGGATAGAGATGATCTGGTGTTGGAAGTAAACTATGCAATGAAATTTCCGGTAGATTTGCTTGGAAAGCGGTATTTTTGGATGACACAGCGAGCCAGCTTCAGAAAGTGGATTGGATGGCATGCCATAAATCAGGTGGATGCAGCACAAATGACAGTGTATGTTACTAAAAACGGAGAGGCTTTTCACCGGCGGATAAGCTGTCCGTACTTGACATTGTCGATTAGAACAGTAAAAACATCCGAATTGGAAAAGCTGCGAAATAATAGTGGCGAAAGATATCAATTATGTGAAATCTGTGGAGAGGAAGGAAACAATACTGGAGCGGTTTATATAACAAATTACGGAACACGCTATCATAAGAAGATTTCCTGCAGCGGATTAAAGAGAACAATTTACCAGATTACGTTTTCAGAAATAGGAGGAAGGCATGCATGCCCGAAGTGTTGGAAATAATAAGTAAATTAATGATGTTGGCAGGTTTGTTTTACTTTGCGTGGCAGGACTTTAAGACAAATATGCTGGGTGTCATACCGTTGATACTTTTTGTGGGAATGGGCATGGTCATCCATCTGATGACGGACGGTTTCTCGCTAAGCAGCTTTCTGACCGGAACAATGGTAGGAATTGCCTGCTTGATAATCAGTATCGTTACCTCAGAGAGCCTGGGAATAGGAGATGGGCTGCTCTTTTTGGGAACGGGAATGTTTTTAGATTTGAAATCTAATTTTGTGCTTTTTTGTGGAACATTATTGCTGGCAGGAGGATTTTCAGGAATATGTTTATTGCTAAAAAAGAAATCGGGAAAAGACAAGATTCCAATGGCGCCATTTGTATTAGGGGCATATGTCGCATTCTTACTGTAAAACAATGCCGTGGAAGCTTTTCACTGGAAGCAGCACTGATATTCCCTCTAATTATGCTTTGTTTTTGTCTGGCAATACAGATAGGTATCAATTTACAAGAGGAGATTAAGGAACAGACAGAGGCATTTATGAAGAAGGAGCCTTTAAATATCATTGCATGTATGTATCGGAAGGAATATTTTGAGGAAGTAATAGGAGAGCTGTATGAAGATTGAATATATACGACAACTGCAGACAAGCTATATGAGGATAGAACTGAAATCGGGACTGGGACGGACCGAAGAAGAAATGCTAAGCCATAACAAAATTCATGGTATCTTGCCGGTGGGATGGCAGAGGGAAGACGAAAAAATACTATTACGGTATGACATAACGGGAAAGGTGGCATTAGATGCATTATTAGAGGAAAAAAAGGCAGATGCAGTGCTGTTAGAGCAGCTTTTATCAGGAATATGCAGTGCTGTGCGGCAGTTAGAAAAATTTCTTTTGTGTCCGGAAGGAATTCTTCTATGCCCTGAGGCAGTGTTTTGCGATTATAAGACGGGGGAAGTGTTTTTTTGCTATTTTCCTGAAGAAGAAGTATCCTTTACCGAACGTTTACAGCGTTTCATGGAATATCTTCTCACAAAAACAGACCACAAAAATAAAGAGGCGGTGGACCTTGCTTATGGGTTGTATGAGGAATTGCTAACACCGGCATATAGTCTGTGTGATATTCAAAGTTTTTTACAGGAGAGACGTTCCCCCAAAATTGAGGATATAAAAACGGAAGAAGAACCGGCAGCCGTGCAAAGGGAGGAAACAGTGAGAATCATACGGGAGGAAGAAATTCTGAGTCGAATGAGCCCGGATGGCTGGTTTGAAACGATAAAAAGGAGTGCGTATGAAAAAATGTCTGCATGGATTAATACAAGAGAATGGAAAAAAATAAAAAGGAAGCGTCCCGGGAGCCGGCAACTTACTTTTGAAATAGAGGAAGGGGAAAAACAGGAGGAATTTGCAACTGAATTGTTGTCTGAAAGACATGAGGAAGAAAACAGAATATTAAAATATGAGGGAACGGATGTATTACCGGATTTATTGATTACAAGGTTTCCGTTTCTGATTGGAAGTGCGGCAGATTGCGATGGGGTAATAAAGTCTTCCGGTATCAGCCGCCATCATGCACGAATGATTTTGAAGGATGGTGTTTATTTTATAGAAGATTTAAACTCTACGAATGGTACTACGGTGGAGGGAGGCCTGTTAACCTATAAAACAAAGGTAAGTTTGAAGAAAGGAGCCATAGTCTGCTTTGCAAATCAGCCGTATCGTTTCTTATGAAAAATAGCAAAAGGATTGATTTTATCTACAAAAATTTATATACTTAAGGAAGAATATTTTTCAAAGGGAATAGCAGAATATGAAGGTAAATATCTATTATGGCGGAAGAGGATTATTAGACGATCCGACACTCTATGTATTGAATAAGATGGAAGAAGTGTTAAAGGAACTTCGCGTAACAGTGGAGCGAATTAACATTGTAGAGCATAAGAATGAGATTACTACGTTACCGCAGACTTTAAAGGATGCAGATGGCATTATTTTAGGAACGACGGTTGAGTGGCTTGGAATTGGCGGCTATATGCAGCAGTTTTTGGATGCCTGCTGGTTATACGGGGATAAAGAGAAGATAAAGACTACTTATATGCAGCCGATTGTGATGTCGACTACTTATGGTGAGCGGGAGGGAGAACTGACGCTTGCAAATGCATGGGAGATTCTGGGAGGCTTGCCTTGTGCAGGACTCAGTGGTTATGTCGAGGATCTTGTAAGCTTTGAGATGAACGAGGATTATAATTTAATCATCGAGAAGAAAGCCGAGAACCTTTATCGTACCATTTCCCAAAAGCTGAAAAGTCTTCCGACCAGCAGTCAGGCAGTAAAGCAGAGTGTACTGCGTACTTCACAGATGGAACTTACACCGCAGGAGAGTGAACAGCTTTCCAAATATGTATCAGATGATACCTATGTGAAGCAGCAGAAGGAGGATATTGAAGAACTTACATCCATGTTTAAGAGTATGCTTGGCAAAAAAGAGGATGAGGATAAGGAATTGTTTGTCAGCGATTTTAAGGAGCACTTCCATCCGCAGATGGATTTTTCAGCCAGATATTTATTTATGATTGATGGTATGAAGAAGCCGCTATTCCTTGAAGTGACAAAAGACAAGCTGGAGATTCATTACGGACAGGAAGAAAATATTGATGTTTACGCAAAATTGTCGACGGCGGTTATGGAAAATATCCTTTCCGGACATATGACATTTCAGAGAGCGTTTATGACCGGTGAGATGACAGCAAAAGGAAACTTCAAAACACTGAGAATGTTAGATAATATATTTCAGTTTTAGAGAGAAAGGAAAGGGTATATCATGAGAGACTCAAATTGTATTTTTTGTAAAATTGTAGCCGGAGAAATTCCATCCAATACCATTTATGAGGATGAGGAATTTAAAGTATTTTTAGACATTAGTCCGGCGACAAAGGGGCATGCATTGATTGTTCCAAAACAGCACTATAAGGACATCTACGATATCGATGAAGAAGTGGCAGCCAGAGCTATGAAGCTTGGAAAGAAACTTGCAACTCATATGACAGAGGTATTAGCTTGTGATGGATTTAACCTGATGCAGAACAATAACGAGGCAGCAGGTCAGACGGTGTTTCATTTTCATTTGCACTTGATTCCAAGATATCTTGGCTCTAAGAACAATGATATTCTTAACTGGTCTCATGAGACATTTATGGCAGAAGAAATGGCAGAGATTCGCGATTCTCTTGCTTTATAGGTATAAGATAGAGCTTACGAGAACAAAAGAAGGGGCAGTACTCTCTATGAAAAATCGCTGAAGTCTCACGACCCCGGCGAAGTTTCTTAGAGGGTACTGCCCCATTATGTTAGTTTTTCTTTGCAACTGTTTCAATCAAATTGCAAATAGTCCGGATGGAATCCTGACTTTGGCTGTGTTCCATGGCGGAAATATAAGTATTTTTTTTCGCGTCAACTTCTGCGATAGCAGTCTGTAATGTTTCCATAGAAAGCTTTTCCTCTTCCAATACATAACTGTAACCGGAGTTTTGAAAGGAATTCGCATTTAAAATCTGGTCTCCGCGGCTGGCTGCAGCAGAAAGAGGAATCAGAATATTCGGTTTTCGCAATGCAAGTAATTCAAAAATTGCATTTGCGCCTGCACGAGAAATAACAATGTCTGAAAGTGCGAATAAATCAGCTAATTCTTTCCCGGCATATTCTAATTGCACATATCCTGCCGTACCATCATAAGAAGTGTCCAGATTATTTTTTCCACAGAGGTGTATAACAAGATAGTTTTTTAACAAAGACGGAAGCGATGCCCGGACAATCGTGTTGATTACTTTAGAACCGGTACTTCCTCCTATAATTAATAAAACAGGCTTGCTTTTAGCCGGAAGTTTACAAAAGCTAAGAGCAGCATCTGCATTGCCGGATAATAATTCCTGCCTGATTGGGGAGCCCGTAAAAACAGCTTTTTCTTTTGGCAAATATTTTAAAGTCTCAGGGAAATTACAGCATACTTTGGTGGCACCCGGAATGGCAATCTTATTTGCAAGCCCCGGGGTAATATCAGACTCGTGAATAATGGCAGGAATATGGCAGATTTTTGCTGCCAATACAACCGGAACGGATACAAAACCGCCTTTTGAAAATACAATATCCGGTTTTATTTTTCTTAACAGCGAAACTGCCTGCCCCAAGCCTTTTACCACTTTAAACGGATCTGTGAAATTCTTTGGATCAAAGTAGCGTCTAAGCTTTCCTGATGCAATGCCATAGTAGGGAATGTTCTGCTCTTCGATTAGTCGTTTTTCTATTCCTTCATAGGAGCCAATGTAAGATATCTCATAGCCTGCCTCACGCAATGATGGGAGTAGGGCAATGTTTGGTGTGACGTGGCCTGCGGTGCCGCCACCGGTCATGACAATTTTTTTCATAGCTCATCCTGCCTTCCTTATAAGAAGATAAAACATCAATAATACTTTCCTATTTATAATACCCTTATGCGCAAAAGTCAAGAAAAGACTAGAAAGTCTTTGCAGACATTGTCGAAACTTGCGATGAAAAGTGTGGCTTGGTTACTTTAAATGGAACTGCTAAATTCGTATAATGAAAGATAGTTTTAAACACAAGGAAGGAGACAGAGCTTTATGGAAATGTTAATAGGGGTATTACTACTTTTTCAAATGCTTCTGCTGATAAAGCTTTTTCAGATGGGGAGGCAGATTTTACAGCAGATGGAGGAACAGAAGGAAAAGTTAACAAGAATAACAGAACAGAATACAGTGCAAAAAACGGTAGAAAAAGCACCGGCTTCTTTTGCTGTATCCGGACAGGCTTTTGAAGAAGAAAAACGGGCGAAAGCCAGTGAACAGGAGAAACTGATTGATGAAGTACTTTCTGAAATTTTCCCTGCATAATACCAAAAGAAGGTAGAATTTCCAAAAAACTTGACTTTCTGAAAGTGCTTTGCTATAATCGCACATGTAACAAATCCGTAACAATTGTAACAAAAATGAATAAAATAGAACAAGTGTATTATACTATTAGAGTAATCATACACATGGAGGTTTTTATGAATTTAAAAAACAAAGCGATGCAGGGTATGGTGCTTGCCAGTTGTATGGTAGTGCTTGGCATCATCGCAGAATCTGCAAATACTACGGTTGCTGCAGGTGGCGCAGCAGTAGAGCAGCGGGAAGTGACAACGGAGACGGACTACGCTACAGGAGGAACAGCAGGAGTTGTTCGGTCTTTAAATGAATTAGAAGCACAGGCATTGGAAGGTTTACAGCTGGCGAGTATTGCACAGTTACAGGTAGCAGTTGTAACCGCTTCGGAGGATGAAATCGAAGCGATTGCAGATATTCCTGAGTTAACCGCTGAGGAGCTGGAATGGCAGAATCTTTTGATGGCTGACATAAAAGAACAAATGAATGTCAGAGCAGAGGCATCTTCGGAGGCAGAGATTGTCGGCCGCCTTCGTAAAGGAGATGTGGCAGAAGTGATTGAAAAAGGAGAGGAATGGACACATATCCGCTCCGGAAATGTTGATGGTTATGTAAAAAATGAATATTGTGTGTATGGCTTAGAGGCTTTGGCATACGCAAAAGCAAATGTTGATACCCGTGCTACGATTACGGGAAATGGTGTCCGTGTTAGAAGCGAGGCATCTGCCGATGGTTCCATTGTTGCAGCTGTATCAAAAGGAGCTGTTTTGATTGCTGAAACACAAGCAGATACACAAGAGGGCTGGGTAGCCGTAAAATACACAGGTAAAACAAGATATGTCAGCGCAGACTTTGTGGAATTAAAGCTTGCGACAGGTAGTGCGATTACCATTGCAGAGGAACAGGAAATTGCCCGTAAGAAGGCGGAAGAAGAAGCAAAGCGGAAGGCTGCACAGGTTACAGAAGTAACAGTTGTACAAAAAGAAGCATTTGATGCAACAACGGATGAGGTGCTTTTCCTGGCAGCATTAATTCAGTGTGAAGCCGGCAGTGAATGTTATGAAGGTAAAGTGGCTGTAGGCGCGGTAGTAATGAACCGTGTAAGAAGCAGCCGATATCCGAATTCCATTACCGGAGTCATTACTTCCCCGGGACAGTTTACACCATATGGAAGCGGAAAAGTGGATAGTGTTATGGCAAACGGTCCAAAAGACTCCTGCATTCAGGCAGCACAGGAAGCCATTAATGGTTTGGATAATACAGGCGGAGCAGTAAGCTTTAGAACGAAAAGAACGGGACATGCCGGATTAGTAATCGGTAACCATGTATTCTTTTAAAAAGGAAATAGGATAATAGAAACAAAGCGTCAGTTGAAAAATCAATTGACGCTTTGTTTCTATTGTAATCTAAAATCAAATATAGTAATATTAAGTTATATTCCGAGTAAACTATTACTTAAGGAGAAAAGAGAGGAAAAACGGAGGGAGAATATATGAAGATTTTTATTCCTATTGTTATCATTTTGGTTCTTGTTTTAATTTTGGCAGCTTCTTGTATAAAGATTGTACCACAGGCTACGGCAGTTGTTGTGGAACGTCTCGGCGGTTATTTGACCACATGGTCTGTAGGACTTCACATCAAGGTGCCGTTTATTGACCGTATGGCTAAAAAGATGACCTTAAAAGAGCAGGTTGTAGATTTCCCGCCACAGCCGGTAATTACAAAGGATAATGTAACCATGCAGATTGATACGGTAGTATTCTTCCAGATTACAGATCCGAAGTTATTTGCTTATGGTGTGGAAAACCCAATTATGGCGATTGAAAATCTGACAGCTACCACACTTCGTAACATTATCGGTGATTTAGAGTTAGATGAGACTCTGACATCCAGAGAAACCATCAATACAAAGATGAGAGCATCTCTTGATGTGGCAACAGATCCTTGGGGTATTAAGGTAAACCGAGTTGAGTTAAAGAATATTATTCCACCGGCAGCTATTCAGGATGCGATGGAAAAACAGATGAAGGCAGAACGTGAACGTCGTGAAGCGATTCTTCGTGCAGAAGGCGAAAAGAAATCGACCGTCCTTGTAGCAGAAGGTAAGAAAGAATCTGCTATTTTGGATGCAGAAGCTGAGAAACAGGCAGCAATTCTTCGTGCAGAAGCCAGAAAAGAAGCAACAATTCGTGAAGCGGAAGGTCAGGCAGAAGCAATTATCAAGATTCAGCAGGCAAATGCAGACGGTCTTCGTATGATAAAAGAAGCTGCACCGGATTCAAATGTCATTCAGTTAAAGAGCTTAGAGGCATTTGCAAAAGCCGCAGACGGAAAAGCAACCAAGATTATTATCCCATCAGAGATACAGGGGTTAGCAGGATTAGCAAAAGCGGTTGTAGAAGTTGGGAAAGAACAGTAAGAACTATATGAGCTGCCACAAGCTGGCAGCTCAATTCTATACATAGAAAGGCAAGAAATGCACATGAACTTAAAAGGACGTCATTTTTTAACATTGAAGGATTATACTCCAAAAGAAATAGAATACCTGATTGATTTAGCTGCAGAGCTGAAAAAGAAAAAAAAGCAGGGAATTCTGCATGATGAATTAAAGGGAAAAAACATAGCGCTGATTTTTGAAAAGACAAGTACCCGTACACGGTGTTCTTTTGAAGTGGCAGCGCACGACCTAGGTATGCATGTCACATACCTTGACCCGTCAGCTTCCCAGTTTGGGAAAAAAGAAAGCATTGCAGACAGTGCACGGGTATTAGGCAGGATGTACGATGGAATTGAATACCGCGGTTATGGTCAGGAAATAGTAGAAGAATTGGCTAAATATGCTGGTGTTCCGGTCTGGAATGGGCTTACCAATGAGTTCCATCCGACTCAGATGATAGCAGACATGCTGACCTTAAAAGAACATTTTGGCAGATTAGAAGGACTAAAATTTGTTTATATGGGTGATGCCCGCTACAATATGGGTAACTCACTCATGATAACCTGTGCAAAGCTGGGGATGCATTTTGTAGCCTGTACCTGTAAAAAATATTTCCCGAATGAAGCATTAGTGGCTTACTGCAGGGAGGTGGCAGCACAGACCGGCGCAACCATTACCTTAGAAGAGGATGTAAAAACAGCAACGAAGGATGCGGATGTCATCTATACAGATGTCTGGGTATCTATGGGTGAACCGGATGAAATCTGGGCAGAGCGATTAACGGATTTAATGCCGTACCAGGTCAATGAGAAGGCATTTGAGGAAGCGAAGCCGGATGCAATTTTCATGCACTGCTTACCGGCATTTCATGATTTAAATACGAAAATCGGAAGAGAAGTATATGAAAAGTTTGGCTACAGTGAACTGGAAGTAACAAACGAAGTGTTTGAAGGACCACGCTCCGTTGTTTTTGACGAAGCAGAAAACCGTATGCACAGTATCAAAGCAATTATGTATGCAACCTTAAAATAAGAGGGTGGAGGAAGCACGTGAGAACAGAACTGCTAACCATGCTAAGAGAAACAAATGATTATGTATCCGGACAGAAAATTTGTGAAACCTTCGGCGTTTCGAGAACTGCTGTCTGGAAAGCGGTCAATCAGCTGAGAAAGAGCGGCTATGAGATTGAAGCGGTTTCCAATAAGGGATACCGCCTGCTTTCTATTCCGGATATTTTAAATCAAAATGAACTGTTAAGCCGCAGAAAAACCAAATGGATTGGCATAGATACCTTATGTTATGAGACGATTGACTCTACTAATGCGCAAGCGAAGCGTCTGGCAGAGGCAGGCTATGGAAATGGTACTCTGATTGTTGCTGACCATCAGGAGGCGGGCAGAGGCAGGCGCGGCAGAAGCTGGGAGACACCGGCGGGAACGAATATAGCCATGTCATTATTGCTAAAACCGGAAATTAATCCGAATAATGCCTCTATGATTACTTTGGTGGCAGCTCTTGCGGTATCAAAAGCAATTACGCAGATTACCGGTGAACCGGCGCCGATTAAATGGCCAAATGATATCGTCATGAACGGGAAAAAGGTTTGCGGAATTTTGACAGAGATGAGTGCGCAGTTCGATTATGTAAACCATATTGTCGTGGGAATCGGTATTAATGTAAATATCGAAAGTTTTCCGGAAGAGATAGCTGAGATTGCGACATCCCTTCGGAAAGAAACGGGGAAGCTGATAAGCCGCGCGGAGTTGATTGAGGCTGTCTGGGAGCAGTTCGAAGCAGCATACGAAGTTTATCTGCAGACACAGGATTTGCGGAATCTGGTGAAAGAGTATGATGCAAGACTTGTGAATATGCACCGAAATGTAAAGGTATTAGATCCAAAAGAGCCGTTCGAAGGAAAGGCCATGGGAATAACACCCCGCGGGGAACTGATGGTGGATACCTGGGAGAGCCGTAAACTGGTGTCTTCCGGAGAAGTGTCTGTCCGTGGTATTTACGGATATGTTTAATTCATATAGAAAAGGAATAAAATAAAGTGAGAGAAATTGTACTTTGCGGCGCCAGTGCTTATAGCAAAAAATTTTATATCGACCAGAATTTTAAAAACCTTCCGGACTCCATTAAGGATGAATTGAAAATTATGTGCGTTCTTTTTACCGAGGATATCGGAGGAGTATTGGAATTGGTTTTTGATGAGGAGGGAAAGCTGGAATTTCGTGCATCCTGTGATGAAGGGGATCTTTTATACGATGATATCGGATGTGGGTTAAAAATTCGTGAACTTCAGAGGACCAAAGAGGATTTACTCTCTGCATTAGAACTCTATTATAAAGTAATGACAGGTCAGCTCGATGATGACGAGGAATAGAAGGAGAAGCTATGTTAGTTGCCATTGATATCGGAAATACGAATATTACGGTAGGGGTTTTCAAAGAGGATGAAATAAAAGCAATCTTTCGTTTGACAACGAAGATGCCGCGTACCTCAGATGAGTACGGTATGCTGCTTTTGAACTTGTTAGAGCAGAATGAGATTGACCATAAGGATATAGAGGATGTTATTGTAGCTTCGGTTGTGCCAAATATTATGCACTCCTTTGAAAGGGCAATTGTAAAATACTTTCATATCATACCAATTATGATTGAACCGGGCATAAAAACCGGCATCCGTATTGCAATTGATAACCCAAAACAAGTAGGGGCAGACCGTATTGTTGATGCGGCAGCAGCCTATGGTTTGTATGGAGGCCCCGTATTAGTGTTGGATTTTGGCACGGCAACGACCTATGACCTTGTAGATGCAAACGGAACATTTTTAACCGGTATTACAGCACCGGGCATTCAGAGCGCTGCAAGAGCTCTTTCTGATGACGCCGCAAAGCTTCCGGAAATTGAAATTAAAAAGCCGGACAGTATTTTGGCAAAGGATACAATTAGCAGTATGCAGGCAGGCTTGATTTACGGGCAGATTGGGCAGACAGAATATATCATCAGGCAGGTGAAAAAAGAAGCCGGCCTGGGAGAAATAAAAGTAGTAGCAACCGGCGGACTGGGACGCATTATTGCAAATGAGACCGAATTAATTGACATCTACGACCCGACACTGACATTAAAAGGAATGCTTTTCATTTATAAGAAGCAAAACCGAAAATCCGGAAAGATAAAATAGAATGAAAACATTAAAAATCGGAAATGTTACATTAGAAAATAATTTAATACTAGCACCAATGGCAGGGGTAACAGACCTGCCATTTCGCTTACTTTGCAAGGAACAGGGCGCAGGTCTTTTGTGCATGGAAATGGTGAGCGCGAAGGCTATTTTATATAAGAACAGAAATACAGAAGAACTGCTTCGCATTGACCCAAAGGAACATCCGGTGTCTTTGCAGCTGTTTGGTTCTGACCCGAAGATTATGGGAGAGATTGCAAAACAGATAGAGGAGCGCCCCTTTGACATTTTGGATATCAACATGGGTTGTCCCGTTCCAAAAGTAGTGAACAATGGCGATGGCTCTGCATTGATGAAGGACCCGGTTTTAGCCGGAAAAATTATTGAAGCTACAGCGAAAGCCATTCAAAAGCCGGTTACGGTAAAAATCCGAAAAGGCTTCGATGAGGAACATGTAAATGCAGTTGAAATGGCACATGTTGCACAGGAAAGTGGTGCGGCAGCAGTTGCAGTACACGGAAGGACCAGGGAACAGTATTATTCAGGAAAAGCAGACTGGGATATTATCCGGCAGGTGAAAGAAGCGGTTTCCATTCCGGTCATTGGGAATGGTGATATTTTAACGGCAATGGATGTGATTCGAATGGAAGAACAGACGGGCTGCGATGGCTTTATGATTGCCAGAGGAGCAGAGGGAAATCCATGGATTTTCAGTCAGATTCATCATTATTTTGAAACCGGCAAAGAACCGGAAAAGCCAAGCTTTTATGAGGTAAAAGAAATGATTCTGCGCCATGCCAGAATGCAGATTGCATGTAAAGGAGAATATACCGGTATCCGTGAGATGCGAAAGCATGCAGCATGGTATACCGCAGGATATAAAAATTCTTCAAAACTCCGCGCAAAGGTCTGTGAAGTGGAAACCTATGAGCAGCTGGAAGAATTATTTGATGAGGCTTTGGCATATAATAGTTAAAAATATTGCCGGGAGAGAAAATGCCTTATGTGAATCCTTTTCTGGTGGATTTCTCGCCCATCTTTCATGCGGTACTGAAGGAAAAGAACATGAACCTCGGAAAAATGGAATTAATCATTATTGATGAGGAACCGGACGGGCACCATGTATTTGAACCTGCAGACGTAAAAGATGTGTTGGAGCAATTGCGGGATGATATCAATGCATTGACCATTTATACGGACCGTGAGAGATACTTTGAAGAGTTTGTGGAAGCGGCTTATGAAGAGAATGGACTGTTGGCGATGGTTTTTCCGAAAGAAGAGCTTTGCAGGCGGGAAATCATGTGTACGAAGAGTACTTCGGCACTTATTTTGGACTTCGAATGGGAAGGAACTTACCTCCATATGTGGAATAATCGAAAGTATGGTTACATTCCAATCCACAAAAAGCCTTGGAAAATAGGGAAAAACCTTGACATACTGGTACCCTTCGGGTATAATACTGTGATTGTCAAGAGAACGCAAATGAAGAAGAAAGTATTCGTGAGAGACAGGTTTGAAGAGGGTTTTTATAGGGACGAATAATTTTTTTGGAAGAAGGGAAATGAAATGAACAAGAAAAACATTTTAACTTATGAAGGACTGAAAAAGTTAGAGGACGAATTACAGGATTTGAAAGTCGTTAAGAGAAAAGAGGTTGCTGATAAGATAAAGGAAGCAAGAGAACAGGGCGACCTTTCTGAAAATGCAGAGTACGACGCAGCAAAGGATGAACAGCGCGATATTGAGGCACGTATCGAAGAACTGGAAAAGATTTTAAAGAATGCGGAAGTAGTAGTGGAAGAAGAGGTTGATTTAGAAAAAATCAGCATCGGCTGTCAGGTCCGCATCTTAGATTTAGAATTTGACGAAGAATTAGAATACAAAATCGTTGGTAGCACCGAAGCAAACAGCTTAAAGGGTAAAATTTCTAACGAATCACCGGTTGGTAAAGCATTGCTTGGCAAAAAAGTGGGCGATACTGTAACAGTTGAGACACAGGCCGGCGATATTTCTTACAAGATTCTTGAGATTTACAGAGCAAACTGATTACATTGATAAAATGCGCCGATTAGGCGGCAGAATGAAGGAGGAAAACATGGCAGAGCAGAATAACAACGGCGGACAGCAGCAGGATTTGAATCAGTTAATCCAGGTTCGTTACGACAAATTGCATGAATTGCAGGCAAATGGAAAGGACCCATTTGCGATTACAAAATATGATGTAACACATCACAGCATGGACATTAAAGACAATTTTGATGCCTTAGAGGGTCAGGAAGCGTCACTTGCAGGTCGTATGATGTTAAAACGTGTCATGGGAAAAGCTTCTTTCTGTAACATTCAGGATGTAAAAGGCAATATTCAGGTATACGTTGCACGTGATGAAATCGGCGAAGAAAGCTACAAAGATTTTAAGAAATATGACGTGGGCGATATTTTAGGCGTTAAGGGTAAAGTATTTAAGACACAAAAGGGCGAAATCTCCATCCATGCAGAGGAAGTTATACTTCTTTCTAAGAGCTTACAGATTTTACCGGAAAAATTCCATGGTTTAACAGATACCGATACCAGATATCGTCAGAGATACGTAGATTTAATTATGAACGAAGAGGTAAAGGATACCTTTATCAAGCGTTCCAAAGTATTAAAGAGCATCCGTAACTATTTAGACGGACAGGGCTTCATGGAAGTGGAAACTCCAATGCTTGTGTCCAATGCCGGCGGAGCTGCAGCAAGACCATTCGAGACACATTTCAATGCGTTAAATGAAGACTTAAAGCTTCGTATTTCGCTTGAATTATACTTAAAGAGACTGATTGTCGGCGGTATGGAGCGTGTATACGAAATCGGTCGCGTATTCCGTAACGAAGGATTAGACACCAGACACAATCCGGAATTCACATTGATGGAATTATATCAGGCATACACCGATTACCACGGCATGATGGATTTGACTGAGAATTTATTCCGTTATGTTGCACAGGAAGTAAACGGTTCTTTGGTACTCACCTACGGCGAGCACACCATGGACCTTTCAAAGCCATTTGAGCGTATCACAATGGTAGATGCTGTTAAGAAGTATGCAAATGTGGACTTCAATGAAGTGAAGACAACAGAAGAAGCAAAAGCGCTTGCAAAAGAGCATCACATTGAATTTGAAGAACATCACAAGAAGGGCGATATCTTGAATCTCTTCTTTGAAACATATGTTGAGGAGCACTTAATCCAGCCTACCTTTGTAATGGATCATCCGATTGAGATTTCTCCGTTAACGAAGAAAAAACCGGATAACCCGGAATATGTAGAGCGTTTTGAGATGTTCATGAACGGTTGGGAAATGTGTAATGCATATTCCGAGCTGAACGATCCGGAAGATCAGAGAAGACGTTTCGAAGCTCAGGAGGAGTTATTCGCAGCAGGCGATGACGAAGCAAACCACACCGATGAGGACTTCTTAAATGCACTTGCAATCGGTATGCCTCCAACAGGTGGTATCGGATACGGCATTGACCGTATGACTATGCTGATGACCAACTCACCGGCAATTCGAGATGTATTGTTGTTCCCGACGATGAAGTCATTAGATAAATAAATAGCGCATATAAGGGCTTTCTGGGCATCCAGGAAGCCTTTTTTTGACCCATTTTGACCCACTAGGTGTAACCTTTTATTGTCTAACAAAGATGGAAAAACTATAAGACTTATACTTTGGAAGCCACTTTGTTAGAATGAAGTCATCAAAGGAACATTGGGAGGTATTAACAGTATGACAGCACTTAAAGTGGATTCAAAAGGGAATCAATTATTTAAAGGGGAAAGAGAGAGAAAAGATGGCAGGTATGAGTTTCGGTACACAAATTACAAAGGCGAAAAGAAAAGTATCTATACTCATAGATTGCAGCGATTGAGAATCGAAGAAGCAAAAATTGCCTTCCTGGAGAGAATTAAAATAATAAATAATTTGGAAGAACTGACGCTAAACGATATGTATGAAATGTGGATTGTAACAAAATGTGATCTGAAAGAGAATACGCTAATTGGATACCAGTCAACATATGACTCATATGTTAGAAATAACCTTGGAAAGTATAATCTGGAGGAAATAAAAAAAATCGATGTGAAAACCTATTATCGAAATATGATGTTGGATAAAAGTCTTTCCATTGAAACAATTAGCAGAATACAAAATATTCTGTATCAGATTTTTCAGCATGCGGTAGATAGTGATATTATTATGAAAAATCCTGCAGATAAAGCGATGAATGATTTACGAAGAAATCATCCAAAGCGACTAAATGTGAGAAAAGGGATTTATGAAAAGCAAGCAGATGCATTTACGGATTTCATGGTCTCTTCAGAGGAGTTCATTAGATGGTACCCAATTTTCTATATTATGATACATACAGGAATGCGCTTAGGTGAAGCGCTATCACTTAGATGGTGTGACGTAAACTTTGAAAAGGGATATGTTGATGTTAATCACAATATTTCGTATTACAAAAGAGAGGGAGAAGTCAAGGCAAGATATCATGCATCCACTGGAACAAAGACAATTGCGGGGAATAGAAAGATTCCATTTGGAAGGAAAGTAGAGAAGGCATTTATGATGGAGAAAGAGTATCAGGTTAAGAATGGTATCTCGTGTATACAAGAAATCGATGGCTATAACGATTTTGTATTTCTAAATCGATTTGGTAAAGTATATGACCCTAGTGTGCTTAATAAGACGTTAACAAGAATTGTCGAGAAATATAACATGCTACATGAAGATAAACAGGAAGAGGTGTTGCCACATTTGAGTTGTCATAGTCTTCGCCATACATATGCCATCATTCTTTGCGAGCGAGATGTTAACATTAAGGTAATGCAGAAATTATTGGGGCATAAAGACATTTCGACAACTATGGATATCTATACACAGATTAGACAGGAGTTTGCATTTGAAGAATATGCAAGAAGGTGTAAAGGGGAAGAATCTTACTAAGGTGCACAGTATTAAGTGCTGATTTTGAACTAACAGTCCAATGCAAACTATATTGACAAGGTGTATGATGAAATAATTAAAGCACAGCTTCAATGACAAGGTGTTATGAAGGGATTAAAATATAAGGGGGAGATAATAGAAGGAGGTGACGATACATTGAAAAAGATTCCAACATTATTTGAAAGAGTATTTGAGAATTATCAGAAGGTTGGCATCCTACCAAATGTCACACCGGGGATGGAGTGGGTGTTAACAGGAGAAGGAATAGCAACGGAGAAGATGGATGGAAGCTGCTGTGCAATTATAGATGGTGTATTTTATAAGCGATATGATGCTAAACGTGGTAAGACGCCACCAGTAGGAGCAATTCAATGTTGTGAACCTGATGAGGTAACAGGACATTGGCCTCATTGGGTAAAAGTAAATCCGGAGGATAGAGGTGATATGTGGCATATGATGGCATATCAGAATTCTAATGGGCAATCGCTTCCGGATGGAACATATGAGGTTATAGGACCACATTTTAGAAATAATCCGCATGGATTGGAGGTTGATATGCTGGTGAAGCACGGAGAACCAAGATGCAAGATAAAGAGAAGCGATTTTGGATTTAAATGGAATCAATGCAAAATAAATGATTAAAATAAATATGCAAAGACAATATTTGCGAAAATATTATTAAAAAATATTTGGAGTGGCGAAAATCTATCGATTAACAAATAAATGCAATAAGATATTCGCAAAGATGAAATTTGCAAATATATTATTGAATATAAAAAGACGATGTGATAATATATTTTTGAAAGGCGGTAATGAAGAATGGAAAAATTATCAGCATTAGAAAAGAAATATATTGTTATTGAGGAAAAATTAAAAGAACAGGCCACTTTCTACATGGAAGATGTACAGGCACTGTTCCCCGATATGAAACAGTCATCAATATATTGGAATCTGTCCAAATTAGTGGAGGCTGGATATTTAAAGCGTGTACGAACAGGGGTGTATGCATTTAATGAATGGAAGGGTAAAACAAAAATTGCTCTTACAGATGATATAAAGAAGGTGCAGGAGATACTTGATGAATCAGGATTTGAATATTTCATATCGGGGTTAGATGTGCTTCAGCGGTTTATGCAGCATGTGCCTGAGCAATATCCGATGATACTGTTTGTAGAAAAGACGGCACATGAAGAGATGGTAAACTATTTGTTAGATGGTGGATTTAATGTTGTTAAACCATCAGAGATTCGCCAGCAATATGAAGATGCGGTATTATCCGGCAGCGATAAAAAACAGATAGTTGTATATGACACAGAAAACTTTGATTATGAAACAGATGGTATTGCAACTATCGAAAAGGCATTTGTTGATTTGTATTTTTCAATGACTAGAAACGGATATCCATTGTCTTTACAAGAATTGGTTCGGGTATATCAGAACTTAGTTAGATTAGGAAATATTGATAAAAAGAAAATGATTACGGTTTCGACGAAAAGAAATCTCCAGAGTGATATACGACTAATTGTGGAAACTCCATACATTACGGATGCGGCAATGCAATTTGCAATGATACTACGAAAGAAAGAATAGGATGGATTATAGAATTGGAGATACCAGTTACCTGTGACAGGGAAGAGCCTGTTGCTCAAGGAATGGTTGAGGAAACACATAAAGATATCTATTACATAGATGGATGCACACAAGAAAATCAGAACCATACCAGACAGAAGAGGGATGTCTTTCGCTGGAAGGAGTGCGTTCATGCACAAGATACCAAAAGATCGAAGTAGATTATCTCGTCAGAACTTTAAAAAACAACATGGCAGTTATTCAGGCTGGACTGCCCAGATAATTCAGCATGAAATCAATCATTGTCAGGGCATTGTGATATGAGATGTTAAAATAAAGTTATATACTTAAGAAAAAGCAGCACAAATTCCGTGCCTGAACAGTAAAAACAAAAGAGTAAAGGTGAGCGATGACCGGGAAAAAGTAGCCGGAAAATTTGTTATTGCAAATATGTACTGGGAATAAGAAAATCGGGGAGGGGATTCCTCCCCGTAAAGTTTTCTGAGACAGATATTGGAAATCTGATCTGCCAAAAGTTTCCTTATATTATGACAGAACATCCAGTTCGACAAACTGATTTTCCAGACCAGGAGCGCTTACTTTGACCTGGATTTTGCCGGGGGTTGTCCCAACGCGGATGACAGCCAATGCATTTCCATAATAAGTGGTATGCGTATCGGAAAAGAAGCATTCGCCCATATTTGGTTTCGCAGAACCCAGCGCCTGCAGACGGCCTGCACCGGTAACTGTTACAGTGACTGGAACATCCTCAGTAGATTTTACTGCACCATTCTCTCCAACCAGATGAATGTTTAGATAGCATAGATCCTGACCATTTGGATGAAGAATCTGTTTTTCCGGGACTAATAACAGCTTTGTTTTGCCTTCGGCAGTTGTTAAAGATGTTCGGGAAATTTCCCTGCCGTTACTGTCATAGCTGATGGCTGTGATTGTTCCCGGTGTGTAAACTACCTTTGGATAAATCGCTTTACATTCGTTTGTTTTTTTCTTTCCGTAGGATTTCCCGTTTACGATCAGTTCAGCCATTGCTCCGCCTGCATAAACAATCACTTTTGTCTTTTTGTTTTCGTACCCTTTCCAGGACCAGCTTGATACTGCGTCGGTATCTCTCCACATGGATATGGAACCGGTTTCTCCCGCATGTGTCAGAGGTTCAACACCAATCCCGGGAGTATCTGTCAGGTTCCAGATCAGACGGTTCCAGTGTGTTTCCGGACGCAGTTTGCCGCAAATGTCGATTACTCCGCAGCCACCGGAAATAATAGGTGCATCTTCACCGGCTTTTCTGAAGCTTTTGTACCGGACGGTACCGATTCCGGCTTCTCCCAGATAATCCCATCCTGTCCACATAAAATCCCCGATAACATAAGGATATTTCAGAACCAGCTGCCAGTTCTTGTAAAGATTCTTCGGAAGCGTTTCAGAACCGACAATCACGCGATCCGGATGGAGTTCGCCGTCTATTCCGTAACGGGACGCAGCATAATTATAGCCGCCAATATCCAGATAAGAAATAGCCACTTCGGTTGCTTTGTCAGCGGCAGGCTTTGCAGCAGCTTTCTCAATGATGCCTCCCATTTTATTCATTAGAAGATTAAAGAAAGCAGAAGTTGGCAGATTATCCATGGTTTGACTGCCGTTTGTGTTTTCCTTACCGTCTTTTTTGCTGCCATAGATTCCACCGCCCTTTGCAGTCATACTACAGAGCATCATATTGACTCCAAGCGTTACAGCTTTATCAGGATCCAGAGTTCTGGCCAGCACAGCCATTTTTCCGCAGATCTCCTGTCCTTCAGGAATGGCCAGTTCAGAAATTTCGTTGCCGATAGAGTTCATGATCACACTTGGATGGTTATGATTTTTTATGACCATGGCAGTCAGATCCTGCTCCCACCACTGCCGGAATTCCTGGTCTGCATAATCGTATGGATTCTTATGAACCAGCCAGTTATCGCAGAACTCATCCATCACATACATGCCCAGCCGGTCACAGGCATTTAACAGAGCTTTAGATGCCGGATTGTGGGCACAGCGAATGGAATTGAAGCCAGCTTCCTTTAAAAGGCGGACTCGGCGTTCTTCGGCATCTTCAAAAGAACAGGCACCCAGTACACCGTTGTCATGATGGATACAGGCACCGCGAAGAAGAGTTTCCTTATTGTTCACATAGAGTCCCGTTCGGTTCCATTTCAGCGTTCGGAAACCGAACCAGTCTTCAGCCCTGTCGACTTCCATTCCATCTTTTAACAGAATAGCAGAGCAACGGTAAAGTTCCGGATGTTCCGCATCCCAGAGACGTGGCTGTGAAATATGAAGATGTACGACGGCTTCTCCATTTATAATTTTTCCGGCAGCCTCTGTCACTGCTGAATCTCCGTCATATAGAATGACTCTCAGCTGATCGCCACCGCTGACCGTCGCTTTGACTGTGACATCTTCATTTTTTGCAGTTGTGATTGCAAGCCCGTCAGGCTGGATGTGACAGATATCACCGGTATACAGATTTACGTCCCGGTAAATACCGCTTCCAGAATACCAACGGGAATTAGGCACTGCAGAATTATCTGCAAGTACTTTGATTTCGTTCACACTCCCAAACTGCAGATACTCATTCAGGGAAACAAAAAAATTGGTATAGCCGTAGGGACGCTCTGCTGCCAGCACATCGCCAACATAGATTTTTGCGTTTTTGTATACTCCTTCGAATTCAAGAATGTATGCTTTTTTCTGTTCCTCCTTTGGAATAAAGAATGATTTGGTATATTCGTATGAACCGCCGGGGAAATAACCGCAGGCTCCCGCAGTAGGTGCTTTTCGATCACGTTTTTCATACAGCATGGCATCATGGGGCAGATTGATAGTCTGTGGCTTTTCTGAGGATCCTGCCCGCTTAAACTGCCAGTCCAGATTAAAATTTATTTTTTTCATAGGTTACCTCCATAATAAGTTTTCCTCTTTTTCTTTTCTGTTTTATCAGATATGTAAAAATGCTTCCCTGTTCGTGCAATACACAATATCGTCGTGACCGGAAATAGTTGCAAACAACCGTTCCAAACTGTCCCAGCTTGCGGCTCCTTTTCCGTAATCCATTTCATATGCATGTCCCCAGAAAAACAAAAGCAAATCCCGGTCAGTCGGCTCTGCTGCAATAAAATCTTTTACCAGCTTCATGCTATTTTTCATAATTACAGAGGACGAAGGGCGGAAATTCAGAGGATTCTCTGGAAATTCAAAGTTTCCGGAAGGAAAAACTGCCCTGGCATACAGGTACCCCTGTTCCTTCAGATAATGTTCTGCTGCAGAGGATGTGGAGCCAGACGCGTACGCATGACCAACAATTGTAGTTCCGGCAATCTGTTCCAGATTTTCTTTATCTTTTCTTACAGAACTACGCATTTCGGATTCACTGACCTTTCCCAAAGCTTCATGCAGAAAACCATGGGTTGCAATTTCCATACCTGCGTACACTTCGCAAATTTCATCCTTGGGAATGCGATTATGTGGAACATAGGAAAACGGCCAGCGATGCCGGACACCTGCTTCACAGTCCTGGAAGGAGAAGGTACCAATGCCCTTCACTTCTCCCTGTAGTCCGAACATTCCGGAATTAAGATTAAAGGTTCCTTTTAAACCGTATTTTTTCATGAGTGCCAGTACTTTTTTGTCCTGTTCAAGGCCATCATCAAAACTTAAGGTAAAATATTTTTTCCCCATTATATTTCCTCCCCGGTAAGAGCAGCAAGATCGTAAGCCTGAGCCATCCTTTCTCCACCTTCTGCATTTGGATGCAGATGGTCACCCTGATGGAAGGATTCTTTCACATAAGACGGGTTATTTTCATCCCGAAGCAGTTTATCAGCATCAAATACAAAGTCAAAGAGTTCGCAGGTACGAATCCATTCGTTGATTTGAACACGCAGAGCCTCCATTTCCTGAGTGTATCCTTTTTTTACATAGCCTGTTCGTGGCGTCAGTGTCTGGGCGACAATGCGGACTCCCCGGCTGTGAAGCTGATTTGCGATAGTTGTTACAGCGGTTACATATTTATCAAAAGAGATCACTGATTCTGTTTTCTTCGTGTAATAGGAAATATCATTTACACCCAGTGCAAAGATCACTGTGTGGAGATTAGTAAAACTCAAAACGTCTCGCTCAAATCTGGCAGTACCCATTTCGCCATAAGAACTGCCCATGAATCCTGGAATCTCATAAAGCAGACAGTTTCCGCTGATTCCTGCGTTCATCAGAGAATATTTTCCACCATAGATTTTAAAAAGCCGTTCGCGCAGGGGTTTTACCCATCTGTTCATAGCAGTAATGCTGTCACCAAAGGCAACGATCACCTTAGAGGATTCCTCTGACTGCACTTCAATCCGGTCAAGAGAAACCACAGCATCGTAGAGGTTATATTGTACTTTATAAGATTCCTTCTGTATTTCTGGGAGCACTTTATCCATGGTATGGTTGCCGGGATAGGCAACTGCCTCCGCCAGTGTCATGTTACTGTCCTGAACTTTTGATATATAGTAAATCCGGATTTCCAGCTCCTCACCGGCGGAAATCGGAATCGAAACCGGGTCGGAATAGGTATATCCTCCTTTCTTTATGGAAAAGCTGGTCTTCCCTTCTGTCGTAATATCGTATTTTCTGTTCTTGCACCAGATAGTTACAGCACCGATATCATAGGAGTGTTTTCCGTAAATGTTGGAAAAACGCATTCTTATTGTCCCGCCGGATATCTGGGAAGTTACTTTGAAAATAACCGTTTTCTTTTTGCCCTGCAGCATGCCCTTTGCAAAAGAAGGTGCTGCGGACTGACTCCATATGGTTGTCCAATTCATTTTTTTTACCTCTGCTTTCTTTTAGAATAATGTAAACTGCAGCAGCTCTATACTGCCTTTTCCCTTGTAGCGCAGGTAGAGTGGACATCTGCTTACCGGATATCCGGACTCTTCTGCAAGTGCGGCAGGATTCAAAGCAGTGTCTCCACCATGATGCCCCGGAGTGAGCCGGATTTTGGCGATGCTCCGGCCATCTTCCCTGCCGAGAATCTCTATCATACCATTGCCGCCGTGGGTGGTAATGGAAATATGTTTTGTTTTGGTCAGATCGAAATATTTATAACCAACAATACAGCCATTTTTGATGCCACAGATTTTTGCTTCTGGAGCATCTGTTTCGGTATCCACGTTTACAATACCATCCGTTCTTTCATTGGGTTCGTAATCAGGCCCATCCTGAGTGATAAATGGTCCGCTCATAGGATTGTGCAGACCGAAAACACTTTTTCCTTTCAGACAGCAGGCAATATAAGCCGGATAAGTTCCAATACCGTGGAGTGCACCATCATTCAGACCGCAACTGGTAGATTCTACCATGGAAATACTTCCGTCTTTTTTGATCTCAATTCGTTCTGCTACAGGCTGGCGGTTTGTTGTTTTACCTGTTCTTCGATGATCGAAGATGTACCATTGACCGTTTATGCACACCATTCCTCCATGACTGTTGCCTATAGGATAAGCGGCGTTCATCAGTTTTCGGCCATTCAGACCGATATCACTGGAAGAATGGATGGAACCTTTATGAATAAAGCCCTTGTCTGGGAAAAGGCTCATGGCATAGTTCAGACCGGTCATGTCTGTTGCGGGATAGACGAGGTAGTACCACTGCCCGATATGTCGGATGGAAGGACCTTCCCAATAATTTGGTTTCTTTGGATTGAAGTCTGCAGTCAGAAGAATCGTTGGTTCTCCGATAATTGTCAGCATGTCGGAGTCTAACTCTATTACAAACAGACCCTGAATCTTGTGCCCGAACTTGCCATTGGATGGCTGTCCGCTTCCAACGTAAAGATAAACTCTGCCGTCATCATCCACCAGTACAGCCGGGTCAAAAAGAAACCAATCCTCAGGCTTTGAACCGTATACTCGTCCATCTGGAAAATGAACATCTCCCAGATATTCAAATTTTCCAGCAGGTGTATCACAGACAGCAACAGAAGCGATGGAAGAATTCTGAACGGAATAAAAAAGATAATATCGTCCATCTGTTCCCTGAACTACATCCGGTGCGTAGTATGGAAGATTTTTTGTGTTCCATGGCGTTTGATCTTTCCGAAAAATAATTCCCTCGTAACGCCAGTCGGACAGATCGTCCTCCGGAGCGGACCATGAGACATAATCATTGACACAATATTCGCTGCTTCCAAATTGGTCATGACTTCCGTAGATATATACACGACCATTGAACAGCCGGGGTTCTGCATCTGGGATATATTCCCATGCAGGCAGATAAGGATTAAAGCATTGACGTTTCATTGAAAATTTTCTCCTATAATTTTTTTGCTTATGTGGTATACTATGATAAATGGGGGTGATTTACGTGGAAAATATTATGCATCTGTATTTTAATAATACAGAAGAAATCAGGCATAGAGACGGATCTTTTATCGTCAATTTTTTAAGTAATCGAACGGTAGACCGGGACTATTTTACCAAACTTTCGGTGGCAGTCAGTGTCCATACTCGGGAGGAGTATCTTTTCTTCAATTACATGGATCAGAACTCTTTCTGCATTCACACCCCGGCAGAAAGTGCTGTTTTTATGGAAACGTATCTACATAAGCATAATTTTTTTGAATTAATGTATATAATGCGCGGAAAAGCGACTGTAATGATTGAAGAGGAAGAAGTTACCTATTCCGCAGGAAATTTGTGTTTGATGAACCACAATACCATGCACTGTGAAACGGAAATGGCAGATGCGGACATTCTGTATATCAGTATTGATCCTTCCCTGATTGTCCAATGGCCGAAACAACTGGCACAGCCTTTTCAATACAGAAGCATTCTTAACCGTTTCTTCACCGAGAATCTGTCTGAGAGGACTGGAAGTAAACGGGATTATGTGGATTTTCAGCTGCTTGGAGAAGATCAGATTCCGACCATTGCGGGGGAAATCATACAGGCTTATACCCAGAAGAGGATTGGTTATCAGTTTGATATCTACTCCTCGCTTCTTCGTCTCTTTGCTGTATTGGAAAATCCGGAACAATACAAAGCAACCTATGTATCAATGGGTTACGGCCGGGAACTGGTTACTCTGGAAAATGCCAAGCGGATCATTGAAGAAAACCACGGCGTTATCCGAAGAACAGAACTGGCTAAAAAACTGAATTACTCCTGTGAGTATATTTCACAGATCATCAGGGCACATACCGGTTACACTTTCAAAAAATACTGTCAGAAAGTGCAGCTGCAGGAAGCTGCCAGGCTATTAAGAAGTACAGATTTATCCGTCAGTAAAATAGCAGCTTCCCTGGGATATGAAAATCGAACGCAGTTTTACAAGATATTTCAGGAGGAATATCAGCTTACCCCGTCTGAATACCGGAAAATAAATCATTAGAAAAGGAGTTATTTTCCGTTTCTTTCAAAAAAGGTTTTCATTTCCTGCCGGATCTGATAGGTTATAGGATACTTTCTGTAGATTAAGACCGATATTACACCCAGTATTGCAGGTATCAGACCCATGATGACAATAAACCAGTTTAACATGGTTGGAATCCGGGAAACATCACCGGCGAAGCGGTTTCCTTCTTCTACTACATAACCGATGCTGGTGAGAACGATTCCAACAATGGCTGTCGAGAAAGCGGTCTGCATTTTCGTAATGAATCCATCTGTAACGGTTGTAAGGGCAGAACGATCTTTGCCGGTTTTATAAATTCCATAGTCGACAACCTCCATCTGCACAAAAGTCTGTGGTACAAAGTCCGTACCGACACCGGTGGCCATGATAAACATTGTCAGGAAGAACATCCAGGGAGCACGCTGCAACAACCCGGTAATCTGTGCGATAAACAGAATACAACCGCCGATTGACTGAATGGTCAGGAGAGTACAGGTCATTTTGACCGGATCCTTAAACAGCTTCATCAGAGGTCTGCCGAGGAGGGCACCAAGAACCATAGGTACGACTGTGATAACAGAGGAAATACCGCTGTACACTGCAAAGAGATCCATATCTGCAATACCGGTAGTCAGATCTGCGCAGAATCCCCACTTGATATAATAGGTAGGAGTTGCGAAAATCAGTGACCAGATAAAGCCAGCAAAGAGACCCTTTAATGCAAAAATTACCATCGCTTTGTTTTCACGGAACAGATCAAAGAAGTCTTTTATCTTCAGTTTTTCGGCAGAATTCTGTTCCACATAGTGTTTTTCCTTAACCATAAACCATCCGATCAAAGATATGACGGAGGTACTTATGACAAGGAGAAAAATTACCCGGCTGGCAGCATCATGATAGCTCATACCGCCTGCATTCAGCGCAATGACAGCTACGGTAAATACGATATTGGCAACTATGCCGGTGAAGAAAGACATCAGCCGGGGACCAATTGCCAGTTTCGTTCGCTGGTTTTCATCGGCAGACATGGTTCTGTAAAGCAGGATATCCTTATAGAAAGAACTTCCAATGTCATAGATGAGATAAAAGAGGATCACCCATCCGATGAGGACTGCCGGTGTTCCGATAATCGCATTTGGAATCGCAAAAAGTGCGATTGCACCGATGGATTCCATGATAATACTGATGAGAAAAAAAGGTTTGTATTTGCCAACCTTTGTTCGCTTTGAACTGTCAATAATGAAGCCCTGAATAGGATCGTCAACCGCGTCGATAATTCGTGCTACCATGAGAAGGACAGTCGCAAGAATAGATGCGTAACTGATACCTGAATACTCGGTCATGTATACCATAAGCATGGATGACATCATTACACCAGTAATGGCATTGGTGAATGAAAGCGTAGTTGTGGCGAAACAGTCTTTAAAACCGATATACTCAGTTTTTTTTTCAACTTTGTCATTCTTCATAGTTTTCCTCCGTTTTAATGTAAAAATTAAGTTGAATACATAATAAAATATGGAATAGCATCGAACAATGTCAAAAGAATCCCCGTTTTTATAAAACTGTATCAAAATTTACACGCTTTAAAACAAAAATGAATTTTTGCCATAAAATGTTACATGGATAAATCTCTTTGCTTTTTTGTCTGAGCCATCCGAAAGCAGCGATAATTGCAGTCTTCAGGGAGGTTATGCCTTGTTTTTTTATGGCATGTTAGATTATAATATGAGCATAACAAGACAAAGGTGGCGCGTTAAAATGAATAAATTAAGTTGCGGTGAATATCAGAAACTTATTGGAGATAGAATAAAACAATATCGCGTAAATGCGGGAGTTTCACAGAAAGATTTAGAGAATGAGTCGGGAGTATCTGTTCGCAGTATATCGAGACTAGAACAGGGATCATCGATTCAGCTTGAGAGTTTAATCAAAATATTGTCTGCACTTAATCTGCAGAGTAATATTGATTTACTTATTCCTGATCAGACAAAGAGACCATCGTTTTATCTAAATGAAAATGACAAACCGAAACAGAGAGTTCGTAAAAAACAGGAAACCACTGGTGCATTCAAATGGGGAGATGAAGAATAGATGAATACAACAGCAGAAGTATACTTATGGGGAACAAGAGTAGGAATTATCCATCAAGATTTAGATAAGCCATATGCATCTTTTGAATATGATGGAGATTTTTTGAAAAGTGGAATTGAAATATCGCCAATAATGATGCCTCTAAGTAATATTGTATAGGAGTATCCGTCTCTTTCAGGAGAGCCTTTTTTCGGTATGCCAGGATTAGTAGTAGATTCATTGCCTGATACTTTCGGAAATAAGTGATATTAATGAAAACATCAATGTTTCTGAAATGGTAAAATTTGCTTCTGATGTGTTAAATCAAAGAGAGTCGATTACTTTAAATGCCCAGGAAGCATTAACATATTCTCAGTTAGTTCAAGTAGGCAGTTCTGCAGGAGGTGCACGCGCAAAGGCATTAATAGCATGGAATGAAAAGACGAATGAGATTAAATCTGGACAACTCAACCTTGATAAAGATTTTGATTATTGGCTTATGAAGTTTGATAATGTTTCAAAGAATGGTGATCATGGATTAGAGGATGTTCCGGAATATACTTTAATTGAGTATGCATATTATAAAATGGCTTTGGATGCCGGTATCCAGATGAATGAATGTAGAATATATTCAAATGCTGGAGAGAACCATTTCATGACAAAGCGATTTGACCGTGTTGATGGAAAAAAAATACACATGCAATCGCTAGGGGCAATGACACATATTAGTTATAAAGAGCCAAGACTATGCAGTTATGAAATGGCGGCAGGGTACATGCGTGAAATGAAATTGCCAATGATAGATATTGAGCAGTTTTTTAGCAGAATGGTATTCAATTGTGTAGCGGTTAATCAGGATGACCACGTAAAAAACATATCATTTTTGATGGATAGAAGAGGAAAGTGGAGATTATCGCCAGCATATGATGTTACTTATTCCTATGATGTTACCAACAAGTGGTTGAGTGCTCATCAGATGACAATAAATGGTAAAAAGAGCGACATTAATCTTACTGATTTATTAGAAGTAGGTGAGAAAATGGGGCTTAAAAAGAAAAAGTGTATGGATATTATTTCTAAGATAAGTCTCGTGGTTTCAAATTTTGAAAAGTATGCAAAAGAAGCAAATATTAGGGAGAAGACCTATGCGGATATAAAGAAGATACTTGATCAGAATAAGGTGGAAATATAGAATAAGTTACCGTGATTTTGTTAAAGGAGGCAATCTAATGTTTCCAACAACTGACGAGCAACAATTGGATACGCCCCGGAGATTTGGAAGAGCTGGAGTTAAGGACGACATCTTAAAACTGAAAGAGCCTGGAGGAGTTAATCAATGAAACCAAGAACAGAAAAGAGCATGGAACTCTATGAGGTGCTGGTAAAACGCGGTTATCCGAAGGAGTTTTGCGAGCAGATCACGTTAAATCTGAATACTGATTGGACTGCAAACAGAATGCTTGGATACTTGTCACATTACAAAAAGCTTCCATTGGAAGAAGTGGTGGATGAGATGTTGGCTATATTAAGTGACAGAAACAGAATCATGCAAAAACATGAGATGGAGGATGTGAATGCAAAGTGGAATCAGTTTTTGGCGCAGGGATTTGACGATTAGAGGGAGGTTCCATGTATTTAATTTCAGCTTATTTTGATGAAAAAACAAATATGATATTGCAACGTTATATGGACCAAATCACGGAAAAAACCGGCAATGGATTTATGAAGGAACATAAGGTACCGCCACATATGACAATTTCCTCAATTGAAGCAAGAAATATTGAGGTACTGATACCTGCTTTTAAGAATTTAGAAGGAAAATTACTTCCCGGTGAGATTCAGTTTGTATCAATCGGTCAGTTACTGCCATATGTTTTCTATGTAACACCGGTGCTGAATGAATATCTGTTGGATTTATCAAAGCAAGTATTTGATTGTTTTTCCGATATTCCGAAGACGCGCGTTAGCGGATATTATCAACCATTATCGTGGTTGCCTCATGTGACGCTTGGAAAAACTCTGACAAAGGAACAGATGCGGACTGCGTTTTCTGTAATGCAGGAGAGTTTTGTTCCGTTTACTGCAACGGTAACGGAGCTTGGTTTGGCGAAAGTTCATCCACATGAGGATGTAGTGAGGTATGAGTTGGGGGAACAAAGATATGGGAAGAACGGAAAATGTAATTGTATTTGAAGATACAGAAAAATTATGTAAACAAAACAATCGATTGAAAGAAGCGGTAAAAAAAGCTACCGAAGGGCAGAAAATGATCCCGGAAGGTGCAGAGTTGCCCGCGATAGATAAAAAATGTTTCGAAAATCCTGCGAAGGTTGTCGTATCGAAAAAGCGGACACTGGAAGCGGCTGTCGGCTATAAGGGTACCAAGACGGCGGTACATAACTTTGCGTCGGCATCTAATCCGGGCGGTGGTGTAGAAACCGGTGCAAATGCGCAGGAAGAGTGCATCTGCAGGTGTTCCGGCTTATTTTTTAGCCTGAATACGCCAAAGATGTGGGAAGAGTTTTATACTCCACATAGAAGGGCACACGATCCGATTCATAATGATGATATTATTTTTACACCGGCTGTGACTGTTTTTAAAACAGATACCGCAGAACCGAAGCTTATGAAGGAGTCAGAGTGGTATAACGTCGATGTCATAACATGCGCTGCTCCGAATTTAAGGGAGAGGCCGAGCAACGGATATAATTCCGGTGATGGGCACAAAGCAGTCAAGGTAACGGATAAAGAATTGTTGGTGTTGCATGAAAAACGACTGAGAAGAATCCTTGATGTTGCGGTCATGGAAAAGGAAGAGTCAATCATTCTCGGGGCATTTGGATGTGGAGCATTTTTAAATAATCCGGAAATTGTGGCACGAGCGACGAAAAATGTAATCAAGGATTATTTGTATGCGTTTAAAAATATTGAGTTTGCAGTGTATTGCTCACCAAGAGATGAGCAGAATTATAGAACCTTTGAGCGTGTGTTTAAAAAAATAACACTGGATGCTCCTGCTCTCCTGCCGAGGGAGTTATATGGCTATAATCAGCCATGAATGGGGTAAATTTGAACCGGATGGCTGATTATAGAAAATTTATTACCGTTGAATTTGATGTCACATATTTTAGTACCGGAAGAACGGTTATAACTTTTTAATCATTAAGAATATTTTCTATTATGATACGTATTTTTATGGCGGCTTCATCATATTTTTTAATCTCCAATTCTTTACAACTGTATTTTATAAGTTAGTTAGGTTAGACCAATGTGCATTATAACCCATAATAGCCATTATATCTGTGGCTGAAATAGTATGTAACTGCTTTTGAAGTTTGCTGAAGGCAGTTTTCATAGAAGACATAAAATCGTTCAAATCGGATTTGCTTAATAACAAAGCGAACATAATTGCTATTGCATATGCATCATTTGTTCCATATGTATAAGAAGCATCTTTGGCACGTGCAATTCCCAAAACAGAGAAGTTTTTTATGCTTTTTGTATGAATTCTTTCTTTAAATTTAATGTCAAAGAAACGCTCATCGTGGGCACATTTATTGCGGGCAAGAGCAAGCATATGCATAAATTTTGCAAGTTCATCCGGTTGGAGATGAAATTGCTTTGCAACTGTAGTTTTATCGAAGATGATATATTATGTTCTGTGGAATTGTCAAAATTATCTATTTTAAGATAGTTATCATGAACATACTTTGCAGAAAATTCATGCGAAATTACTGTTTTAAAGGTGTTTTCAAGCTTAAGCAAATATTTCATATATATATTTCTAAGCTCACGATCAAAATTGTATAAGGCATATACTTCATCAAATGTAGTTCCGGTTTTGTAAACTTCTTCAGTAGTAGCAGTAGCTTTAGATGCAAGAAATAACTCCTTATATCCGTTGATTACATTGTAGTAGTTTTCGCGTTCAAGAATGCGCATTACGCGAGAACCTTGAGAACCTTTTCCAATTACCATGCCTCTCGAACGTAAAATATTCAGTTGTTGTCGATACGATTTGTATGATTTATCTGCCATAGTACCTCCTTGTATAAAAAAAGCCCCCGGACCCGAAGGACACCGGAGGACAAACTGGCAATCTCTTGTACGAGTATTATATCACATGCAGACAAAATGTAAATGACATGTCTCCAGAAGCATGCGAATCACTACCAAACAAGTATATACCATACTATAGTTTATTGCAAGGAAAAGGAGAATATGAATGGGAATTTAATCCAATTTATTTGATGACATTTTTCTGCCTAAAGGAGAAAATACGCGTTGAAAGCATTTGTAATAGATAATATAATACTATTAGTGTAGTTTGACTCTGCAGAAAAGATATTTTTGGAATACATGGAGTGCAAAAAATGAAAAGGAGTATAGTGGAAAATGGGATTATTTTCAAAGCCAGAAGTAATCATTTTAAAAGAATCAAGTGATGCAAAAGTGTATCTTGAAAAATTAGAAGGGATATTACCAAAGGCAAAGGGGGATTTAAAAGACAGAATCCAGAAAGAGATAGCGATAACAAAAGCGGGAATTGTTGGAGAAGAAAATATTTTATTTGAATTAAAAAATAGCGGAATGGATATGGTGGTTTTACATGATATCTATATTGAAACGAAAGATGGACGTGGCGCTCAAATTGATTTTATTGTTATTGCAGCAGGGGGTGTGTTTTTAATTGAATGTAAAAACCTTGTTGGAAATATTGAAATTGATTCGAATGGAAACTTTGTTCGAACCATAGAGTATGGTGGTAAGAAGCATAAAGAAGGTATTTATTCTCCAATAACCCAGAACGAAAGACATTTATCTGTATTAGTAGAAAGAAGAAAAGAGGATCAGGGTTTTCTCTCAAAAATGTTTATTCAGGCAGGAGCAGATATATACTTTACAACTCTTGTAGTATTGGCTAATCCCAAAACGGTTATAAATGATAAATATGCCAAGAAAGAAATAAAAAATCAGGTGATTAGAGCTGATCAGTTAATCAAAGTTATTAGGAAAAAGAATGATACAACATCTAATATTATGAAGTATTCAAAGACTGACATGAAAAACTGCGCACAAGAAATATTAGACAAGAACATTGAAGAACGAAAAGACTATTTTGCAAAGTTTGAAGAACTATTAAAGGAATTAGAAGCAGAGGAGAATTTGGCGGAGAATCAGGATAAAGAGCAAACTTTAGATGAGAATAAACCGCAAAAGTTGATTTGTCCGAAGTGTGGTTCTGAACTTGTTCTAAGAACAGCACGTAATGGAGCAAATGCAGGACAAAAGTTTTATGGGTGCTCAGCATTTCCTAAGTGTAGATATATTCTGAACATAAAGTAATAAACTTAAAAAATACATAGAGGAAGAGGTGTCATTGTGGAAATAGATTTAAAGAAATTAGACACGGCTATTTTATATTTGCAGAGAATTGCGGATGGAAATAATCCAGTAAACAATATGCCGGCAGAGGATGATTCTGTATTGAACAATCCGAATGTGATTCGTTGCATGTTTTTTGTGAAAGATGTGCTTGAGGAAGTTAGGCGTAATGATGGATTTATTGGAAGAAAACCAAAGAAGTCAGAGAAAGCAGATTTCCCTGTGGGAGTGTTATCTTCGTTTGTATATCAGGAAGACAAGCCTATCACACGATTTGTAGAACAAATCAATGAATTGATTGATGAGAACCACTATCAGAAACTTTCCTATAAACCTATACAGCAATGGCTTAAGCTGAATGGTTTTATAGCAGAAGAAATGAATGAGGAAATGGGAAAAACAGTTACGGCAGCGACAGAGAGAGGAATGAAGATAGGGATACGTTCTGAGCGAAGATTAAGTATGCGCGGAGTTCCATACATGGCAACAATATATTCAAAATCCGCACAGGAATATATTGTTGGAAAGCTTGAGCGCATATTAAATGGCGAGGTGGATGAATAATAAGATAGATTAAGGCAAAGGAGTACTTATGGTTAAGAAAATAGTGCGGGATCCGATATTTCTGGGGCAGAAATCTGAAGATGCAACTGAGGCAGATAAGGAAGTAGTAGCAGATTTATTGGATACGCTTAGGGCAAACCAGGACCATTGCAATGGAATTGTGATATAGGCAATTGGAAAATATACAGACAATAGGTAGGGCGGAAATTGTGTATGTGGTGCGTGAGTAGAATAGCTGAGGCTGATTATGGATGTGAAGAAAGAATACCGGGAGAACCATTGATGGCACTTATTACATTGGAAAGTGACGATGGCAGAGAGTGTCAGTTTGAAGTATCGGAAGACTGGCTTTGCAGTCAGGGGATTGAGGAAGGCGACGAATGGCCGGAAGATATAGACGAGGTTGATGAGGACACCCAAAATGCGAGAATCATGTCAGCTTGGATGGATAATTATCTGGATGCACTTAGTGAAATGGATGCTATTACTGACGAGGAATCAAATAAAGAGGAGCAACGATGCAAAATAAACTGCAACAAATCAAATCGGATTTAGATTCGTTTTTACAAAAGAATTTAGAAGCAACGCCTCGCAGCTATTCCATGCCGATAATGCCGCAGGCACAGGTAAAACAAAAAACAGTAAAAATCCCGGAGTTCCTGAATCAAAGAAATGCCGGCCCTTGTGTGTACACTGCGAGAGCAGAAGAGAACAGGACAGTACATAGCACGGGTAAAACCGATTTGGATAAGGCCCTGAAAAAGAAAAGCGAGACTTTTTCTACCATGCTATTGCGACTGATTGATGAAAAAGGGTTAAAGGATTCGGATGTTTATAAGAAGGCGAATATTGACCGGAGACTGTTTTCAAAAATCAGGGGCGACGAAGACTATGTTCCCAGTAAGAAAACGGCGATAGCTTTCTGCTTTGCATTGCAGCTTAAGATAGGGGAAGCAAGAAAGTTGTTGGAAACAGCGGGGTACGCGCTGTCTTCTGCATCCAGATTTGATTTAATTATAGTATATTTAATTGAAAACAGAGAGTATAACATTCAGTTTGTCAATCTTGTATTAGATGAATATGGAGAGGGGACCTTGTCCAAGTAAATGTCCCTTCGGAAGCGACCAGTTTGGTTTGTTCTTTTTGTATGATGTGTTTATCAAAAGAAAGCGAGGTAACACACATGAAAAAAGGATTAACGGAACTGGTTTTTATTTTGGACAGAAGCGGCTCTATGGGTGGGCTTGAAAGTGACACTATAGGCGGATTTAATGGGATGATTAAAAAACAGCAAAAAGAGGAGGGAGAAGCAAACGTCACAACGGTTTTATTTGATGACCAGATTGAAACCATTCATGACAGGTTTCCACTTGAGATTGTAAAGCCGTTAACAAAGGAGGACTATTATGTGAGAGGATGCACGGCTTTGCTGGATGCAGTAGGCAGCACTGTGAAAAAAGTAGAAAATATACAAAGGAGACTTCCGGATGACAGAAAGGCGGAAAAAATTATTTTTGTGATTACGACGGACGGGCTCGAAAATGCGAGTCGGGAATATACTGCAAATATGGTAAAAAAGATGATTGAAGAGAATCAGAAAAACGGTTGGCAGTTTATTTTTTTAGGAGCAAACATGGATGCAGTAAAAGAAGCCGGCAATCTTGGAATCCGCTCGGAGAGAGCGGTAACTTATAAGAATGATGCTAAGGGAGTGGAATTGAACTATGAAGCGGTCGCAAGTGTTTTGTCTTGTATGCGCAGTGCCAAATTCGCCCGCAATAGGAAAGAGTCTGAAATGGAAATAGAAAACTGCCTCAGAACGATTGCGGAGCATGCAAAAAAATAAATTGACAAACCAAAACGTAGATGGCGTGCAGGCAGTAATAGAGAGGCAACTAGAGAAAACCGGTTAAGATTCTGTTACGGTTTATGTGATATATTCATAAATTAGATATTAGAAGGCTGTTTTAGGCGACAAGATAAAAGGAATGAAAAAGATGCAAAAAAAACTGTCTGTAAAAGTGTGTGGACTTCTGCTGGGACTCTGCCTAACTGTAGGAGTGGGCGCGGGGACTGTACATGCGGAAGGCGTGGATAATAGAAAATTGCAAAATGGAAGTTTTGAAGAGGAACAGGATTGGACTGACTATTATAAACAGCCAAATCAAAGCGCAGTTCCCGGTTGGAATACCACAGATACCAATGGAGCTATTGAATTATTTCGAGAAAATTCAGGAAAGTATATTGGCGGTGTAACATTAAGTCCGGCGAAAGGAGATTATGCCGCAGAATTAAATGCACAGCAAGAAAGCACCTTATACCAGTATGTGACTACAACGCCATTTAGTGTATATGAATGGGGATTGGACCATGGTGCGCGCAATGGCACGGATACCATGGCACTCGTGATTGGACCAAAACAGACTGTCAATCCATCAAAACCAAATAGTAACGGAAGGGATCAGCTGATGCAGATGGTGGATTGGCTGATTGAACAGGGAAAGACGTCGGTAAAGACCAGCGCAGGGCTAGGGGAGCAACTTACTGTTTACAGCAAAAAATTTGACATAAAAGGTACCTTTAAAGATAATGCGGGAAATAATGCGTTCAGTCTGACTCCAAGTTCGGTTTATACGGAAGAGTGGCAGATTTGGATTATGGCAGACAGTCGGGCAACTAGTGGCACAAACCCTTGGGGAAGTTATGGCTCTAATGCGGAAGGTTCTGCCGGAAGTACAGGTGCATCCGGTAATACAGAAGTAGAATTGTATCCCCAACAAATTCACCGGAAATCAACCGGGGTAGCGAAAGTTCGGCGGCAGGTAATGTTTTTACCATTGAATCAGCGGATACAGGTGATAGCAACAGGATGGGACTGTTTGTGATTCTACTGGTTATCAGTGCGTTTTGTATTATATTATTGAATTGGAAAAAGAAATAACTTCAAAAGGAAGAAGAACATGATATGCTGTCAGGTCACTATGATCTGACAGTTTTTTTCATTTTACATTTACAAAGTTGATAATCATATTGCAACTCTTTGCAATAGAAAATATAATAGTACATAGTAGGGATTTTACAAAGGATGTGAGATACGGATGAGCATTACTAATTTAGAGATGGCGCAGGCTACAATCGAGATATTTGGTGGATTTATCTGCCTGATGCTTGCGGCTATTATCATAATGAACGGACATGAAAGAAAAAGCTGGAAGCTATTGAAATGGATGTTTTTTGCAACCTCAGGAATCCTTTTTTCTGAGGCGTGTGCATACATTTTCAGGGGCAATACTGATACAATCAGTTTGTTTATGACCCAGAGCAGTAATTTTGTCGTGTTCTTTCTGAATATTGTTCTTATCAGCTTTTTTATGCACTATATGTATTACTTACTGGAAGAAAAAGGCGTGCTCCCAAATAGGATATATAAGAAGATAGTCAGAATCTGTATAGGGATGAGTTCCATAATTTTGGTTACGAATTTGTTTACCAAATGGATGTATTACTTTGATGAAGTGAATTATTATCACAGAAATACAGGCTGGTATGTTTATACGATACTGAACTTAATTTGTATACTTACCTGCAGCGCCATGTGCATACAATATCGAAAATCGCTTAAAAAAACAATGCTGGCGGCTCTTTTGTTATATGCATTTACTCCTGTGATAGCGATTCTTTTGCAGGCACATTTTTATGGGTTATCCATAACAAATATTGGAATACTGATAGCGTTGTTTTTAATGTTGCTAGCTTATCTAAAGGAATGGAGCAAAACGCAGGAAAGAAGAGAAAGAAATTCATTTGAAATGATTTTTTTATTTGTCATTATGACAATCAGTATGAGTGCATCCATTATTTCCTGCATCGTTTCCATTGAACGTATTTCTGCTAAAAATTCTGAAAACACCAGTATGCTGATAGCGCATGTGGTGAATGATGGCATAAAAAATGAGTTTTTAAGACCAATTGTGGTTGCTGAAACGATGGCAAATGACAATAGCCTGAAAGAATATATGAAAATAAGCGGGGAAGATTCACCGGAAATAGTAAAAGATGAGGTGTCTGCTTACTTGGATTCGATTAAAAACGGATTCGGATATCAGATGGTATTCGCCGTTTGTGATGCATCGAGAGCGTATTATACTTATGACGGTATCAGTAAATACGTTGACATCGAAAAGGATGAACACGATATCTGGTATAAGGCATTTTTGGAAGAAGGAAAGCACTATGATCTGGATGTGGACACGGATGAAGCCAATCAATGGGAATTATCTGTTTTTGTAAATACAGAGATTACCGATGAAAATGGAAATTTTCTCGGCATCTGTGGTGTCGGCGTTGAGATGACGAGGTTACAGGAGCTTCTGAAAAAGTATGAAGACGACTACAATGTTAAAATTGATTTGATTGACCAAGAGGGATTGATACAGATTGACTCTGATGCAAAGCGGATTGAAAATGAGTATATAGACAACTCCTATCTGCAAAAGGTAGGATCAAATGAATTCTATTATGAAGAAGGTTCTAAAAGCAGCCGAATGACAAAATACATGGAGGAACTGGATTGGTACTTGGTTGTAGAGGACTGTAGTCCGGATAAAATTAATGCGATAGAGATTACAACATCAAGTATTATCATTTTTCTCATAGGTTTAATGATGATGGGAATCGTCTTTTTCATTATTTCCATTCGTGAGAGAAAGGCATCAAAAGAACTTATGGAGAGAAGAAAAATTTCCATAACAGATGATATGACCGGTATTTTCAATCGACGTGCCTATGATGAAGATTGTATGAAAATAGTGGAGACGAATTCTGTTTCGAGAATGACACTAATTATGATGGATGTAAACGGGTTAAAGTCCGTCAATGATACCTATGGTCATATGGCAGGAGATGAACTGCTAATCGGTGCTGCGAAGTGTATTCAGACAGCAATGGGCGAATACGGAAAGGTATATCGAACCGGCGGAGATGAATTTGTAGCATTGCTGGAATGTACCAAGCCTCAATTGCAGGACATGCTGGAAACATTTGAACATATTATATCCGGATGGAAGGGAACATATCAATGTGAACTTTCCATATCAAAGGGGATTGTAGTGGGTAAAGAGCATGCAGGGCAGACCTTTGATGAAATGAAAAAGCTGGCAGATAAACTTATGTACGAGGATAAAAACGAATATTACAGGCGGACAGGCAAAGAGCGGAGAAAAATATAAAATAAATCCCAATAAAAAGATGTAGAAAGACGAGGAAAATGAAATGTCGCAGGTCATACTTACATTTCAATTACAGAAAGAAAAAGAAGACGCTGTTGCAAGCATCTGTAAGTCACTTGGAATAAAATTATTAGGAGTCCCGGTTAAAGACTACACGCAGAAATTAGGTTATCTGGCAGGTGTAAAAGGCTTTTCAAGGGAAAAAGCAGTATATGATGTCACGTCATTTCCGACAGAGATGCTGGTATTTTCCGGAATGGACTCTAATCAAGTGGATGTATTTCTGGCGGAATATAAGAAGACGGGACTGCCTGTCATTGGACTAAAGGCAGTCGTTACACCTCATAATGTGTTTTGGACTGCTACGGAGCTATTTCGCGAGCTGATGAAGGAACATCTGGCATTTCACTAATGAACAGGAGAGATACAATGAAAGTTTATGGAGCAGACATTTGCATTGACTGCAGAAATTATAAAGTAATTCAGAAAGCAAGAGGCTTTGAAGCAGAATATATTGATATTACAGAAGATACTGCAAAGCTCAGGGAATTTTTGCAGATGCGTGATAACGATCCGATATTTGATGAAGTAAGAGCTCACAGCGGAATCGGTATTCCGCTATTTGTAAAAGAGGACGGGACCAAAACCTTTGATATAAATGAGGCTTTTTCCTGGATTGGGCAAGAGCCTGTTAAGGAGGAGGAAATTGTGGAACACCGCAATTCCTGTGGTATTAATGGATGTAAATAAAATACATATAAAGGAGCAAAAGCATGATGAGAATCGCAGTTACCTACGACAACGGACAGGTCTTCGGTCACTTTGGAAGAACAGAGGCCTTTAAGGTGTATGAAGTTGAGAATGGACAAGTAACCGATAGTGAAGTAATTGAATCTAACGGCATCGGCCATGGGGCGTTGGCAGGACTTTTGGCAGAGAACACAGTAGATGTGTTAATTTGCGGTGGTATTGGCGGAGGAGCTATGGAAGCCCTAAAAGAGCATGAAATCGAAGTATGCGCCGGAGCGGAAGGAGATACAGATGCGGCAGTGGAGGCATACCTAAAGGGTGAATTAGTATCTGTCGGTGCTACCTGCAGTCATCATGACCATGGCGAAGGACATTCCTGTGGTGACCATGAAGGGGGGTACTCATGCGACGATAATGGAGGATGTCATGGCGGTTGCGGAGCGCACAACAGACTGGAAGGCCGTAATGTAGGAAAAACAGTAAAAACCCACTATAAAGGGACATTTAATGATGGAACGCAGTTTGATTCTTCCTATGATCGCGGAGAACCGTTGGAATTTGTCTGTGGGGCAGGAATGATGATTCGAGGCTTTGATGCGGCTGTTGCAGATATGGAAGTTGGACAGGTTGTCGATGTGCATCTGATGCCGGAAGAGGCATATGGGATGCCGGACCCGCAGGCAATCTTTACAGTAGAAATTGCACAGATGCCAGGGGCTGAAGGATTGAATGTAGGAGAACAGGTTTATTTATCAAATGCGTACGGACAGCCTTTTCCGGTGAAAGTGACAGCAAAGGATGATACGACGATTACCTTTGATGCAAATCACGAGATGGCTGGGAAAGAGTTAAACTTTAGAATTGAGCTGGTTGAGGTTCAGTAAAGAAAAACATCACATTAGAGCAGAGCTTGGGGTTATTTACGAAAGGGGAAAACAATGAAAGAAAATCAAAAGAAACCGATTACAAAGGAAGCAATTTACAAATTTATGGTGAACATCACTTATATTGTTGCAACTGTTTTTTTCGCTAAAAACTTAATCGGGGGCCAGATAGCAGCAACGTTGGTAATCGGTGTGTTATTGGCGCTGTTTGCAGGAATGTTATTTGGGATGAAACGCCTGAATGTAGCGAGTGAAAAGCAGCAGCTTGCAGTTTGCTTAAGTATCAGTGTTTTAATATTTATCATTTCTTTGTTTTCCGGAGAATCGTTTAGTGACGATTTTCTGCTTCAACTGGCAGCACTTTGTCTGGCGGGATTGTATCTTCGACCGAGGCAGACTGCGATTCAGGGAATTTTATCTTTTGTACTGCTGACAGCGCAGGCATTTATTGAGCCGGAAAAAGCAGGTGCAATAGGACAATATATTTTATGTCTGGCAATGTATGCTTTAGCTGCAATACTGTTTTACCGGACCATTAAACGAGGAAGGGGCTTTATTGAGATTTCACAAATCAGAGCGGAAGAGGCAGAGGAACTGTTGGGGACTCTGAAAAAAATGGGCGAAGAATTACAATGCAGCTTTGAAAATTCTACAGAAGGTATCATGGGACTGCGGGAAGCCAGTGAGAACTTAAGCAGTAATGCGGATGAATTGAAGCAGGGTTCTAATAGTATTACCCAGGGAACGCAGGAGGTTTCAAGTACTTGTGATAATGCACAGGTAAAAATTATGGAAACAGAAAAGCAGGTAGAGGCACTTACAAACGGGGTGCATGAGTTTGAGGAGTTACTGGCTGTTAACAAGGAAAACATGGTTGCGATGGGAAAACAGATGGAGTCCGTACAGACCACAATGCAGCAGGCAAACGAAGTATTTGCACTGTTGGAACAGTATATGAAGGAAATTTCAGGCGTAACAGAACAGCTAAACGGAATTTCCTCCAGCACAACGATGTTGGCGTTAAATGCGTCGATAGAGGCTTCCAGAGCGGGACAGAGTGGTGCCGGTTTTGCGGTAGTTGCATCCAAAGTACAGGAACTTGCGGTTGATAGTAATAAGTGTTCGAACCAGGTAGCTTCGGTTGTTAACCAGATGCAGAATCAGGTTCAGATGACCACAAAACAGTTGGTAGAGAGTGAACAGATGATTCATGCCTCACAGGATACGCTGCAAGGTCTTCAGAATAGTTTTGACCAGTTAACAGAGCATTTTACTTCTCTTTATCAGAGTATTGAATCGCAGAATAGCAATATTAACCAGGTTAATTTCATTTTTGAAACGTTAAAAGAAAGAATTATAGAAATGAATCGTTATTCTGAGGAGAATCAGGATGCAGTTGACGCAATTGCAGAGGCGATGGAGATTTATCAGAATAGTATGGAACAAATGATTGCGGATACGGAGCATATTCATGAGCTTTCCGTCGATATGATGTCTATGTCCCAAAATTAAATCTTATCAATAACGAAAACAGAGATATCGGTCCAAACACCGATATCTCTATTTTTTTAAAATTCCATAATGCTCTTCCATATTACCGCCAAAGATAACGTTTTTATATCCTAATTTTTTAAACGCTCTCATGGCTTTTTCCGGCTTGGACTGATAGCTTCCAATAATATACAGAGCTCTTTCTTTGTCCGGTATTCTTCTTAAAACACGGTCTTCTGTAATTTTATCAAGCGGAATATTCACTGCGCCGGCAACATGTCCATGATTGAAGTCATCTTTGGAACGGCAGTCAATCAGCATGGCATTTGCGGATGTGTGTGCTGCGTTAATTGCTTCGTTTACGGTTAATTTTTTCTTGAAAATACTCATTTTTCATTCCTTTATATAAAATTGTAATGTAAAAAATTTACTACGAAAAGTGCACTTCGTCAATGGAAAATGAGAAATTTGTGCTAAAGTTTTATCCCTTTCATCCGATAACAATAAATGCACAGTAAAAATAGGCCTTGTATCCCCCGGAGACAGAGGTGTCGTACCAGAATTAAGGAACTTCGCAAACAGAAGCACTTAAAGGTGGAGGATGTGAGTCGCTTTATGGGCTTTGAATCCGAACAGGCCGTCTACAAATGGCAGCGGGGCGACAGCCTTCCAACTGTCGATAACCTGTATGCTTTGAGCAAGTTGTTTGAGACGACAGTTGACGATATATTACGAGGTGAGAGAGAAGAGGACGAAGGTCCTCTTTCTTTTTTAGTGGAAACCATTGACATGTTGGGGTATAATAAAGAAAATTTAACAGAAAAATTTGAATAGGACTTAAGAAAAATGTTTACGAATATACAAATTAATGAGGACGAATTAAATACGAAGCTACAGAAGCGACTATTTTGGAATTTGGTACTAACCGGATGTATTGCCAACACAATTGGGTTCCTTTCCAACGTGATGTTGTTTGGAATGACTCCACCAACGATTGTCTGCGGTATATGTGTAATCTTGATTGTACTTTGCGGAGTAGCGGGTATTCGTTTCGGGAAGCAGAGAACGGCAGCAGCTGTTATGGTATTGATTCTTTCACTGATTGAGTTCCCATTTTTGTTTTATGTATATGGTGCCAACATGGGTGTCTATTTAGTACTGGGGATTGTTGGACTGACGGTTTTTTTCCCAAGACCTTACCATGTCCCTGCAATTGCAATTACGATTCTGATCAATATTGCGGTAATCGTTTTAACATGGCTTCATCCAAACACGATAGAGGAAATGGATAGGGGAAGCCAGTTTGGGACCATGCTTTGCTCTTATGTGATTGTTGCGGTGTCCGTTGCTTCTATGCTTTGTAATCTAATCAGTGAATATATGCTGCAGCGTACGCATTTGCTGAAGGCGAGCAGGGATTTGGAATATGCAGCCAACCGGGATGCACTGACCGGAGTGTATAACCGAGGATATCTGATTCATACACTGAAACAGTGGATGGACACGGAGGACAAACATTTTCTGGTGGCTTTGATTGATGTTGACAATTTTAAGAACATTAACGATACCTATGGTCATGTGTATGGCGATGAAGTGCTGACAGAATTGGCAAGGCTGATGAAGCAGGAAATTCGCGGAAAAGGAATTGCTGCCAGATATGGCGGTGAGGAATTCATGCTTCTTTTTGAGACACCGGACCGGCAGAAGGCGCTTGACAGTTTAGACCGAATAAAGGAAGGGCTGGGAGCGTATTCCATGAGTACCAGACAGGTTACCATTACGTTCAGCGGCGGTATTGAAGAATACAGGACAGAAGGAAAGATAGATGAACTTTTCCGAAGCACGGACAAAAAACTGTATCAGGCAAAAAATGGCGGAAAGAATCAGATTGTATGCTAGAAAGGAAGACTATTATGGAAGAATACTTGATTGCAAATACAACAAAAGAAGAACGGATTGCATTAATCAGAAAATGGATTCCCGATGAGGACGGAGTGAGTGACAGCGATGATATGGACCTTTGGGATATTTATGCTGATTATATTAATGGGAAAAGAGAGATTGCAGAAATTAATGCATCTATGACAGGAAGCTTTTACACAGAGGAGGACTTGCAGGCTTGAATTCGAAATGATTTAATAGTATAATTCGTCATAGATGTATTGTGGATGAAGAAATATCATTTTAAGGAGGAATCAATTGATGATTACCTGGAAGAATTTAGATACCGTTGATGCGTATCAGGAACTTTTGAAAGTAGCTCGTGTAAATCTGGCAGAGGTGATGTCAGGGGAAAACGGAGCAGAGCGTGTAAAAAAATACAGCGTGCCAATGACAGAAGGACTTGTTTATAATTATGCTGCAAAACAGATAGATGATGTGGTGCTTGCAGCGCTTGCAAAATTAGCAGAGGAAACAGAGCTTACAGAGAAGTTCGAAGCTCTTTACAATGGTGAAGTTGTAAATACCGGTGAAAAACGTCTGGTACTTCATCATATGACTCGTGGACAGTTGGGCGATGCAGTGATCGCAGATGGCGGCGACAAGCGTACCTTCTATACAGACCAGCAGAAAAAAATCGCTGTATTTGCAAATAAAGTACATAACGGAGAGATTACAAACGCCGCAGGCGAAAAATTCACAACTGTTGTACAGATTGGTATCGGCGGAAGCGATTTAGGACCTCGTGCGATGTATCTCGCATTGGAAAACTGGGCTAAGGTAAACAATACCTTCAAGATGGAAGCCAAATTCATCAGCAACGTAGACCCGGATGATGCAGCAGCCGTTTTAAATACGATTGATGTAGCACATTCTCTCTTCGTACTTGTTTCAAAATCAGGTACCACACTTGAGACCTTAACAAATGAATCTTTCGTGAAAGACGCATTAAAGAATGCCGGTTTAGATCCTGCAAAACATATGATTGCAGTTACCAGTGAGACTTCTCCTCTTGCTAAGAGCGATGACTATCTGGAAGCATTCTTTATGGATGATTATATCGGCGGACGTTATTCTTCTACTTCTGCAGTTGGCGGAGCCGTTTTATCACTGGCTTTCGGACCGGAAGTATTTGCACAGTTCTTAGAGGGTGCAGCAGAGGCAGATAAAACAGCTAAAAATAAAGATTTGTTAGCAAATCCGGCAATGCTAGACGCATTGATTGGAGTCTATGAGCGTAATGTACTGGGTTATCAGAATACAGCAGTTCTTCCATATTCGCAGGGCTTAAGCCGTTTCCCGGCTCATTTACAACAGCTGGATATGGAATCAAACGGTAAATCTGTAAACCGCTTTGGAGAGCCGGTTGATTATCCGACTGGTCCTGTTATTTTCGGTGAACCGGGAACCAACGGACAGCATTCCTTCTATCAGTTGCTTCACCAGGGAACAGATATTGTGCCGCTTCAGTTTGTAGGATTTAGGAACAATCAGATGTGCAGAGATGTTCTGATTCAGGACAGCACAAGCCAGCAGAAGCTGTGCGCAAACGTTGCTGCTCAGATTGTGGCTTTTGCATGTGGAAAATCTGATGAGGACCGTAATAAGAATTTCGAAGGCGGACGTCCTTCAAGTATTATCATCGGAGATCAGTTAAATCCCAAAACGCTTGGAGCACTTTTAGCACACTTTGAAAATAAGGTAATGTTCCAAGGTTTTGTATGGAATATCAATAGCTTCGACCAAGAGGGCGTGCAGCTCGGTAAGGTATTAGCAAAACGGGTACTTGCACATGAGACAGATGGAGCACTGAAGGTATATAGTGATTTACTGAATATTTAATGAGAGACATTCCGCATTGCTTTTTAGTGATGCGGAATCTTTTGCGTTATGTGGGAGGAAGAAAGAATGTCAGATACAGATAGAATGGCGCGTTTTACATTTCGGACGATTCAACCGGAGGAGTTATCACAGGCAATTGCAATCGAGCAGGAATGTTTTCCGCCGAATGAAGCATGTTCTCCAAAGTCGATGGAAGCAAGAGTCGCTGCGGCATCAGATTTATTCTTGGTAGCGATAGACAAGACAACAGGAAAAATTGCAGGATTTTTGAATGGCCTTTCCACAAAAGAAACCGTTTTCCGGGATGAGTTTTTCACGGATGCCGGTTTGCAGGATGCGGAAGGGAAAACAATTATGCTGCTTGGACTGGATGTTCTGCCGGAATACCGCGGACAGGGTCTTGCAAGAGAAATTGTGAATCAATACATAAAACGCGAAAAAGAAGGAGGACGTAAGTTGCTGCTTCTTACCTGCCTGCCGGAAAAGGTAGAGATGTATCAGAAGTTTGGCTTTAGAGATAATGGGATTGCCAATTCAAGCTGGGGCGGCGAAGAGTGGCATGAGATGGCATATGTGATTTCGGAAGGATGACCGAAATGGCAATAGAGACGGAGAAAGAAATAAATGAAATTTATACAACAATATAAGAACCTTAGCAAGGAAATTTATATTTTATTCTTTGGGCGTATTGTGACCAGTATGGGCTCTCTCATCTGGCCACTTTTGACGCTTATTTTAAAAAATAAGCTGGGCTATAGCGCGACGACGATTGCAACATTAACAATGGCAATGACAATTCTGCAATTCCCGATGATGTTGCTTGGCGGAAAGCTTGCAGATACCTTAAACCGCAAATGGATTATTGTAATCTGTGACCTTGTTACGGTCACGGCTTATATTATTTGCGGAATTTTGCCACTGTCTAATTTTAGCATTGTACTTTTTTATCTGGCAGGTGTGTTTGCCACGATTGAAGGTCCATCTTATGATGCACTGGTTGCAGATTTGAGTGATAGCGAGAGCCGCGAGAAGGCCTATAGCCTGCAATATCTAGGCATGAATTTAGGTCTGGTGCTTTCGCCGACTATTGGAGGCCTTCTGTTTGAGAATTATCTCTGGCTGGCTTTTATTCTGACAGGACTTGCAACCCTTTCTTCTACCATTCTGATTCTGCTGTTTATCAAGCGGCTGAGTGTTGAAAAGAAGAATATCAGTGCCTATGAGGAAAAACGCGAGAATGAGAGCGTGTTCCGTATCCTTGGGGAACGAAAAGCGCTGATTCTTTATGCGTTGGTCTGCGGTTTTGCCGGGATTGTATATGCGCAGTTTAACTATCTGCTTCCGCTAAATATGGAAAACCTGTATGGTGCGAAGGGCGCAGCCCTGTTTGGAATGCTTACCAGTACCAATGCGTTGGTAGTGATTATTGCAACCCCTCTGATTACGACTTTTATGAGCCGGCTTATGGATGTAAGAAAAATTTTCATTGGGGAAAGCCTGATTGTAATCGGTTTATTCGGGTATCGATTTGTGCAGGGAGCAATTGTGCCGTATTTTATACTGATGATTATTTTTACTGTTGGTGAAGTATTCAATACATTGGGGCATCAGCCGTACATGACAAGGCGGATTCCGTCCACACACTGGGGAAGAGTAAATTCTTTTGTGAATACCGTCAGCGGATTCTTCTCAGGAGTGGGAAATATTTTCATTGGAAAAATTGTGGATACCAGCGGATATAATATGGCATGGCTTGTGGTAGGTATCATCGGTGCGGTAGCGATAACCTTGATTGTGATATTAAATCTTTTGGATAAGCGGCAGTTTAAGCTGCTCTATGAAGCAAACGAGAGCTAAGAAGAGGTGACGTTATGAAAACACGGGAAGAAGCTTTGGCATATGGTCTGTCTTTTCCGGATACGTATCAGGAAGCTCCTTTTCATGACCCGAACTGGCAGTTGGTAAGGGTGAAGGGAAGTAAAAAGGCATTTTTATGGACCTATGAGCGAGATGGTTACATCAACCTGAATGTGAAGACCAATCCCGAATGGCGGGATTTCTGGCGGGATTCTTTTGATGCGGTGATACCCGGTTATCATCAGAATAAGGAGCATTGGAATACCATTATTCTGGATGGTTCGATACCGGATGCAGATGTGAAACGCATGATTGCAGAAAGTTATGATATGGTAACCGACAGTCCTTCTAAAAGAATCTATGAGGCAGTAAAAAAGATTCCGAAGGGACATGTGGCGACTTATGGACAGATTGCTGAATTAGCCGGGGATAAAAAGATGGCAAGAGCTGTAGGAAATGCACTTCATAAGAATCCGGACCCGGAGCATATTCCGTGCTTTCGCGTGGTAAACGCAAAAGGAGAACTGGCCGGAGAATTTGCTTTCGGAGGAGCCGGTGCCCAGGCGAAACTGCTTAGGGAGGATGGCGTGGAAGTTGTTGACGGTAAAGTAGACCTATGCAAATATGGAATCACAGACCTCTTGATTTTATAGGAAGTTTGTATTATGATTTCTTTGTTAAAAAATAAACAATTACGCGATGAGAAAAGAGGAGCATATGAAAATTACAACGAAACAGATTACAACAACGGCAATTTTATTAGCAATTTGTATTGCAAGTCAGTTTTTGAAAAACTTAAGCGTTTATATTACAGGACCGATTGTAAATACCTGTCTGATTCTTGCAGTATTGAGTGCAGGTATCGCATGTGGCGTGATTCTGGCGGTGATTACACCGGTTACAGCCTTTCTGATTGCGGGAAGCCCGATTATGGCAGCAATTCCGGCAATTATTCCTTGCATCATGCTTGGTAATGTGATTCTGGTTCTTATGGTCGGTTTCCTTACGAAATGGGTGAAAGGAAATGCAGGGCTTATCGCCGGTATGGCAGCAGGAGCTGTTTTAAAGGCGTTGTTTATGGGTATCGTGATAGCCATGATTTTGATTCCAATGCTTATTCCGGAGGCTATGGCTCCCAAAATGGCCGTTTTCCAGACAACGTTTTCTGTCACACAGCTGATTACGGCGTTGATTGGAAGTGTGTATGCATTTGTGCTTTGGATTCCGTTAAAAAAGGTGATGCTACAATAAAGTATAACTTACATAATAATTGACGAAAAGTTGTGACTATTCTATTATAAAGATAGGATTAGCCGCAACTTTTTTAATATTATTTATTAACTAATGGGGAAATAATGTATGATAAAAATTGCAATTGTAGAAGATGAAGTGATGTATGCCAATCAGTTACAGGATTATTTAAAGCAGTATGAAAAAGAAAATGGGGAGCTTTTTGAGATTGCGGTATATACGGATGGAGACGAGATTGTCCATAAATACAGGTCACAGTTTGATATTATTTTAATGGATGTGGAAATGAAATTCATGGATGGAATGTCAGCTGCCGAGGAGATTCGTAAGGTGGATTCAGAGGTAGTGATTATTTTTATTACGAATATGCCACAGTATGCCATTCGCGGTTATGCAGTAGATGCATTGGATTATGTGCTAAAGCCGGTATCTTATTTTGCGTTTTCTCAGAGACTAAGTCGTGCAATCGGCAGGATGAAAAAACGTGAGACAAAAAATATCTCTGTTAATGTCAAGGGAGGAACCATACGTCTGGATGTAGCAAACATTTATTACATTGAGAGTCAGGGACATAACCTGATTTTTCATACAGCTTCCGGGGAGTATGAAGCGCCGGGAACGATGAAAGAGGTTGAAGATAAGCTTGGTAAATTGAATTTTTTCCGCGGAAATAAGGGGTACTTGATTAATCTTACGCACGTGGAAGGGGTGCAGGAGAGTTGCGCGTTGGTAAAAGGAGAGCAGCTTTTGTTAAGCCGTGCACGCAGGAAAGATTTTATGGAGGCACTGACATGCTATTGGGGTGAGGTGGTGAAATAATGAATACAATACCGGATATTCCAAGATTATTTACTGCAATTGCAGAATGGTGGGCATGCTTGATTTTTATCGGGTTGGTAATGCACCGGATGGAAAAATGGAAGATAGGCATTGCCTGTATAGGCTTTTTAGTGGTACAAGCCACATTTTTGATGGTAACAAAGAATGTGCCTCTGTTTTTTTGGATTCCATGCATGGCTGTAGCATTTTTATTAATGCTATTACTGGTATACTGTTGCTGTAAGATCACTATTATAGAAGCAGCCTATTACGCAATACAGGCATTTGTTATTGCAGAGTTTTGTGCGTCCATAGAGTGGCAGGTAGCACAGTACTTTTTTGCAGGTCGGTCAATAGATAGTTTTTGTCTGCAGTTTTTGCTGTTGATTATCATGTATGCAGGGATTAATACATTTATTTACTGGTTACTTAAGAATCGTTTGCCGAAAGATGGCAGAATGGATTTAGAGAAAAAAGATTTTTTTACGGCAATGATAATCGGGGCGGCAGTATTTGGGGTCAGCAATTTAAGCTTTATTACAAAAAATACCCCATTTAGCGGGCAGTATTCTTTTGAAATTGCAAATATCCGAACGTTAGTGGACTTGGCAGGAATTGCTATGCTTTATGCACATTTAGTGCAGTGCAGTCAAACCAAAATGCGTAGAGAATTGGAGACGATACAAAATGTTTTACAGAACCAGTATCAACAGTACAAGCAGTCAAGAGAGAGTATTGATTTGATTAACTATAAATATCATGATTTAAAGCACCAGATTGCGGTCCTTCGAAGTGAGCAGGATCCTGAAAAGCGAAATGCATTTTTAAATCAGATGGAAGAGGAAATCAAACAATATGAATTACAGAATAAAACGGGTAATCATGTTTTAGATACAATCCTGACAAGCAAAAGTTTATACTGCAATAAACATGGCATTACACTTACAAGTGTTGCAGATGGAAGCCTGTTAGAATTTATGGATACAATGGATATTTGCAGTATTTTTGGAAATGCTTTGGATAATGCAATCGAGTGTGAATTAAAGATTCCTGATAAAGAGAAGCGATTGATTCATTTGACAGTTTCTCAGCAGAAAAATTTCCTTATGATTCGGGTTGAAAATTATTTTGAAGGCGTGCTTCGACAGAAAGAAGGCAGTTTTGCAACAACCAAAAAAGAAAAACAGTTCCATGGTTATGGAATTAAGAGTATCCGCTATACAGTTAATAAATACGGCGGTGCAATACATATTGACGCGGAAAAGCAATGGTTTGATTTGAAAATATTAATTCCACTTTTGGAGGATAGATAATTATAAAAGGTTTGCGATAAAGCAGAAAATGTTTTATCGCAAACCTTTTATAATTATGGCAATAGAAGATAAAAATGAGCAATGTGCACAATTAAGCAAAGACGAGATTGTAAAAAACATACAATGTGCAAAACCATTCATGCAAAAATCATACAGTTTATGCAGATTTTACTTATAGTAATTATTTTATGATAGGATAAGACTACGAAGTCCAAAGAAGGACAAATAAATAATATGGGAGGAATAAAAATGTTAGCTATTAACATTGAAGACGTAATCAAAGTTCTGAACTCATGTAAGTCCTACCTGATAGCACTTGGTGTAATCCTTGCACTTGCTATTATCGTAACCGTGGCATGCATGAAAGCAAAAAAACCACTTAGAAAGTTAATTCGCAAGGAAGCTTGGATTGCCTTTCTGATGGCTACTGTAATAATTATTAACATGGTATGTTTTGGACCAATGTCCAGCATGATTTCACTTGCAACAGGTGCAGGCTCTATCTCAGAGAAGACAGTAGAGGAAGCAAAAGCACTTTGTACAGAGATTGCAGAAGAGGGTATTGTGTTACTTAAAAATGAAGGCGCAACACTTCCTTTAGATGCAAAGGCAACAAAGTTAAATGTATTCGGATGGTCATCTACAAATCCTGTATATGGTGGAACTGGTTCCGGTAGTTTATCAGATGCTTACCCAACCGTTTCTCTGTTAGACGGATTAAGAGATGCAGGCTTTGAAGTGAATGAAGAATTAGTAAACTTCTATACATCATATCGTGCTGCAAGACCAATGATTGGTATGTGGGGACAGGATTGGACAATTCCGGAACCAACAATTGCAGAATACGAAGAAGCAGGTATATTTGAGTCTGCAAAAGAATTCTCAGATACAGCCGTAATCGTTATTTCACGTTCCGGCGGTGAAGGTGCAGATCTTCCAATGAGCATTGACGGCTCTGTAGATACCTTCTCAGAAGAGGGTGGTATGTTCGGTGCATCCGGTGTACGTTATACATCCAATGACGATGATGCAGATTTGTCAAAGCACTACTTAGAGCTTTCTAACCGCGAAATTGCAATGGTTGAGCGAGTTACAAGCGAGTATGATGATGTAATTGTTGTTATTAACGCAGCAAATGCTATGGAAGTTGGATTTGTAAACGAATATGATTCTATCAAATCCGTACTGTTTTGCCCTGGAACAGGCCAGACAGGATTTGAAGCATTAGGCGAGATTCTTGCAGGTGAGATTAACCCATCCGCAAAGACAGCAGATACATTTGTATATGATTTGACAGCTACACCAACTTATAATAACTTTGGTGCATTTACATATGACAATATGGATGATTATGCAGCCAGCAGTTTTGGTATGCCGGTATTACCAAACTTTGTAAACTACACAGATAATATTTATGTGGGATACCGTTTCTATGAAACGGCAGCAGTAGAAGGTCTGATTGACTATGACAAGACTGTAATTTACCCATTTGGATACGGACTTTCTTATACAACATTTGACCAGGAAATGGGAGATATTGTAGAAAATGATGGTGTCATTACCATTGACGTAACAGTAACCAACACCGGAGCTGTAGCAGGAAAAGACGTAGTAGAAGTATACTACAACCCACCATACACAAACGGTGGTATCGAAAAGGCTGCTGCAAATTTAGTAGCATTTGAAAAAACAAGTCTTTTAGAAGCCGGTGCTTCAGAGACAGTAACCGTAACCTTTAATGTTGAAGATATGGCATCTTATGATGCAGATAATGCGAAAGCATATGTACTTGAGAAAGGTGATTACCTTATCTCTATCCGTAGCGATTCTCACAATATTATTGAGGAGAAAGCTTACAAGGTAGCAAGCGATGTTGTATATCGCGATGGAAGATCCACAGACGAAGTGGCAGCTACAAACCAGTTTGACAGTGCAAAAGGTGACGTAACATACCTTTCAAGAAAAGACGGATTTGCTAACTACGCAGAGGCAACTGCTGCTCCGACAAACTATTCATTATCAGATGAATATAAGGCAACATTTATGAACAACAGCAACTACAATGTAGAGGACTACAATAATGCTTCTGATGTAGCTCCAACAGTAGGCGTAGTTGGAAATATGAAACTGGAAGAATTAAGAGGCGCTTCTTACGATGATGAAAGATGGGAAGCTTTATTAGACCAGTTGACAATTGCAGAAATGGATACCATGATTGCAATTGGAGGATATCAGACAGCTGCCGCATCCAGCGTAGGAAAAGTACAGACGGTTGACTGTGATGGTCCTGCTTCTATCAACAACAACTTTACCGGAAAAGGTTCTATCGGTTTCCCGGCAGCGGTTATGATTGCAAGCACCTGGAATAAAGATATCGCCGAGAGATTTGGTGAAAGCATCGGTAAGATGGCAGATGAAATGGAAGTATCAGGTTGGTATGCACCTGCTATGAATACACACCGTTCTGCATTTGCCGGACGTAACTTTGAGTACTATTCAGAAGACGGCGTTCTTGCCGGCTGGATGGCAGCAAAAGCAGTAATCGGTGCAGAAAAATATGGCGTATATGCATACTTAAAACACTTTGCATTAAATGATCAGGAAACACATCGTACAGATATGCTTTGTACATGGGCAACAGAACAGTCTGTCCGTGAGATTTACTTAAAACCATTTGAAATGGCAGTAAAGACAGGTGGAGCAAAAGCAGTGATGTCCGCATTCAACTTTATCGGAACACAGCCTGCAGGTGCAATGCCAGAGTTATTAAACAATGTACTCCGTGATGAATGGGGATTCCGCGGTTTCGTATTAACAGACTATTACGGAGTATATGGCTTCCAGGATGCAGACCGTATGATTCGTAACGGTAACGACTGTATGTTAGTTGCATACGATACAGAGACAAACCACTTGACAGATACAACAAGCGCAACCTCTTTATTGGCAATGCGTCAGGCTTGTAAGAACATTATGTACACTGTTGTAAACAGCCGTGCATACGCTCCGGAAAACTTATCCGGTGGCTTAATGAACTGGCAGATTGCAGCAATCATAATCGACCTCTTATTTGCAGCATTGATTATCTTCTTAGAGATAAGAACATTAAAAACATATAAAAAAGCAGTTGGAGCAGGAGAGACAGTAACTGTTGATAATACTCCAAACAGCGAGGAGTAGGCATTTGTTATAGGAGGAGAGCAGATAGCTTGACAAATAATACGGTTTAATCGTAAAATATAATTACGGTTAAACCGTATTTTGCTTTGCGGTAAATAAGATAAGATGGGGAAAGGAGTTTTACGTTTATGGATAGTCGTATACAACCAAAAAGTCCAAAGGAAATCATAGCAGCCAATTTAGAATTACTATTACAGATTTACCAAAAGTCAAGAAAAGAGGTGTGCACAGACCTTGACATTAGCTATACTACATTTTGTGACTGGCTTCATGCAAGGACGTATCCGCGTATAGATGCCTTAGAACAGATGGGATATTACTTTCGAATCGAGACAAGAGATTTTTTGGTAGACTTGGAAAATAATAAGGGATTGACCAAACGCCTTATGACATATGCAAAGACAATCGGTGTCTGCTATCAGTCAGAAGAGAAAGAACCGAATTTTTCTGTAGAAGACTACTACGAGACGCCGGAGGGATATCCGTTAGAGCTGATAAATGGGCGTTTTTATGTGATGGAGTCTCCGGGCTCTAAGCATCAGAGTATTGTGTATGAGTTGGGCTTTGTCATAGGTGGCTATATTAAGAAAAACAAAGGGAAATGTCGCGTGTATCCGGGGCCATTTGACGTAGAGCTTCCTACAGTAAAGGGAACGGTTGTTGTTCCGGACATTACGGTTGTCTGTGATACATCAAAAGTAGACAAAAAGGGCTTGAAAGGTGTTCCGGATTGGGTGATTGAGGTACTTTCTGCTTCTACACAGGGTAAGGACAAAAAAGAAAAGCTGGCAGTATACGAGGCAGTAGGTGTGCAGGAATACTGGATTGTTGATCCGTTTGAAAACAAGGTATGTGTTTACAGGCGTAGCGATAATGTCGGAGAGAAGGGATATTCACTGCCGGATACTTATACTTTTGAGGAAGAGATTCCTTCCGGTATTATGGAAGGATTGCGGATTCGAATGTCAGAACTGGATATTATTGAGATATAAGATGAAAAAATCAGGGAAGATATCCCTGATTTTTTCATCTTATATAATATAATACCAGGCTTCTCCCTGCCCGATTTCTGTTGCGCTTATGCCACCCTGTTTGTATTCCAATTCCTGATTTTTGATACTGACTCTCGTATTGCTTGGAATGGAAGTCGTAATAAATGCATTACCGCCAATAACGGAATCGTGTCCGATAACGGTATTACCACCCAGAATAGAAGCACCGGAATAAATGGTTACGTTGTCTTCAATGGTCGGATGACGTTTTTTGCCGTGGAGCTTTTGTCCCTCTCTGGTAGACAAGGCGCCAAGCGTAACGCCCTGATAAATTTTTACATTGTCTCCAATCTCTGTCGTCTCACCGATTACGATTCCGGTTCCGTGGTCAATAAAGAAATATTTGCCCAATGTTGCGCCCGGGTGAATATCAATTCCGGTTTTACTGTGGGCATATTCAGTCATAATACGCGGAATCAGCGGCACGCCTAAAAGATACAGTTCATGTGCGATTCTGTTTACCATAATCGCATACAATCCCGGATAGGAAAAAATGATTTCCGGCTTATTAAATGCTGCCGGGTCTCCGTCAAACGCCGCCTCTAAATCCGTCTGAATCAGTGCACGTATTTTTGTTATTTTATCTAAAAACTGTAGAGACAGTTGCTCTGCCTCGCATAACAGGTCCTTTTCGTCTTTCTTTTCGTATTCCGGCAGGTATTTTAAGACAATTGATATCTGCTTGCTCAGATTGTATAATACATCTTCTAACTGCATTGACAAATTGTTTCTTACCGTATAGATGCGGTAATTCTTATTTTTATAATAACCGGGGAAAATCATGTTTTGAATCTGGGCAATTATTTTAACAATATCATCCTTATTTGGCTGCACAAAATTTTCAACCACATCAATATCTCTTCCGTGCTCATAGTCCTCCATAATTGTCTCTACAAGCCGATTGACATCCTTCTCCAATCTATGTGCCATTGTAATCCTCCTTGTTTTCTGCCTGCAATACTTTCTATTTATAATATGAAAAAACAGGCACCATTATGGTACCTGCATCTATTGTTCTGTTTATAGTATTGTACGCTTCCTTATATAAAATGTCAATAATTTAGCATATTAAGCAGAAAGAAGGAAGACAATATTTGCAATAGATATATAGGAAAAAAGTATGGCATTACTGCGCCGCAACGTGTATAATAGACTTGTGCAAAAAACTTTCACAAAAGGAGAGGGAAATAACATGAACGATTTATTACAGAAAGTATCAGATTTAGGGGTTGTACCGGTTGTTGTATTAAATGATGCAAAGGACGCAGCTCCACTTGCAAAGGCTTTGTGTGAAGGTGGTCTTCCATGTGCAGAAGTAACCTTCCGTACAGCAGCTGCTGAGGAATCCATCCGCATTATGGCAACAGAGCATCCGGAGATGTTAATCGGTGCAGGAACCGTTTTAACGATTGACCAGGTTGACCGCGCAGTTGCAGCAGGTGCAAAATTCATTGTAAGCCCTGGCTTTGATCCGGAAATCGTAGATTACTGCTTATCAAAAGATATCTTAGTATTACCGGGATGTATCACTCCATCTGAGGTTGCTCAGGCAGTAAAACGCGGCTTGGAAGTTGTAAAATTCTTCCCGGCTGAACAGTTTGGCGGTGTGAACACCATCAAAGCACTGGCAGCTCCATATGTTAATGTAAAATTCATGCCGACAGGCGGAATCAGCGCTAAGAACTTAAGAGATTACTTAGGCTTTAAGAAAATCGTAGCATGCGGCGGAAGTTGGATGGTAAAAGGTGATTTGGTAGAAGCCGGTGAATTCGATAAGATTAAAGAAATGACAGCAGAAGCAGTTGCATTAGTAAAAGAAATCAGAGGCTAGTGAAAAGTTCATATTATTAGCATAAAAAATCACTAAATTTTTAAAATTTAGTGATTTTTTTGCGCCTAAATGGTATTTTTTTACTAAAAATAAGATTTCCGTTCGAAAACAGTTATTTTCAATACGGCAATTTCTGAATTGTCTAAAAGAAAATGTGGCATACTTTCCATATAATAGCAGCATTCTCCATCAAACTGAAATGCATTAAGCTGTTCCCGAATCAGCCGGGGAAGGTGCTCCTCTGATGAGGGGATTTCCAAAAAGAAAGAAATCGCCTTTCCGCTTATGCGATGTGCTCCGTCAGTTGCTATTTTACAAACGTAAAAGCGGTCATTCTCTTCCATACGGAAGCAGGAGTAGGTACCATCGCGAAGAAAGCTGAAAAAATGCAACTTGGAATCGACTTCCTTTTCATCATAGCAAAGAGACCGTTCTTCAATCCGGCAGGTGCCGACAGGCAGCATTTGGTAATCGTGCAGAAGAGACTGTTTGTCTTTTAGATAGGCTTTCATTTCTGTGAGTTTTTCAAGCTGGTTGTCAATGCGCTCTACTGCATCCTTAAGGTACCTGCTTTTTGTGGCTGTATTCCCTGCCAACATGCCTTTGATTTCTGAAAGACTGTAGCCGCTGGCTTGAAAAATCTTAATCATATCCATGGTGCCAAGCTGTTCCTTTGCATATTCCCGATAACCATTCTCACGAACCCGGATAGGCTTTAACAGACCTATTTGATCATAATGAAACAAGGTTCGTTTTTCTACCCCGCATAGTGTTGCGAATTCTTTCGTATTCATATAATCCCTCTCTTGACTATAACGTTACGTTACACTTTATACTTATGGATAATCATAACAGGAAGGGAAGAAATAGTCAATGAACATGGAACGATATAAGGTGAACCCCTTACATGGAAATATTATAAAGGGAATGGTTCTTTTTGCACTGCCGATTATGGGAACGGCTTTTCTGGAGGTTCTATTTTCCAGTGTGGATACCATGGTAATTGGCAAATACGGAAGTGAAAATGCGATGGCCTGTGTGGGAGCAGGTGCATCTGTTATTAATCTGATGGTATCTGCAATTACATCACTTGGCACCGGAATCAGTATCGCTGTGGGAATGCGGTGTGGAGAAGGAGACAGCAGGGGCATCCATATATTTTCGAATTTATTTTTTATCGGTGCCTTTCTTATCGGTTTTTACTTTCCTGGCAGCGGTGTTACAGGCAAGAGGGCAGTCAACACCACCATTCTTGATTCAGGTGTTTTGCGGTGCGCTGAATCTTGGATTGAACCTGCTGTTTGTCATCATTTTTGGTTGGGATGTTGCCGGTGTCGCGATTGCGACAGTAATCTCGCAGGCAGTCAGCGTAATTGCAATCTTGGGATACTTTCTTCGTGTAGAGCGGGAGTATCCGTTAGATAGTCTGGGGCAGGCATTTCGTTTAGGAATACCTGCATCGCTTGAGAGTGTGACCATGAATCTTTCCGGAGTGGTCATCCAGGCAGCGATTAATGGATTTTCGGAAACGGTGATTTCCGGGAATACGGTTTCGGCTTCTATCGAGGGATTGATATGCGTGTCGCTGGTGGGCTTTTCCAGTGCAAGTGTAGTTTTCATTTCGCAAAACTTCGGAAATAAAGATTGGAAACGAGTGAGAAAAATTCAGCTTACCGCCACTGCGATGGCGCTTATATCGGGAGAAGTACTGGGCATATTCATCTATCTGGTGTCTAATCCGTTGATAGCGTTATACACGGATGTTTTGGAAATCGCGCAGGTTGCAAAGCTGCGAATGCTTTTTATGTGTCTGCCATATGGTCTGTGTGCAACGATGAATGTCATGAGTGGTTGTGTGCAGGGATTGGGAAGGACAAAGGTATCACTGGGGATTTCTATTTTTACATCCTGCTTTCTGCGTGTTTTATGGGTATGTACTTATGCCCGCCGACAGGGGACGATTTCTGCAATCTATCTGTCCTATCCACTTTGCTGGGCGTTGACGACACTTTTGTACCTGATTGCGTTTTTTATGATTTTACGAAAAAATGCCAAACAACCGAACGAAAAGAAGCCAAATAACCGAAAATATAGAAAATAGGGTTGGAAAATTCTAAAAAAATTTTCCAACCTTTTCTTTTTCGTGTACACTATATAGTTATAACAAATCATAAAAGGTTGGAGAAACCATGGATAAAGAATTTGCAGACAAAATGATTTCACAATTTCAAAAAAAGTTCTTCGGATATGCACTGAGCAAATGTAATGACATGGCAGAGGCTGAAGAACTGGCGTCGCGTATTACCTGTGAAGCCTACATGACACTGCGCACGGTGGAAGATGTCTATAACTGGGAAGGCTATCTTTATAAAATTGCCGCAAACGTCTATGCCCGTTATGTAAAAGAGCAGGTACAGCAAAAATCAGACAATATTTCTGATATGGAAGTGCAAAGTGAAGAAAATTTTGAAGCGGAGTACATAAAAAAGGAAGAACTGGAACTGCTAAAGCGGGAGGTGGCGTGGCTTTCAAAGCGACACCGCGAGATTGTGTTATTACATTACTATCATAATAAGAAACTGGCAGAAATTGCAGAGATTTTAGAACTGCCGGAGGGAACGGTAAAATGGCATTTATCCGATGCCAAAAAGCTGCTAAAGAAAGGAATGAAACAGATGCGGACGGAAGGAAACCTGGGATTGGAACCAATTAAGCTGGTGCGTATGGGGAATATAGGATCAGTGGGGCAAATGGGAGATACCAGTGAATTTTTGAATTCCAAGCTGCGCCAGAACATCGCCTATGCGGCTTATTTTGAGCCAAAGACCATAGAAGAAATCGCAAAGGAATTAGGGGTCAGTCCGGTGTTCATTGAAGATGAAGTTGCTTATTTGGAGGAGTATGGTTTTCTGGATTTGTTGCCGGGACAGAAACACCGGACCAATATTTACATTGACTGCCTGCCTTATGAGGCGGTGCAAAAGGCTCGGGAAATAGAAGCAGAAGTTGCCCGGATAATTTGCGATGAATATGTCCCCGAAGTGGTGAAGCTGGCAGAGCACTATGACAAAAAGAACATTTATGTTCCGGAGGATGATTTTAATTATTTCCTGTGGTCAGTGATTCCCATGGCAGTATGTGAATATTCCATCGGAAGCTTTGACTGGCAGGAGATAAGAAGAAAAAACTACATGGTAAAACGTAAGGATGGAGGAGATTATGCGGCCATTGCAAGGCTCTACCAGCCACAGACAGAGGAGTTACTGGAAAAGGAATATGTCTGCGGACCAATGTATGCAGGAGATGAGGAAATACCGGTATTTGCATGGGTGCTCTCCACAAATTATGAAGACAGAGCGCATGGTCCGATTCCGGATTCCATCAATGATTATCAGGTATTTCAGATGTATCTGAAGGGAAACCTACCAAAATCGGAGGCACTTTTGGATAAATACATAAGGCTGTATGATCGTGGACTGCTAAGGCAGACGGATGATGCGGTAAATGTAATTGTTGTAAAAGAAAGCTTAGAAAAGGGATTGTTTTCAGAGATAAAGAAACACGAAAACGGGGAGTATGACAAGATTGATTTTGCGGGAAGCCTGCGAAACTACCTGCCAAAGATGCCGGATACGTTGAGAGAAAAGTTAGAAAACCTTATCGAAAAGAAAATCAGATTTCAAAAAGAGTATCAGCCGAAACATATGCACGGGATGGTCGAAATTTATGAGAAGGCAAGACAGATTAATATTTACATGGTGATAGAAGAACTGTTAAAACGGGAAATCTTAAAGCCATTGACCGATGATCAAAAGAAGGGTGTCATGACGGTTGTACATAGCGATACTCTGCCGGGGGAGAACTGATTTTACCCGGAAAAAATAACCTGTTGCATTGCGAAAATAACCTCTTGATGAAAGGCTATTGAAGCGGGGGAGTGCAATGGTTATAGTAGCAGATAGAAAATAGATTAAGGGAGTAAGAGTGATGAAACAAAAGGAAAAGTACAATGTGCTATCAGTCATCAAGCGGATGCTGGCATATATGTGGAAACAGGACAGAGCGCAGTTTGCAAGAATTGCATGTTATACCGTGGTTGCCGCAATCTATCCGTTTATGGCAGTGATCCTGCCCAAGCTTGCGATTGGTATTTTAGAACAGGGCGGCGCGGATGCGGTAAAAAATCTGGTGATGGCTATGGGGATTTATCTTCTGGCAGCGGGAAGCCTTGCCGTAGGAATGAACTATCTGAAGAGCTATATTGAAACACGCAACATGCGAATCCGCCTTCTTTATTTAGCCGGGCAGTCGAAAAAATTGCAGCGGATGGATTATTGCTATCATGAGGATGCGAAATTCCTGGAAACGTATGATAAAGGGATGAATGCCGGTAACAATAATGCAAACGGTATTGAGGGACTTTATAATAAGCTTTCCCAGTTGCCGGCGAAGTTTCTTACTCTGCTTGGGATGGTCATTTTGGCAGGAGCCTTAAGTCCGTTGCTCCTTGTTTCACTGGTGCTGCATGTGCTTGTGATTATGTGGACCTCTAAGCGGACGCATGACTATGAATATTCAAAGAAAGAGCAGGTTTCAAAAGCAAACCGACGCATCAATTATTATCAGAAAACCTCACAGGATTTTTCCTATGGAAAGGATATCCGTATTTTCAACTTAAGAAAACGGATTATGGATAATTATCAGGAAGAAATTAATGCAGCTGTGAAGCTGCAGCGGATGATTCGAAACCGGGAGTATCTGTTGGGGTTGCTTGGAATTGCAACCTTGTTACTTACGAATGCCCTTATTTATGGAACCTTAGTTTGGCGGGTACTGGGTGGTATGCCGGTCAGCTCCTTCACGATGTATGTGACCATGACGACCTCCCTTATGGCATTGATGCTGGATTTCGGAAAGGATTTGTCTTTCATCTGGAATGAAGGCGAATATGTAAATGACTTTTATCGTCTGCTGGATGCACCACTCGTTGCAGAGGGCGAAAAAACCATGGAAGACGTCATGATAGGTGGGACGCATAAGAGCCTTGAAATCGTATTCGACCATGTAACCTTCCGCTATCCGGGAACGGAAAAAAATGTGTTTACAGACTTAAACTTTACGATTCATGCAGGAGAACGTCTGGCAATTGTAGGTGTCAACGGTGCCGGAAAATCTACTCTGGTAAAACTAATGACGGGACTTTTTGCACCGACAGAAGGACATATCTATATCAACGGCGTGGACCTTACGGAAATGAAAAAGGAAGAACTGTATCAGCTTTATTCAGCAGTCTTCCAGGATGTCAATATTTTGGCATTTCCGATTCGGGAAAATGTGGCTTGTAAGTCCGAGAATGTGGATGATGCCCGTGTACAAACTGCCTTGGATAAGGTAGGCTTGTGGAAAAAGGTAGAAGGCTTTGAAAAAGGCTTAGACCAGATGATGCTAAAGGTGATTGATGAAGACGGAACCGATTTTTCCGGCGGTGAAAGACAAAAGCTGTCTATTGCCAGAGGCTTATACAAGGATGCACCGATGGTGATTATGGATGAACCGACAGCAGCTTTAGATGCATTGGCAGAAGCAGAGATTTATGAGAATTTCAGCAGTTTAGTAGAGGGAAAGACAGCAGTGTACATCTCCCATCGTCTGGCCAGCACACGTTTCTGCGACAAGATTGCGTTATTTGACGCCGATGGTCTGGAAGAATACGGAAGTCATGAGGAGCTTATGGAGCGAAAAGGAAAATATTACGAGATGTTCGTGATTCAGGGAAAATACTATCAGGAGGCAACCGCATGAAAAAATTACTTCACTTTTTAAAACTGGCATGGTCTGTTTCTCCTTCTTATTTACTGCTTTTGGTCGCACAGTCAGTCTGTAACGCAGCAAAGACCATTTTCAATACCATTTTGCCGATGTTTTTGGTCAATGAATTAATCGGGGCAAGAGATGTGAAGCAGCTTGCGCTGTACAGTGGACTTATTATTCTGAATAATGTAGGAATGACCTTTCTTAGCAATACCTTTACTCGCTTTACGAGCGTAGGGGAGAAAAAAACCGGCGATGGCATGTTAAAGCTTTTGTCGGAAAAAATTATGAATTTAGAATATTCTTATCTGGAAAATCCGACCTATCTGGATTTAAAGGAAAGAGCTGTATTTGCTTTACAGAACCAGAGTGCCATTACAGGGATGATTCGTGTCATCACAGAGGTTGTCAGTCAGGGCTTGACACTGGTGGGCTTGTTAGCAATTTTAATTACCTTAGGCCCGGTACTGATTGTGGTATTAGTCATCGGAATTCTTTTGATTTTGTGGATTTACAGTAAAGTTTCGAAAGAAATGACGGATTTGATGCAGGAGCTGATTCCGATTAACCGCCGCTTTGGCTATTATCTGAATCTGGCATGGAATAAGGAAGCACAGAAGGATATCCGTCTCTATGATATGGAAGAAATGATTACAGACAGAATCGTGGAATATGCCAATGATACCTGCGATTACTTTGAAAAGATACAGATTGACATGGGAAAAGCTACCGGAAAGATGGCAGCCGTCAGCGAGGGCGTTGCGGCAATCAGTTACGGCTATGTCGGAATTCGTACCCTGACAACTACGTTTGGATCGTTGCTATCTTTAGGCGAGTTGACCATGTATGTGTCCGCAGCGATTAATTTTTCTACCATGATTACCGGCTTTGGAGAAGCCATCATTAATCTGATGCAGTTTATGGAATTCTTAAATCCGTATATGGAATTTATGGCTTTACCGGAAGAGACAAAGCAGAGCGGAAAAGAGCCATTTACGGGAGAGGTAGAAACGGTAGAATTTAAAAATGTGACCTTTACCTATCCGAATGCCGAAAAACCGGTTCTAAAAAATATTTCCTTCTCCATCCATAAGGGAGAAAAAATATCCATTGTTGGCTTAAACGGTGCCGGAAAATCGACACTGGTGAAGTTACTCTGCCGTATGTATCAGGCCGACAGCGGAGAGATTCTGATTAACGGAAGGAACATCTATGACTATGAATATGTTTCTTATATGAAGACCATTTCAGCTGTCTTTCAGGATTACCGCCTGTTTAATTTTACGATTGCGGAAAATGTATCCTGTCAGCAGAAGGATGCGGACAGAAACGAGATTCAGCGTCTGATTTATGAGGTTGGGTTACAGGAAAAGATAGAAGAGTTAAAGGATGGCATCGATAGCCGCTTTGGCAAGGAATATGACGAGGACGGCATCGAAATGTCAGGCGGACAGGGGCAGAAAATCGCTATTGCAAGAGCCTTATATAAGAAGGCTTCCATGGTTATCTTAGATGAACCGGCAAGTGCTCTAGATCCGATTGCAGAGGCGGAAATCTATGAGAAATTCAACAGCCTCGTGGAGGATAAGACGGCCATCTATATTTCTCACCGTATGTCATCTTCCGTATTTTGTGACAGGATTCTGATTATTGATGGTGGAACCGTGGCAGATTTTGATACACACGAGAACCTGATGAAAAAGACAGACAGCTTGTATTACAAGCTCTTTATGTCGCAGGCAGAAAACTATAAACTGGAACCAAGTGCCTCTTTTTAGGAATAGGTCTTGATAATATTTTCCGCAATGGATTTTTTGGAAGTGCAGCAATCCATTGCCTGTCGTTCTATGTAGTGGTGGGCATCCGGCTCGCTCATTTTTAACTCGCTAATAAGCAGCCATTTGGCTCGGTTGACCAGTCGGATTTCTGCCATCTTTTCTTCCAGTGTCAGGTTTTTCTTTTCAAACTGACGTAAGCGTTCTCTGGCACTTTCCATCCAGCTTAAGGCTTGTACTAAAATCGGCTTGGCGGTTGGCTTTGGCAGTGTAAATACCCCATATTCCGCAACCCGGTCATGGATACTGTCATGGACATCATTTTTGGCAAATAAAAGAACTACCGTATCTTTGCAAGCCGCGCTGTCAATGGCAAAACGGATACCGGCATCGTCCGGGAGCGGTGAATTCACAAAGATAAAATCAAAGGAGCGCTCAGCAAGAACGCGTTTGGCGGCGCTGATGCTATTTACAGTATAAACCGGATAATAAGCAGATTCAGGGAGCAATGCAGTAAATGCCAAGTTGAAGTTGTCTGCTGCGGATACGAGAAGTATACTGTAGACGCGTTCTCTTAAACTCATATTGCTCCCTCCTTTGTATTAGTATATGGTTTCTGTTTTACAATATATGCTTAGAATTTTTTCCGGGATATGTTCCCTAATAAAGTCACTTTCCCAAGCAACAGTACAGGCAGATGCTAAATCCTGTGGCAGACACTCGTAATTTGCAAGGATTTCCGGAGCTGCTTTATACAGGTTAAAGTCTGCTGCTTTTGGTAAAGCTAGTTTATGCTCAATGCCATATAGACCGGCGTAAATCATCAATGTAAAAGCCAGATAAGGATTGGCAGTTGGGTCCGGTGAACGGAGCTCTGCACGGCGGTATTCACCGACTGCAGCCGGAATTCTGACCAGCTGGGAGCGATTCTCACTGGACCAGGAAATGTAAGCAGGAGCTTTGTTGCTGCCAAAACGCTTATAAGAATCTTCGGTAGGGTTTAAGAAAGCGGTCATATCGGAGGCCTTGGCAAGGACACCAGCAATCATTTCATTCAAATAATCAGAACCATCTGCTGCCTTTACAGACATATTAATGTGGAAGCCATTTCCCGGCTTGCCGCTAAGCGGCTTTGGCCGAAAATCAGCATGAAGTCCGTTACGGTGTGCGGTTGTTCGAACCACTGTCTGAAAGGTCATGACATTATCTGCTGCGGTAAGCGCATCGGAATAACGGAAGTCAATTTCATTCTGCCCCGGGCCCTCTTCGTGGTGAGAGCTTTCCGGTCGAATGCCCATCTGCTCTAAGGTGAGACAGATTTCGCGGCGGATGTTTTCACCCTTGTCTTCCGGTGCGATATCCATATAGCCTGCGGTATCATATGGTTCTGTGGTTGGCTCTCCGTCTTCATTCAACTTAAAGAGGTAGAATTCCTGCTCGGCACCGAAGGAAAAATGATATCCGGCAGCTTCCGCATCTCTCATCGCCTGGATTAAAAGCCTGCGGGAATCACATTCAAAAGGAGTACCATCCGGATAGGAAATGCTGCAGAACATGCGGACAACGCGGCCGTGTTCCGGGCGCCATGGTAGTGGCATCAATGTTTCCGGGTCCGGATGAAGCAGTAAATCGGAATGAGATTCATCTCCAAAACCGGTAATCGCAGAAGCATCAAATGCAATCCCATGCGAGAATGCACGGGGAAGCTCCTCCGGCATAATCGAGATATTCTTTTGTTTACCAAATACATCACAAAAGGCAAGACGGATAAATTTTACGTCCTCTTCCTCTACGTACTGAATGACTTCTTGGTTTGAATACTTCATAATCCTACCTACTTTCTGTTCATTTGCTACATATTATTCATCTGTAATCTTTATACAGCATATTTGTTTCCTTGTCAACAATAGTGCAAAACCATTCTGCGAAAAATTTCTTGAAAAAATATTGCAAATAGAGGGTTGACAAATTTTTCCGGCGGGTGTATATTGCAGTGCATAAGGCAAGGGAGTCTTTGAGATTGTTCTCGAAGACTCTCTTTTTTTTTATATCGAAAAAGGAGAGACTATTATGAAAAATGTACCTGATTATTTTGGCAGCTTAGTTTTTGATGACAGAGTCATGAAGGCTAATTTGTCTGCAGAAGTTTATCAATCATTAAGAAAAACAATTGATGAAGGAGCAAAGCTTGATCTTAGTGTTGCAAATGCAGTAGCAGGCGCAATGAAGGACTGGGCAGTAGCAAATGGAGCTACCCATTATACACATTGGTTCCAGCCACTCACCGGAATTACCGCAGAGAAGCATGATAGTTTCATTTCTCCATCACCGGATGGCGGCGTGATTATGGAATTCTCCGGCAAAGAATTAATCAAAGGGGAGCCGGATGCATCTTCTTTCCCTTCAGGCGGCTTAAGAGCAACCTTTGAAGCAAGAGGATATACAGCATGGGACCCAACCTCTTATGCATTTATGAAAGGAAAGACCTTATGTATTCCTACCGCATTCTGTTCATACGGAGGAGAAGCATTGGACAAAAAAACACCGCTGCTTCGTTCTATGCAGGCATTAAACAAGCAGGCACTTCGTATTTTACGTCTCTTCGGAAATGAAGATGTAAAATGTGTTCGTACATCAGTAGGACCGGAACAGGAATACTTCTTAATTACAAAGGAAATGTATGAGCAGCGTAGAGATATCCGTTTCACCGGACGCACCTTATTTGGTGCAAAACCTCCAAAGGGACAGGAAATGGATGATCACTATTTTGGAGTAATCAAGCCAAGAGTTGCTGCTTTTATGGAAGAGTTAAATGAAGAACTCTGGAAGCTTGGTATTCTGGCAAAGACAGAACATAATGAGGTTGCACCTGCTCAGCATGAGCTTGCACCGATTTACTCTACAACCAATATTGCAACAGATCATAACCAGATTATGATGGAAATTATGCAGAAGGTTGCAGCAAAACATGGTTTGGTATGTCTGCTTCATGAAAAACCATTTGCAGGTGTAAACGGAAGCGGTAAGCATAACAACTGGTCTATTTCCACAGATACCGGTGTGAACTTATTATCACCCGGTGAAACACCATATGAAAATGCACAGTTCTTGTTATTCCTCTGTGCAGTGATTAAAGCAGTAGATGATTATCAGGATTTACTTCGTATCTCCGTTGCAACAGCAGGAAATGACCATCGTCTTGGAGCAAACGAAGCACCACCGGCAGTTGTATCCATGTTCCTTGGAGATGAGTTAAATGCAGTTTTGGAAGCAATTGAAAACGATACACCATATGCCGGTACAGAAAAGATTCAGATGAAGCTTGGTGTCAATGTACTTCCGAAATTTAACCGTGATACAACAGACCGTAACCGTACTTCACCGTTTGCATTTACCGGAAACAAATTTGAATTCCGTATGCTTGGTTCATCTAACAGCATTGCCTGTGCAAACATTATGTTAAACAGTGCAGTTGCAGAAAGCTTAAAAATTTATGCAGACCGTTTGGAAAAAGCAGAGGACTTTGAAACCGCACTTCACGAAATGATTCGTAAGACCATCAAAGACCACAAGAAGATTATCTTTAACGGAAACGGATATGATGATGCATGGATTAAGGAAGCAACCGAAGAACGTGGACTTCTTAATTATCGTACAACAGCGGATTGCTTGCCACACTTACTGGATGAGAAAAATGTAGATATGTTAACCTCCCACAAGGTATTTACAGAGGCAGAATTAAAATCCAGATATGAAATCACTTTAGAGAATTACTGCAAGACAGTTATCATCGAAGCAAACACCATGGTAGACATGGCTAAGACAGAAATTGCACCTGCAATCGAAGCATACGCAGCAGAGCTTGCAAAAACAGCGGCTACAAAGAGAAGTATCGATAGTGCAATCTCCTGCGGCTATGAAATCGGTCTTGTAAAGAAATTATCTGCATTGACAGAGCAGATTGCAATGAAAGCAGACGAACTGGATGCTGCATTAGTAAGTCTTCATTCCATTGATGATATCGGAGAAGAAGCAAATGTAATCCGTGATATCATCCTTCCTAAGATGGGTGAATTAAGACTTCCATGTGATGAGGCAGAGACACTTACATCAAAGAAATACTGGCCATTCCCAACTTATGGCGATTTATTATTCGGTGTAAGATAAAATAAACGAAAACGGAGGATTTAGTTATGGATGAGGCTATGAGAGAGTTAGTGGTAGAAGCTGCTTCTACAGAAGTGTTTCAGGTTTGGTTCTTAATCGGTGCAGCATTGGTATTCTGGATGCAGGCCGGATTTGCAATGGTGGAAGCCGGTTTTACAAGAGCAAAGAACACCGGTAATATCATTATGAAGAACCTGATGGATTTTTGTATTGGTACCGTTGTTTTCATTCTGATTGGTTACGGCCTTTTAATGGGCGAGGATTTGTTTGGATTTATCGGAAAACCGGGATTTGATTTATTTACAGCTTATGAAAACTTTGATTTTTCAAGTTTTGTATTTAACTTGGTATTCTGTGCAACCACAGCAACCATCGTATCAGGTGCGATGGCAGAGCGTACCAAATTCCTTTCCTATTGTATTTATTCCGGAGTGATTTCTGCTTTGATTTATCCGATTGAAGCTCACTGGATCTGGGGCGGCGGCTGGTTAGCAGGACTTGGCTTCCATGATTTCGCAGGTTCCTGTGCGATTCATATGGTAGGCGGTATTTCCGCTTTAATCGGTGCTAAGATTCTTGGACCTCGTATCGGTAAGTTTAAAAAGGATGCAAATGGTAAGATTACAAAGGTAAATGCCTTCCCTGGTCACAGCATCGCACTTGGTGCACTTGGTGTATTTATTCTTTGGTTAGGCTGGTATGGATTTAACGGCGCCGCAGCAACCTCTCTTGGACAGCTCGGCTCCATCTTCCTTACAACCACCGTTGCACCGGCAGTTGCAACCGTTGTATGTATGATTTTTACCTGGGTAAAATATGGCAAACCGGATGTGTCTATGTGCTTGAATGCTTCCCTTGCAGGTTTGGTAGCAATTACTGCAGGCTGTGATGTAACCGATTGCCTCGGCGCATGTATCATTGGTGCAGTATCAGGTGTATTAGTTGTATTTGGTGTTTGGTTACTTGATTATAAGTTACATATTGATGACCCGGTTGGTGCCGTTGCCGTACATTGTCTGAATGGTATCTGGGGTACAATCGCAGTTGGTCTTTTTGCTACAGAAACAGCTCCGGCTTACGGAATTGCAGATGCAGCAGGAAACACATTAACAGGTTTATTCTATGGCGGTGGTGTAAAATTACTTGGAATTCAGTTGGTTGGTTTTGTCAGCGTTGCAGCATGGACCGCAGTTACTATTACCATTACTTTCCTTGTAATTAAAGCAATTGTTGGCTTACGTGTCAGCCGTGAAGAAGAAGTGACAGGTCTGGATGAAACAGAACATGGTTTACCTTCTGCTTATGCAGGATTTGCAATGCTTCCGGAATATGTAGAAGAAGGTAATGAACCGGTTATTGTATCCGGCGATACACCGGTTGCAGAAGCCGTTCCTGTAAAGAAAGTTCCATCCTTCGAAGAAGGTACATCGAAGTTTACGAAGATTGAAATTATCTGTAAGGAATCCAGATTTGAAGCATTAAAATCTGCTATGATGCAAATCGGTATTACCGGTATGACCGTATCACATGTTTTAGGTTGTGGTATTCAGAAAGGGAAACCGGAGTACTACCGTGGTGTTCAGGTAGAAGCAAATCTGCTCCCGAAGGTACAGGTTGAAATCGTTGTCAGCAAGGTTCCGGTTCGCACCGTAATTGAAACTGCAAAATCTGTTCTTTACACCGGACATATCGGTGATGGTAAGATTTTCGTATATGATGTTGAGAACGTCGTAAAGGTCCGCACAGGAGAAGAAGGCTATCAGGCTCTCCAGGATGTGGAATAATGAAAACTGAATAGAGAAAAAGCGATTGAGAAAAGAGAAGTAGCGCAGGAAATCACTCACAGCGAGCATGGGATGGTGAGAGCCATGCAGCAGAGCCTGCGTGAATAACACTTTTCGAGCTGCAATCTGAACGGGATTCCTTAGTAGGTGCGCCGTTTCGTCACACGTAAGCTGACAGAGTCTTGATGGAGACTTGGAAATGAGAAAAAAGATAGGTGGCACAGCGAGCACAGCACTTGCCCTATAGAATGCTGAATTTACTATGACTATTTGGAGGTAATTCTTATGTGTTCTATTATGGGTTATTGCGGCAGCAGTGCTGCTTTTAGTGCGTTTCAGGAAGGATTTGAAAAAACCATTTCCAGAGGACCGGACGACAGCCGGATTGTAGATACCGGAAACGGATTTTTAGGTTTTCACAGACTTGCCATTATGGGACTGACTCCATCAGGTATGCAGCCATTTTCTTTGGATGGAAGTTATGTGGTATGTAATGGTGAAATTTATGGTTTTGAGAAATTAAAAAAAGAACTGTCCGCAAAATATACTTTTCAAAGTGATTCGGACTGTGAAATTCTGTTACCGTTATATAAAGAGTACGGAAAAGATATGTTTGCCATGCTGGATGCAGAATTTGTCTGCATTATTTATGATGGTGAAACAAAGGAATACATTGCAGCGAGAGATCCGATTGGTATCCGCCCGCTTTATTATGGGTATGATAAGGATGGCGTGATTGTTTTCGCAAGTGAGCCGAAAAATCTGGTGACGCTTACCGATAAAATTATGCCGTTTCCACCGGGACATTATTATAAGGGCGGTGAATTTATCTGCTACAACGATATTGCGAAGGTAGATGAGGTATCAAAGGATGATTTAGAAACCGTTTGTAAAAAGATTCACGACAAGCTGGTTGCAGGCGTGGAAAAACGACTGGTTGCGGACGCAAAAGTAGGTTTTCTTCTTTCCGGTGGCTTGGATTCTTCTCTTGTCTGCGCCATTGCAGCAAAGAAAAGCAGCACACCGATTAAAACTTTTGCAATTGGCATGAGCGAAGATGCAATTGATTTAAAATATGCAAAAGAGGCTGCAGACTATATCGGAAGTGACCATAAAGAAATTATCATTACCAAAGAAGATGTTTTAGCTTCTCTGGAAGAAGTAATAAAAATTTTAGGAACATTTGACATTACGACAATTCGTGCCAGCATGGGAATGTATTTAATCTGCAAAGCAATTCATGAGCAGACGGATATCCGCGTACTTTTGACCGGCGAGATATCGGATGAATTGTTCGGATATAAGTATACTGATTTTGCACCAGATGCCGATGCTTTTCAAAAAGAAGCCGAGAAGCGAATCCGCGAGCTTCATATGTATGATGTACTTCGTGCGGACCGCTGTATTTCCGTAAATTCGTTGGAAGCAAGAGTTCCGTTCGGTGACCTTGATTTTGTGAAATATGTGATGTCAGTAAATCCTGAATTAAAGATTAATAAATATGGAAAAGGAAAATACCTGCTCCGCCATGCTTTTGAAGAAGGAGACTATTTGCCGGAAACTATTTTGTGGCGTGAAAAAGCAGCCTTTTCTGATGCAGTAGGACATTCCATGGTGGATTACTTAAAAGAATATGCTATGGAACAATATACAGACGAAGAGTATGAAACACTTCGTAAAAAATATCAGCATGCGATGCCGTTTACAAAGGAATCGCTGCTTTACAGAGAAATTTTTGAAAAATACTATCCGGGTCAGAGTGAAATGATTGTAGACTTCTGGATGCCGAATAAGGAATGGGAAGGCTGCAACGTCAACGATCCATCCGCAAGAGTGCTTAGCAACTACGGGGATAGTGGAATATAGAAAAAGGAGCAAAAGTCATGACAAAATACATTTTTGTGACAGGAGGCGTGGTATCCGGACTTGGAAAGGGTATTACCGCAGCATCTTTAGGCAGACTGTTAAAAGCAAGAGGACTGAAAGTAGCAGCCCAGAAACTGGATCCATATATCAATGTTGATCCGGGAACTATGAGCCCGTTTCAGCATGGAGAAGTTTATGTGACAGAAGATGGAGCAGAGACCGATTTGGATTTGGGCCATTATGAACGTTTCATTGATGAAGACTTAAACAAATACTCCAATCTGACCACAGGAAAGGTGTACTGGAATGTGTTAAATAAGGAGCGTCGTGGGGAATACCTTGGCTCTACGGTACAGGTGATTCCACATATCACCAATGAGATTAAGGAATTTGTTTATAGTGTCGGTAAAAAAACGAATGCAGATATTGTCATTACGGAAATCGGAGGTACGATAGGTGATATCGAATCTCAGCCGTTTATCGAGGCGGTAAGACAGATTTCATTGGAAGTCGGAAGAGAAAACAGCCTGTTTATTCATGTAACCTTGGTTCCGTTCCTGAGAGGTTCGGATGAACATAAATCAAAACCGACCCAGCATTCTGTTAAAGAATTGCAGGGAATGGGAATCAACCCAAACATCATTGTACTTCGTTGTGACGAACCGTTAGAGGAATCTATTTTTAAAAAGATTTCGATGTTCTGTAATGTAAAACCGGATTGTGTGATTGAAAATATTACACTTCCAAACCTTTATGAAGCCCCACTGATGTTGGAACAGTCCAACTTCTCTGAGGTAGTCTGCAGAGAACTGGGCCTTCAGACTCGGGAACCGGATTTGAAAGAGTGGACTCAGATGGTGGAGCGTATTAAAGCGCGTCCATACAGTGTAAATATCGGCTTAGTAGGAAAATATGTGGGACTTCACGATGCATATCTTTCTGTGGCTGAAGCGCTTCGCCACGCAGGATATTATCATAATACCCATATCAATATTCAATGGATTGATTCCGAGGAATTAACGGAGGAAACTTATGAAGAGACGCTTGCCGGGCTGGATGGAATTTTGGTTCCGGGAGGCTTTGGTAACCGTGGTATCGAAGGCATGGTGCTTGCGGCAAGATATGCAAGAGAAAAGTCCGTTCCATATTTTGGAATTTGTCTTGGCATGCAGATTGCAGTCATTGAGTATGCAAGAAATGTGGCGGGACTTTCCGATGCAAATTCCGGTGAGTTTGATGAGCTTTGCAAACATAAGGTCATTGATTTTATGCCGGGACAGAGTGATAACATTGATAAGGGCGGAACCCTTCGTTTGGGCGCTTATCCTTGTGAAATCAAAGAGGGCAGCACGATGGAACGCTGTTACAAAAGCCAAAGCATCAGTGAAAGACATAGACACCGGTATGAATTTAATAATGACTATCGCGAGCTTTTAGAAAGCAAAGGTCTGACCCTAAGCGGCACATCTCCGGATGGCAGACTGGTAGAAACGGTTGAACTCACAGACCGTCCATTCCATGTCGGCGTACAGTTTCATCCGGAATTTAAGAGCCGTCCGAACAGACCGCATCCGCTTTTTGTGGGATTTATCGGGGCTGCTTTTGCCAGAACGAAAGGAGATGCAGTATGAGTATTCACGAAGAATGTGGTGTATTTGGAGTCATTGCACCGGAACCAACGGATGTAGCAGGGCTTTCCTATTATGGATTGTATGCCCTGCAGCACCGCGGACAGGAAAGCTGCGGTATTGTCGTAAATGATGAAGGTGTATTTTCATCCTATAAGGATTTAGGGTTGGTGAGTGAAGTATTTTCATCGGACATTTTGGCAAAACTGCCACAGGGAACCATGGCAGTTGGACATGCGCGCTATGGAACTACAGGCGGTACGAACAGAAATAACTGCCAGCCAATTGAAGTGAATCACCAGAAAGGAAGAATGGCGTTGGCACACAACGGAAATCTCAGCAATGCAGCAGAACTGCGAAGCGAACTGGAATTGTCGGGAGCCATTTTCCACACCACAAGTGATACGGAAACAATTGCATACATTGTAACGAAGGAACGATTAAAAGCACCATCTATCGAAGATGCATTAAGCGCAGCGATGGAGATTATTGATGGTGCTTATTCGCTTGTCCTGATGTCACCACAAAAATTAATCTGTGCCAGAGACCCTTACGGTTTCAGACCGCTCTGTTATGGAAAAACTCCGGAGGGCGTCTATGTGGTGGCTTCGGAAAGCTGTGCTCTAAAGGCAGTAGGTGCAGAATTCATACGGGATGTGGAACCGGGAGAAATTTTAGTGTTTAGCAGTAACGGTGTGGTTTCACGCAAGGAACACTGCGAAAAAAAGGATAAGAAGTTATGCATTTTTGAATATATTTATTTTGCAAGACCGGATTCTACCATTGATGGTGTTTCTGTTCATGGAGCGCGTATGCGTGCGGGAGCCATTCTTGCAAAGACACATCCGGTTGAGGCAGACGTAGTAGTAGGCGTGCCGGATTCCGGACTGGATGCAGCATTAGGTTATAGCCGCGAATCCGGGATTCCATATGGTATCGGGCTGATTAAAAACAAATATATCGGCAGAACCTTTATTTCACCGGGACAGAGTACGAGAGTGGATCAGGTGAAAATTAAACTGAGTCCGATTGAGGAATGCATAAAAGGCAAGCGCGTGGTATTGATTGATGATTCGATTGTCCGGGGAACGACCAGTGGGCGCATCGTAAAGCTGTTACGGGATGCCGGAGCAAAAGAGATTCATATGAGAATTTCTGCACCGCCATTTTTGTATCCATGCTACTATGGAACAGACATTGATTCAAAAGAGCATCTGATTGCCTGCAAGCATACGGTAGAAGAAATTGCAGAGATGATAGGGGCGGATACTTTGGGTTATCTGCCGGTGGAGGCGCTAGGAGAATTAATCGGAAACGATGGATATTGCAGTGCATGCTTTAGCGGCGAGTATCCGACACCGATTCCGACAGATACAAGAAAAGACCGCTTTGAACGAAAGCTTTCTGAGGTCTGTAAAGGAGGTAAGGATGGAATACAATAGAAAACTGATTTTAGAAAATGGCGAAGAATATTATGGTTATGCCTTTGGAGAAGTGACTGACCGTGTATGTGAAATCGTGTTTAATACTTCTATGGTAGGGTATCAGGAGATTCTTTCGGATCCGTCATATACCTATCAGGCAGTTGTTATGACTTATCCTTTGATTGGCAATTACGGAATGGCAGATGAGGATTACGAGACACTGATACCAACCATTGGTGGGCTGGTTGTACGTGAATACAATGATTTACCATCCAATTTCCGGAGTACGGCGACACTTTCTGAAGTAATGAAAAAATATCACATCCCGGGCGTATCCGGCATTGATACCAGAAAATTAACACGCTCTATCCGAAATTTCGGAAGCAGAAAGGTGCTATTAACCGGTGCAGATACTGCGATGGAAGAAGGGCTTCGCATTTTACAGGAGAGCAATATTCCGACAGATGCAGTTTCAAAAGTAAGCTGTTCTAAGAAGAAGGTTTATTCAGTATCTGACGAAAAGTGCCATGTGGTTGCGATAGACTGTGGTATGAAAGCAAATATTGTGCGTTCTCTGAATAAACGCGGCTGTAAAGTTACGGTGGTACCATGGAACACCACAGCAGAAGTCATCGAAGGATTATGCCCGGATGGAGTTTTTATTTCAAACGGACCGGGAAATCCCACAGACGTACAGCCGGTCATTGATACGATAAGAACGTTACGTGGAAAATATCCGATTTTTGGTATCTGTTTAGGCCACCAGATTATTTCGCTGGCTTATGGTGCAAAAACCTATAAGTTAAAATTTGGTCATCGCGGCGGGAATCATCCGGTGCGGAATTTGGAAACGAATAAAATAGAGATTACATCACAGAATCACTCTTATGCAGTCGATGTAAAAAGTCTGGAAGAGACAGACCTGGTACCGACACATATCAATTTGCTAGACCAGACGATTGAAGGTGTCAAATGTGAAAAAGATAAAGTGTTCAGCGTTCAGTATCACCCGGAAAGTGCGCCGGGACCGCAGGACAGCGCCTATTTATTTGACCGGTTTATTGCATGGATAGAGGAGGAAAAGAATCATGGCTAAAAGAACAGATATTAAAAAAATCCTCGTCATTGGTTCCGGACCAATCGTCATCGGACAGGCAGCTGAATTTGATTATGCAGGAACACAGGCCTGCCTTGCATTAAAAGAAGAGGGCTATGAGGTCATCCTTTGTAACTCGAATCCGGCTACGATTATGACAGATACCTCCATTGCGGACAAGGTCTATATGGAGCCGTTAACCTTGGAATATATGGCAAAAATCATCCGCTATGAGCGACCGGATGCAATTTTGCCCGGCATTGGCGGACAGACCGGTTTAAATCTCGCCATGCAGTTGGAAAAGAAAGGTGTATTAGCTGAGTGCCGTGTAGAACTGCTTGGAACAAAAAGCAGCAGTATTGAAAGAGCAGAAGACAGGGAACTGTTTAAAGAGCTTTGCGAAAGCTTGGGAGAACCGGTGCTTCCTTCAGATATAGCTAACTCGATTGAAGAAGGCGTTGCCGTTGCAGAAAAAATCGGCTATCCTGTAGTGCTTCGACCTGCTTTTACATTGGGTGGAACAGGTGGTGGTTTTGCGGATAATGAAGAGGAACTGCTGCCATTAATGAAGAATGCACTGGCACTTTCACCGGTGCGTCAGGTCTTGATTGAAAAGAGCATCAAAGGTTACAAAGAAATTGAATACGAAGTAATGCGCGATAAGAATGATACTGCGCTTACGATTTGTAATATGGAAAATCTGGACCCGGTCGGAATCCATACCGGAGATTCCATCGTAGTCTGTCCTTCACAGACCTTAACCAACAAGGAATATCATATGCTGCGTGACAGCGCATTAAAAATTATCCGTGCGTTGGAAATTGAAGGTGGCTGTAATGTCCAGTTTGCATTGGACCCGAAATCTTTTCAGTATTATCTGATTGAGGTAAATCCACGTGTGTCCCGTTCTTCTGCATTGGCATCAAAGGCCAGCGGATATCCGATTGCCCGTGTGTCTGCGAAAATCGGTGTTGGAATGACTTTGGATGAAATTCAGATTGCCAATACTCCTGCGTCATTTGAACCGACCTTGGACTATGTCGTAACAAAGATGCCTCGTTTTCCATTTGATAAGTTTGCGGAAGCTAATAACTCTTTGAGTACACAGATGAAAGCAACCGGCGAAGTTATGAGTGTGGGTAGAACCTTTGAAGAGAGCTTATTAAAGGCAATTCGCTCCTTGGAAATCGGTCTGTATCATCTTAATAATAGTAAGTTTGATGAGATGTCCGAGACAGAGCTAATGGAATATATCAAAATAGGTACGGACGACCGTATCTATGCCATTGCCCAGCTTTTACGAATGGGCTGTACGGTAGAAAAAATTGCGAAGGCAACGGCAATTGATTTATTTTTCCTACGCAAACTACGGAATATTGTGGAAGAAGAAGTGGTAGTAAGCGCGAATATCGGCGACATCGCCATTCTTCGCGACGCAAAACGTATGGGATTTTCCGATAAGGAAATTGCCAGACGCTGGGATATGACGGAGGAAGCCGTATTTAAACTGCGTAAGGAAAACGGAATCATTCCTGTCTATAAAATGATTGATACCTGCGCTTCCGAGTTTGAAAGCTATATTCCGTATTTCTATTCCACTTATGAGGAAGAAAACGAATCCATCGTATCGGAAAAGAAAAAAATCATTGTGTTAGGTTCCGGTCCAATCCGTATCGGACAGGGCGTAGAGTTTGACTATTCCACGGTTCATGCGGTAAAGACAATTAAGGCAGCAGGCTATGAAGCAATTATCATTAATAACAATCCGGAGACGGTATCAACAGATTATACCTGCTCCGATAAGCTGTATTTTGAACCTCTTTGCGTAGAGGATGTGATGAATGTCATTGAGCTGGAACAGCCGGAGGGTGTCATTGCAACTTTAGGCGGACAGACAGCCATCAATCTGGCAGAACCATTACATGCAAGAGGTGTAAAAATAATCGGTACCGATTGTGAAGCCATTGACAAAGCAGAGAACAGAGATTCTTTTGAAAAATTGCTGGTGAGTCTCGGTATTCCGCAACCAAAAGGTCAGGCGGTAACCAATATCGAAGCCGGTGTCAAAGCCGCAGAAGAAATCGGTTATCCGGTCCTTGTGCGTCCGAGCTTCGTTTTGGGTGGTCGCGCCATGCAGATTGTGGCAAAGGAAGAACATTTGCGCCACTATTTGAAGACTGCAGTAGAAATCGATGAGGATAAACCGGTACTGGTAGATAAATATATCTGTGGTAAAGAAGTGGAAGTAGATGCCATCTGCGATGGAAAGAAGGTCTTTGTACCGGGTATCATGGAACTGGTAGAACGAACCGGTATCCATTCGGGTGATTCCATCAGTGTGTATCCGTCCTTTAGTATTTCTGCAAAGGTAAAGAAAACCATTTTGGAATATACGGAAAAGCTTGGCATCGGTATCGGAATTATGGGCTTATTCAATATCCAGTTTATCGTAGATAAAGAAGAACATGTTTATATCATTGAGGTAAATCCGCGTTCTTCCAGAACCGTGCCGTTCCTTTCCAAAGCAACAGGCTACAGCCTTGCGGACATTGCAACCTATGCCATTCTCGGTAAGAGCCTTAAGGAGCAGGGCATTACTGAACTGTATCCGGAAGAAAAAGAACGTTACTATGTAAAAGTACCGGCGTTCTCCTTTTCGAAACTAAACGGAATGGATGCGTACCTTTCACCGGAAATGAAATCTACCGGTGAGGCAATCGGATATGATAAAAAGCTGCATCGCGCGATGTATAAGGCAATGATTGCATCCGGTATGCGTGTGCAAAATTACGGAACAGTGGTCGTGACACTGGCAGATGAAGATAAAGAGGAAGCGCTTCCGTTGGTTCGCCGCTTCTACAACATGGGATTTAATATTGAGGCAACCATCGGTACGGCAATCTTCTTAAAAGAGCATGGAATTCGTACTAGAATCCGCCGGAAATTGAGTGAAGGCAGCGAGGAAATCTTAGATTCCATCCGCGCCGGATATGTAAGCTACGTCATCAATACCCGTGCGATTCTTTCCGGAGTGCATTATGAAGATGGTATTGCGATTCGCCGTACCGCCAGCCAGAACAATGTGACTACTTTGACTTCTCTGGATACGGTAAAGGTATTGCTAGATGTGTTAGAAGAAGTGACCATTGGAATTTCAACGATTGACGGAAAATAACATAGAGTAAAAACGTGCGCCAAACGGCGCACATATGAAAAAGGGTGACATATCGTATGCCACCCTTTAAAATATTTCAATACATACGCGGGAAGAATTTACTTTAGTAAATTCTTTTGCAGTAAGCATTTGCTTGTCTAATGATTATCTCTGTACACGAGCACCTGCGCCACCCATGATAGCTTCCACTTCTTTCTTAGAAGCCATTGTGGTATCACCAGGAGTAGTCATAGCCAATGCACCGTGAGCTGCACCATAGTTAACAGCTGTCTCAGCATCGCCTGTTGTCATTAAGCCGTAGATTAAACCGGAAGCGAAAGAGTCACCGCCACCTACACGGTCCATGATTTCAAGACCCTTGTAGTCTTTTGCTTTGTAGATTTCGCCGCCTGCCCAGCAAAGAGCGCTCCAGTCATTTACAGTAGCGGTCTTAACTTCACGAAGTGTAGTAGCTACAGCCTTGAAGTTCGGGTATGTCTTAACAGCTTCGTTGATCATCTTCTTGTAACCATCGATGTTCAGTTCTTTTAAGTTTGCATCATTTCCTTCGATTTCAAAACCAAGGCATGCTGTAAAGTCTTCTTCGTTACCAATCATAACGTCAACGTATTTTGCAATTTCTTTATTAACTTCCTGAGCCTTAGCAAGTCCACCGATTGCGCTCCACATAGATGGTCTGTAATTTAAGTCGTAAGATACGATAGTGCCATATTTTTTAGCGGTTTTGATTGCTGCAAGAACAGTCTCACAAGCCTGCTCAGATAAAGCTGCGTAGATACCGCCTGTGTGTAACCATCTTACACCGAGTGTTCCGAAGATATATTCAAAATCGAAATCTTCCGGAGTAGCTTTTGAAATAGCTGTATTTGCACGGTCAGAGCATCCAACGGCACCACGGATACCGAAGCCTCTTTCTGTAAAGTTGAGACCGTTTCTGCAAACACGTCCGATACCATCAGTAGGCATCCATTTAATGAGGGAAGTATCAACACCACCCTGTAAGATGAAGTCTTCCATTAATTTACCAACTTCATTGTCTGCGAAAGCTGTGATTACAGCTGTTTTTAAACCAAAACATCTGCGAAGACCACGAACAACGTTATATTCGCCGCCGCCTTCCCATGCACGAAAACTTCTTGCTGTACGGATACGTCCTTCGCCCGGATCAAGACGAAGCATAACTTCACCGAGAGATACTGCATCAAAAGCACATTCATTTGCTGGTCTTAAATTTAATTCCATTACAATCTTCTCCTTTTCTGTACTAGAAACTATTTGTAATTAGGAAAATTATCCTAACTATAATTTTACTTCCTAATAAGGATTTGTCAACATTTCGGATTGTATTTTTTTCAGTAATGGTTTCTTTTTTTCGCTTTTAGTGTACTTATTT
>CALZGM010000003.1 GCA_945787015.1 uncultured Roseburia sp.
TTCTTACAAATCTACATTATGCCTAAAATAATTTAGTGAACTAAATATCTATTTTTCATGGAATAATTTTAAAAGATGTGCAAGATACTATGAAAAAAGGAGGTTTCTAGTATCATGTCTTTGGAAGCAAAAATTGTAGATGTACACGCAAGAGAAATATTAGATTCGAGGGGAACACCAACGGTTGAAGTGACTGTGACTGCAGAAACAGTGACTACAGGAAAGAAGGTGAGTGCCCATGAGTCTGTTCCTTCCGGCGCCAGCACCGGGCGCTTTGAAGCGATAGAACTTAGGGATGGAGAACCAAGATATTTTGGCCTGGGTGTGCAGAAAGTAGTAGACCATGTTAATACGAAAATCAGGGAGGCCCTGTTGGGGCAGAATGTGTTAAACCAGGCGAAACTGGATCGTATAATGGTAGAACTGGACGGAACGGATAATAAAGGGAATCTGGGTGCAAACGCTATTTTAGGGGTGTCCTTAGCCTGTGCTAAAGCAGCGGCAAAAGTGCTTGATATGCCTCTATATCGTTATCTTGGAGGAGTGGGTGCCCATTTGATGCCCATACCGATGATGAATGTCATCAATGGAGGTGCACATGCAAAAAATACGCTTGATTTTCAGGAATTTATGATTATGCCGGTTGGTGCAGAGACTTTTCATGATGGACTTCGCATGGGAGCGGAGGTATATCATTTTTTAAAGCATCTTTTAAAGGAAGAGGGAAGGACAATTGCTGTTGGAGATGAAGGCGGGTTTGCTCCGGATTTTAGGGATGCAAGAGAAGTGTTTTCCTATTTGGAAAAGGCAGTAAAAAAAGCAGGATATGAAGTAGGAAAAGATATCGTATTTGCTATGGATGCAGCGGCTAGTGAACTTTATAATCCGGAAAAGAAATGCTATGAGTTTACCGGCGAAGCACAGGCAAGAAAAGAGGAAGAACAGGATGAGGCTTGTGAAAGTATTTGCAGAACAGCAGATGAAATGATTACACTTTATGAGGAGTTAGTAGAGGAATTTCCGATTATTTCTATTGAGGACGGTTTACATGAAGAGGATTGGGAAGGTTGGCAGAAGCTGACAAAACGCCTTGGTGGAAGAATACAATTAGTAGGTGATGACTTGTTTGTGACAAATCAGAAGCGCATCAAATGTGGGATTGATTTGTGTGTGGGCAATGCAGTACTAATTAAGGTGAACCAGATTGGAACCCTGTCAGAGGCTATGGAGGCAATCGAAATGGCGAAATGTGCGGGCTACCATGCGGTAATCTCCCATCGTTCCGGTGAGACGGAGGATGCCTTTATTGCAGATCTTGCGGTAGCAGTTAATGCCGGACAGATTAAGACCGGTGCACCATGCCGTGGAGAGCGTACAGCCAAATATAATCAGCTGCTTCGGATTGAAGAGGAACTGGGGGAACTTTCCCGATATGCAGGAACAGGGAAAAAGAGTGGAAGAACTGCATGAATTAAAAGATTGCTATGAAATGTTCTTCCTATAATCTCATAACCACCAAGATATAAATTATAGGAAGAACATTCATAACAATCTTTTAATTCAGTTTTTTCACCATCATTTCCGGATTAGATGCATTTGCCAATGCCGTTTTCTTATCAATGACACCTTTACGGTACAAGTTAAGGATACTGGTATCCATGGCAATCATACTGTCATTCGTAGAAGCATAAATCATACCATCAATCTGGTGGGTTTTCCCCTCACGAATCAGGTTACGGATTGCAGGAGTTAAAATCATAACCTCAAAGGCCGGTACAATTTTCCCGTCTATCGTTGGAAGAAGACGCTGAGATACAACCGCCTGTAAGACGGTGGCAAGCTGGACCGCTACCTGATGCTGCTGATTTGCAGGGAAAGAGTCAATGATACGGTCAATGGTATTTGCAGCGCCGATGGTATGCAGGGTAGAAAAAATTAAATGTCCTGTTTCGGCAGCAGTCATAGCGGTGTTAATTGTCTCGTAGTCACGCATTTCACCAAGCAAGATGACGTCCGGACTCTGCCTTAGTGCGGCACGTAATGCGGTCAGATAGTTTTCCGTATCGGTACATACTTCTCGCTGGCTTACAATGCTTCGCTTATGGCTATGCAGGAACTCTAAGGGATCTTCCAAAGTAATGATATGACTTTCCTGTTCACAGTTGATTTTATCAACAAGGCAGGCAAGAGTCGTAGACTTACCGCCACCGGCAGGCCCGGTCACGAGTACCAGACCTTTATTAATATTCGCAAGGTCCATAACCATATCAGGGATTCCCAACTCATCCGGATGTGGAAGGGTAAAGGAGATAATACGGATGACAGCCGAATAAGAACCACGTTGTTTATAGGTACTTACACGAAAACGGGATACGCCTGCTAAGGCAAAGGAAAAATCGTCATCCCCGGTCTGCTCAAAGGCGTGCATATCACGGTTCCCGGCTAACTCATAAATGTCAGTGACAAACTGCCGGCACATATCCGGCATCATGCGTTCATCACTTAATAGCTTCATATTACCGCTTACTTTGTAGGTAAGCGGACGACCTGCTACGATAAAAATATCTGAGGCATTTTCTTTGGTGATTTGTGCTAAGATTTCTCTCGTGTTCATAAGAAGTTAAGAATCCTTTCATTTATTCTTCGCCGGTATAGAGGTTTAAAAATTCATCCGACTCATCCGGTTCATTTACGGTAACAGTCTGCCATTGCGCAATGGTAGAAAAACATTCGCTTTCTGCCTTCGGATAGTTGATTTTTAGTGAAACATGTAAGCACTGAACCTCCGAAATAGGAACTGTATAAGAGATGGTTACAATCTCATATGTAACAGCTGCAGTAATATCTGTGACAGAAGCAGGCGCACCATATGAAAAATCAGTGTCTAAAACAAGTTGATAATAATGGTCTGATGTAGAACTGTCGGAATAGATATGGAAAAGCTCTTTGTCAATAAAAGCAGCCATATCTCTTGCAGTAGCATCCGCTTCATAATAATCGGTAGTTTTTTGAGCCATCTTTTGGCTTAATCGGTAGTCAGAGTGGGCGGTCAGTACAGAAAGTGTTGCGAAGGTCACAAGACAAATCATGATAAAGACCATCACAATGGACGAAAACCCTATGTTAATAAAAGAAGATTTCGTCTTTTTGGATTTCATTGCATGTCACCTCCCATAAGTTCATTCAAAGTTAACGGTACATAGGAAGAGACCTCTATAGAATAGAGATTTTCTGTACTGTCAGAAGTACAAAATGAAATCAGGGCGGAATTGTCTGCCACTTTTTCTATCATGGCACGATAAGCACCGGATGTTTTCTGACAGGGTACAAAGTTTTCATCAAAATAAATAAGTATGGTATCTTCTAAAAAAAGTGCGTTTGGATAGATACTTAAAATGATTTCTTCACCATCTGTGTTACTTTGGTACACTTCTGCAATGGAAGTGCAGGTTGTAACGGCACGATGCAAAACAGAAGTATTTTCCGAAAGCGTATGCGCTTTAAAAAAAAGCTGCAGGCAGATGGTGACCAGTACTGCAAAGAAGAGAATGTTTATCATAATCTCCATTAGAAATAGACTGGATTTTGGATGTCTGTATTTATTCATAATAAAAGAAATGCCTTTCTCTGATTATTTTGCATTCAGTGAAATATAAACCGGGCTGGTATTGCCGTAGGTGTCTGTTAAAATAAAACAATACAAATTGCCGGTACAGGCTGTAATGGTAAGGGACGAGGCTTCTATGATTTTCTGACCGGAATCCGGAGTAACCATGGCACCCTCGGATACCGTGATTTCTCTTAAATATCCGTCATAAGCATAAATGTAGGTAGAATAGCTTCGCTCATTTATTGTCTGACTTAGCGAAATGGCCGGTGTACCATCGATATTCACGATAGAAACAGAACCGGAAATATCATGCTGGTGAAATTTCTCCACAAGGTAAGACGCTGCCGTTCTGGTTTCGTAGTTTTCAGTCATGCGATTGGCGATTGAATGATATTGCCTGGCTCCAATGATGATAACAAGAAAGGAGGTTATGGCAAAAAGTGCCAGCAGTGCAAGAATGAAAAAAGTATCAATTGTACGGCTGTTGCTTCGGTTTAATCGTACCATAGTTTTGCATCCTTTTTAATAATGGTGACATCCGGTCTTAAATTAGAACCGATGTACTGATAATCAATAAAATATTCATCTGTGTCGTAGGTAAGACCATAGTGTTCTTTCAGATAGGCGATATCCGGGGGATAAGCGCCTTCTAAAGCATAGCAGGCAGTTATGCTTCGTGTAAGTGCCTGCTCTAAAATTTCTGCCTGTTCGGCATCATTTGCACTGCCAATGTGATCCATTGCTTTTACAAAGAAAAAAAGTAGTGCAGTCATACATACGACAGAAAGAATCATTGCATAGGGCTTCTTTTTCATGGTATATTCTCCTTTAACCAATGCTTGACATAATTCCAATAAGTGGTAAAAGGAAGGAAAGCAGAATAAAACCGATAATGACAGAGAGTACAATTACAAGCGCCGGTTCCAAACGGGAAACAAAGCGGTTGATTTCATAGTCGATATTGTCCTCATATTCTTTGTAAATGCGGTTCATAACTGTCTCTAAGGAACCGGTCCGAAAACCGATGTTTAACAAGGAAGCATATGTCTTGGTAAAAATTTTGGTGGAAAGAATGGCATTAGAAAACTGTTCTCCTTCATCTACCAGTTCTTTACACTTGTGAATACGTTCCTTCATATAGGGATTATCGACTAAACGTTCTGCCATTTCTAAACTTTGTGAGGTATCAAGACCGCTGCTGATTGCCATTGTCATACAATTGGCAAAACGGCTTGAAGCAGTACTCATAGGAAAACGCATTTTTAAAAGGTGCATGCGGAAGGAGTTTGTTTTTGTATATGCAAATATGGCAATTACAAGAACAATAAGCATGGTAAGTACAATTGGCGCATAAGCATTTAATGCATTTGAAAAATGCATCATAAGGAGAGGAAAACCACTTAGTCCGCTACCAAGTTCCGTATAAATCTGGTTGAAAATCGGAAGTACCTTTACTATCAGTACAAATACAACTGCAATCATGATGGCAATCATGATAAGAGGATAGGTAACGGCACTTTTAATACTGTTTTTAATTGATTCTTCTCTTTCATAGTATAAGTTCAGCGAATACAGCACTTCTTCCAATTTTCCGGATAATTCTCCTACTTCGACTAAATCCAGTACATATTGTGGAAAAGCTTCAGATTCAGCGAGGGCATCGTGGAAGGTGCTTCCGGCTTCTAACGGTTCGTAAATGCGCTGTAACAGGGCCTTTGTTTCTTCGTCTGCTGCATCCTCCATTAAGATAGAGACACCTTCATAGGTCGGCATTCCTGCAGAGACAACAAGTGCAAGCTGTTCACAGAAAGTGGCAATCTCTAAATTGCCAAGAAGCTTATTTGTTTTCATGGGAAAATCCTTTCTAGCGTCTGTTAATAGACATACTTTGTCGTATATTTATCTGTTTCCATAATAAAGTCTTTGGGTTTTTTGCTGCTGGAAGCAAAAGTAGGATCCATCAGTTTCCACTGCGTACCATCAAATTCAATGATTCCATTAATCCAGCCTTGTTCTTCGATGTAGATACTAATCCATGCGTGATATTCTTCTAACATGTAACCGACTTCTAGCCGGGTAGGGATGTTCTGGGTACGCAGCATGGTTGCCATTACGGAAGCATAGTCAAAACAGATACCGGTTTTCTTTTCTAGAATTTCGTCTACTACCGGAAGATACCCCTTTGGTACCGTTTTGGCTTTGTCGTAATCATATGTAAAGTTGGAAATGATGTAATTGTATACCAGTTCTACCACCTCTAAATCACTGTCTGCCGATTCTGCAAGCTTAGCGCCCATTGCGGCAGTAGCAGAATCGGAAGAAAAGTTCACATACTGATTCGAATATAGAAATGGAAGAAGCTCATCTGTTAATGTTACGTCAATACTCTGTGAAAATAATGAGGAGTAAGAAGTTCCTTCTATATTTTCCCAAACACTGAGCTGGTAGCTGCCATTCCCTGAGGTAAGAGGGAACGTTTCATATCCGCCGTGCAGATTGTAGGTATAGGTCACCTCATTTGGTCCGGTAAGCTGGAACTTAGGTTTTTGGTTGCTGCCGGTGTAGTTGACCATGATATACCCCTCGTTTTTATGGGAGGCATCAATTGTAACGGATGCGTTTCCATAGCTTTCTGTGCCATCTGCTGAACCGATATAGGCAACAGGAGTACTGCCTCGTGCTCCGGTGGCAGAAACCTGAGTCTCGGGTGTATTCGGAGTCGAAGGACTGCTTTTGTCGGAGGATTGGACAGAGGATGTTTTGGGTGTTTCCCCTGCATCACCGCAAGAGCAGAACATAAAACAGAAGAGGAATAATACAATAAGCAGATTACGCCTCATATCTTTCTCCTTTGTGTATGTAGTTATCTATCTTTAAGTATACTTTACAAAGTGGAAAAAGAAAACGATTATTTCAAAAAAATCAAAAAAATCAAAAAAATAAGTAAATAAGAAAAAGTAGTTGAAAAGTGTAGGGTTTCATGCTATACTTTATAAAGTTGTGAATTATTTTGCCGATGGGAGGTATAAATTGTGGCAGTTTTGAAGATGATTTTAACAGTAGTATTTATCATAATAAGTATCGCTTTAACAGTTATCATTTTGATGCAGCAGGGCAAGAGCGCAGGACTTGGAGCGATTGCCGGTGGTGCAGAGACATACTGGGGCAAGAACAAAGGTCGTTCTATGGAAGGCATGCTGCATAAGATTACACGTATCTTAGTAGCAGCGTTTATCGTTATTGCAGCAGTACTGAATATGGGAATTTTTTAAAGAACGCAAAATGAAGCTGTCGTAGATACTACGGCAGCTTTTTCTATATACTGGGAGGTTTTTATGGAAAAGGAACTTTTGAAGGAACGAAAAAAAACAATCTATGATTTTATCTGTGACGAGTTTTATGTGCCGATGAAAATCAAAGAAATTGCTATTATGTTAAATGTTCCAAAAGCACAACGTCAGGAGCTGCAGGAAGTACTGGATGAACTGGTTTGTGACGGAAAGATTGAGGTGTCTGCAAAAGGAAAATACAGTAAGGCAGAGGGAAAATTTTTGACAGGAATATTTACTGCACACCAGAGAGGCTTTGGATTTGTGACCATTGAGGGAGAAAACGAGGATATTTTTATCCCTGAATCGCAGGTAAACGGTGCGATGCATATGGATACCGTTCAGGTTGCCGTTACAAAGGGAGCTTCTGTAGAAAAACGCAGAGAAGGAAGCGTTGTTAAGATTTTGAAACGTGGAATGGAACAACTGGTCTGCTATTACGAAGAAAGTAAAAATTATGGCTTTGCAGTACCGGACAATCCAAGGTTTACACAGGATATTTTTATCCCAAAGGAACATTCCATGGGGGCAGTCCGTGGTCATAAGGTAGTCGTGCAGATTACAGAGTATGGTAAAAATGGTAAAAAGCCGGAAGGAAAGATTATAGAAATCTTAGGACATATCAATGACCCGGGTACGGATATTTTATCAATTGTCAGAGGCTATGACCTTCCGATGGAGTTCCCGGCAAAGGTATTAAAGCAGGCAGAGAGGGTGCCGGATGAAGTAAGTGAGGCCGACATGGCCGGCCGAATGGATTTACGTGACTGGCAGACGGTTACAATTGATGGTGAAGATGCGAAGGATTTAGACGATGCCATTACCCTCACAAAGGAAAATGGGAAATATACCCTTGGTGTGCATATCGCTGATGTGACGAATTATGTGCAGGAAAACAGTGCTTTGGATGTAGAAGCACTAAATCGTGGCACTTCTGTTTATCTGGTAGACCGCGTGATTCCGATGCTTCCGCACAGGCTTTCAAATGGCATCTGTTCTTTAAATGCAGGAGAAAACCGTCTTGCGTTAAGCTGTATTATGACCATTGATGAAAAGGGAAATGTGGTGGACCATACCATTGCAGAGACTGTGATTAAGGTTGACCGCCGTATGAGCTACAACAGTGTGAAAAAAATATTAGAGGATAAGGACGAAGCAGAACGGGCGAAATATGAGGAACTCATACCGATGTTTGAACTTATGCAGGAACTGGCAGGGATTCTTCGGAAGAAACGTATGACCAGAGGTTCTATTGATTTTGATTTTCCTGAGACAAAAATCATTTTAAATGAGCAGGGAAAACCGGTTGATATCAAGCCTTACGATAGAAATGTAGCAACAAAGATTATTGAGGATTTTATGCTGATTGCAAATGAGACAGTAGCACAGGATTATTTCTGGCAGGAGCTTCCGTTTGTTTACCGTACCCATGATAATCCGGATGGAGAAAAGATTAAAAAGCTTGCTACTTTTATCAATAATTTTGGCTATTCCATTCATATCGGACAGGACGAGGTGCATCCAAAGGAATTGCAGAAGCTTCTGATGAAGATTGAAGGCTCCACAGAGGAAGCACTCATCAGCCGTTTGACGCTCCGTTCGATGAAACAGGCAAAATATACTACAGTAAGTACCGGACATTTTGGACTGGCAACGCATTATTACTGCCATTTCACTTCTCCAATTAGACGTTATCCAGATTTACAGATTCATCGTATTATTAAAGATAATCTGCGTGGACGCATGGACGCGAAAAAAATTGCACATTATGAAAAAATTTTAGATGAAGTAGCCGATCATTCCAGTAAAACAGAGCGTCGTGCTGAGGAAGCAGAGCGTGAGACAGATAAACTGAAAAAAGTGGAATATATGTCGGAACGTATTGGAGAATGCTTTGAAGGCGTGATTTCAGGTGTGACGGAATGGGGCTTTTATGTGGAACTTCCGAACACGATTGAAGGACTTGTACATGTGACATCCTTAAAAGATGATTATTATCATTATGATGAACGAAGCTATGAACTGATTGGAGAAACCACCAATCACCGGTATAAGCTTGGGCAGAAGGTGAAGGTAATGGTAGAAGCAACCGATAAATTATTAAGAACCATTGATTTTTGTATCGTGGAAGAATGAAAAAATTGTCAAAAAATTGAACCAGAAGTTTATTGCATTGCAGGCAAACTTGGGGTATACTCATAGAGCAGTCAGGTTCCAAGGAGCATTGCTTCCTGGTCTTCCTGCCATAGTATTTGAGAAAGGAGAGCATCATGGCGAAGGAATCGATAAAGTTAATAGCAAACAACAAGAAAGCCTACCATGATTATTTCCTGGAAGAAAAATACGAGGTAGGCATTGAGCTGCACGGCACGGAAGTAAAGTCGATACGAATGGGAAAATGCAGCATTAAGGAAGCTTTTGTGCGGATTCAGAATGGGGAAGTTTATATCTATGGAATGCATGTCAGTCCGTATGAAAAAGGAAATATTTTCAACAAGGATCCGCTCAGACCGAAAAAGCTTTTGATGCACAAAGCAGAGATTCGTAAGTTGATTGGAAAACTGGCAGAACAGGGTTACACGCTGGTACCGGTTGAGGTATACTTGAAGGGAAGCCTTGTAAAAGTTCAGATTGCTCTGGCAAAAGGAAAGAAGCTTTACGATAAGCGTCAGGATATCGCTAAAAAAGACATGAAACGTGAAGCAGAGCGAGACTTCAAAGTTCGAAATTTCGGGTAAGATTTATAAGTGCTTGTACCGGCTGTCAGAAACGACAGCCGTCAAGATAAATAACTTGGGCTTGTAATGGTTTCGACAGGGATCATGAAGCTGGAGAAGCGAGTCGCACGGGATGCGTTAAATTCCAAAACTAAAAATAAACGCTGAAGATAATTTAGCATACGCTGCCTAGTTGCAGCAGTCTGACCTAGTGCACCTACACATTAGGACCCAGGCTTCGACTATGTAGGAAACGACGCCGGCTAAGCTTTGCACCGGCGGGCGTATCATGAAGCTACTGAAGCGGGCATCCTGCCTATGGGAGGTCCGCAGAGGGAATGTCAGATTGTAGGCTACACTCGTAGAAGGGCAGTGAATTGGTTTCTGGACACGGGTTCGATTCCCGTCAGGTCCACTAATGAGAAAGTGCCGAAAATCGTTGATTTATCAGTAAAATCAATGGTTCTAGGCACTTTTTTATTACTAAAAATTTATCATGAAATAATGAAATTTTGTAATGAAACACACATTTTTTGTTATGAATTCGGTGGAATCATAGCCCTACAATAACTATTCATACTTTGGAGGCTTCTTTCCGCAGTCCTCAAGGATTGGAGCGATTAATTCAAGCTTGGCTTTTAAAACAGCCTCCAGACATGTGATTTTATCCACCATATCCTGAACAGATTCGTTGAACGCTAATAAATTGTTGATAGATAGAAAAAGGAATACTTTTTACTTCATATACGCATCCTATTTCAAGGGGTGATGACATGAATCAGAAAGAGAAAGAGCAGGTCGAGCGTCAGAAAAATTTGAATGAATTTAATACTGTGACGCAAAAGGTAAAACCGGAGAACCAGAATCAGACACATAATGTGCGTAAAGAAGGAATCAATCCGATTAATCAAAAGCGATGATAAAAACCAGCGTTTTCGTTAGAAAGACGAGGCGCTGTTTTTTATGTTCAAATGAGAAAGAACAGGATAGTCACACTTTCTTCACAGAAATCATATTGCAAAAGTGTACGCCTTTTTCTATAATAAAGAATAGGACTTAAAACCTAGATGTGCGTAGGAAAAAGAAGATACGGGGCGGAGAAGGGCATGGAAAAAGAAACAGCAAAATTGGAAATGGCGGATGCAGTTTTTAGACGTGGTGCAGAGGCTTTTGCCAAAGGAAGGTACCAGGATACAATTAAGGAACTGACACTTTGCATTGGTATGGAAAAAGCAGAGGAATATCAATACTTGGACACGGATGCTTACAACATGCTTGGAATGCTGTTCTTCTTTTCCGGATATGAAACGACTGCATTAGACTACTATTTGTCGGCATTAGAGGCGGCACAAAAAATAGAGAATATTAGCGGTGAAGTGTCTTCTTTATTAAATATTGGACTATTGTATCAGGGATGTAAAGAAAATAGTAGAGCCATGGCTTATTATAAACGGGCAAAGGAAGTGGCAGAGCATGATCTGAGAAGTCATGAGATATTATTACTGCTGTATACCAGCATTCAGATTGCGCAGCTTTACTGCCGGATGGAACAATTTACAGAAGCGCGCCGTGTCTATACAGAAGTGGATAACTATTACAGAATTGTAATGAAGGATGAGTTTTTACTTCCGAAAGCTATTCTTGATATCTTCTTAGCGCAGGAAGCAGGAATATATGAAAAGGTACATGCTTTGGCGGAAGAAGTGACGGAACATCTGCAGCAGGATGAACAGTTTGTGGAGCAGATAGATTTTTATGTAGATGTCTGTGAATTGCTGTTCCGGTATGGATATCCAAAAGAGACACAACGGATTTTATTACTGCTTTCTGAAAAGATAAAAGATACGGATTTTTTCCGTCTGAAAATGCGCATTGGTCAGGTTGAGACAGAATATCAAAAGACTTACGGAAAAGAAGAAGATTACAAAGAAGCCTGTATGCAATATATTGTATTGCATGAACAGTATGAAAAGGCACTACATGAGCTTCAGAAAGAAAATTTAAATAATATTGATGGAATGCAAAGACTTGAGGAACAAAAGCGTGAATTTGAGCGCAGAAGCAGATGTGATTTGGCAACGGGGCTACTGAACAAAAAGGCATTTCGTCATGAGGTTGAAAAGGAACTTTTAGAATATTCCAGAGCAACAACCAATGCCATGGTATTTATGGATATTGATAATTTTAAATTAATGAATGATAGCTATGGTCATTTGTTTGGTGACGAAGTAATTCGTATACTTGCAGACAAAATTAAGACGTATTTTAAGGATAAATGCATTTGTGGACGTTTTGGCGGAGATGAATTTACTGTATTTATCAGCAAGGTAGAAGATATCTTAAGTTTCGAGGAACACATTGAAATGTTCCGGGAGGAATTTGCCAAAATTGGATTTGGAAAAGACGGTAATATTCATGTAACTTTAAGTATCGGAGTATCTTACAACAGGGGAATGCGGGTATCCTATCAGGCATTGCTTTCCTGTGCAGATGAAGCATTGGAAAAGGCCAAAGAGTATGGAAAGAACCGGGTCTCTTTCTATGAGATAAAGCGGGGAATACATGGCTATGTTTAAAAAACAAAAAGAACAATACGAGGTAGAAGGATTTATATTTGCAAGCGAGGCGGAGGCGGAGCAGGCAAAAAAGGAACGGGAAGGCGTGAAATATATCCGCAGCCGGGTTGATATGGATCATCCGGAACAGGTGCTTAAAATCTATAACAGAATGATTGTGGAAAATATGTTTTCTACTGCGGTGGGGCTTTCTTATTTAAAGGATTTGCAGGAATATCTGACTACGATTGCTTATGTGCAAAAGGAGGAAATCAGACCGATTCCGGTTGTTCATCCTTCGGCAGAGGAACAGATAAAAGAAATAAAACAGAAGGAAAAGCAGAAAATCAAAAAGATTACAGAAAAAGCAGTGACAGATAAGGAGTTACAGAAAAGGTATCAGGTGTCTTTTGTGGCAAATATTGTGCTGGTAATCTGTGTCGTGCTGATGTTTGCAATCAGTGCTACCAGCAGCCATCCGAATATTTTAAATTATGAGACGGAGATTATTAACCGTTATTCTGCATGGGAGCAGGAACTAAGCGAGAGAGAAGCGGCATTACGCGAGTTAGAAAATAAATAGGAAGTGTCATATGGAAAAGCTGAAAATTCTTGTAGTGGATGATGAGAGCCGTATCAGAAAACTGGTTCGCGATTTTCTGGTAAAAAAAGAATATGAAGTAGTAGAGGCGTCAGATGGCGAAGAGGCATTGGATGTATTTTACCGGGATAAAAACATTGCGTTGGTGATTTTGGATGTTATGATGCCCAAAATGGATGGATATCAGGTATGCAGAGAGATTCGGGAAACTTCTTCGGTGCCGATTATTATGCTGACAGCAAAAGCAGAGGAAAGTGATGAGTTGGCTGGTTTTGATACCGGAGCTGACGAGTATATTGCAAAGCCATTTTCTCCAAAGATTTTAGTGGCAAGGGTGGAAGCTATTTTAAGGCGGACTGCATCAGGTGAGAAAAAAGATGGACCGATTGAGATGGGCGGTATCCTGGTAAATAAAGAGGCTCATCAGGCATTTGTAGATGGTGTGCCAATTGAATTAAGCTATAAGGAATTTGAACTGTTAACTTATTTTATGGAAAATCCGGGAATTGCGTTATCACGTGAAAAGATTCTAAATGGTGTCTGGAATTATGATTACTTTGGAGATGCCAGAACAATTGATACGCATGTGAAAAAACTGCGGGCGAAGCTGGGAGAGAAAGGTAATAAATACATTCAGACAATCTGGGGGCTGGGGTACAAATTTGAAGTAGTACCAAGGGACTAAAATATTTGACAACAGACTTAGAATGAAATAGAATAATTAGATAGTATAGGCAATGAAAGAGAAACATGAAATGACAAAAAATGGCTCTTTGATGAAGGAGCTGGTATTCATTATTGTGGCACTTGTGGCAGGAACGATTTTGCTGTGCTATTTTTTGAATACGACATTTATTGGAAAATATTATGTGCTGAATAAGCAGAAGGCTTTGCAGGAAGGCTTTCAGATAATAGATGAAGCCAGCGCAGACGGAACGCTTGCTTCCAGCGAGTTTGATGTTACTTTTGACAATTTGTGTGCAAACAGAAACATTACGATTATGATTATCAATTCGGATACCAGTATTGTACGTTCTTCCGTAAATGATAATAAGGTTATTTTGATGGAATTTATGAATATTCTTTTTGGCGTGAATGGAAGAAGTGACATTCTCGCAGAAAAGGATAGATATACGATATTAAGGCAGAATGACGTACGGTTAAATTCAGAATACCTTGTTTTGTATGGAACTCTGCAAAATGGAAATTTGATTTTGATGCGCTCAGCGCTAGAGAGTATCCGCGAGAGCGCTGCGATTTCAAATCAGTTTTTAGCAATGGTAGGAGTGCTGGCCGTAATTATCAGTTCGATTATTACATTTTTTGTATCCAAAAGCATTACGACACCGATTCGTGAATTGAGTGCCATTTCGGAAAAAATGACACAATTGGATTTTGAGGCCAAGTTTTCAAGAAAACGAAAAAAGAAAAACGAAATAGATGAACTTGGAGAACATGTCAACCATCTTTCAGATACGTTAGAAATGACAATTTCGGAATTAAAAAGCGCTAATCTTGCTTTACAGAAGGATATTGAAAAAAAGACTCAGATTGATGAGATGCGAAAAGAATTTTTAGCAAATGTATCTCATGAACTGAAAACACCACTTGCCGTGATTTCGGGTTATGCGGAAGGTTTGGTGGAATGTGTCAATGATGATGTCTCGAGCCGTAATTATTATTGTGAAGTGATTCAGGATGAAGCGGAAAAGATGAATCAGATGGTAAAACAGCTTTTATCCCTAAATCAGTTGGAATTTGGGCAGGAGACCCTGCAAATGCAGCGGTTTGATCTGACGGAACTGATACAGGGGACCTTACAACAGGTTGCGATTTTAGTGGAACAAAATGAAATTACGATTGATTTCCCGGAAAAAAAGCCGATGTATGTATGGGGCGATGAGTTTAAGATAGAAGAGGTTGTTATTAATTACTTGAGCAACGCAATTCATTATGCGAAGAACGAAAAACAGATTCGTATTTTTTATACTGTAAAAGATGCCTGTGTCAGAGTGCATGTATTTAATACGGGAGATCCGATACCGGAGCAGTCATTAGAACAGGTATGGACGAAGTTTTATAAGGTGGACAAAGCAAGAACCAGAGAATATGGTGGTTCCGGAATTGGACTGTCGATTGTAAAAGCGATTATGCAGTCACATAAACAGAAATTTGGTGTAGAAAATCACCCGAACGGTGTGGAATTTTGGTTTGAACTAGATCATTCTCAAGGAGGAGAAGCATGAAACGAAAAAAGTGTTGCGGACTTATATTGGTGCTGGCAGGGTTGATGCTTACAGGCTGCAGCCAGGAAGCTTTGTATGAATTGACAGAAGAAGAACAGCAGTTGGTTGTAAATTATTCTGCGCATATGGTTTCAAAATTCAACACATATCAGAAGGATGGACTTACCTACTTCTCTCAGGAAAATGAACCGGAAGCTATAATAGAGGAAACGGAAATGACAGAAAATACGGAAATGACAACCGGGGATATGACTTCAGGTGGAGAAATTGCAGACATACCGGAGGAAGGAATTTCTACGACCTTAGAGGAGGTTTTTGAGGATACAGGATTAAAAATCTCCTATTCCGGCTGCGAAATCGCAGATACCTATTTGGAGAATGATATCTATGCATTGAAACCGTCATATGGAAAGACTTTTGTAATATTAAAATTGACGGCAGAGAATGAAAAAGAAGAAGCGGTTATTTTAGACAATATGTCTGCCGGTAATTCTTTCAGTTTAAAGGGAATGCTGGATTCCGGAGACAAATATAACACACCGGCGGTTATGACCTTACTTACAAATGATTTTGTTACATATGAGGGAACCATTGAGCCACAGGCTGTCGTGGATATGGTTTTAATATTTGAAATTCCGGAAGGAACAACGAAAATGGATCATCTTGTATTAAAAATCAACAAAAATGACACAATTTTCGAAATAAATTTATAATTTATGGAAAAATCTAGTACAATTTTGAAAATATATATGGTATAATAGTCACAAATGTTATCAGAACATACAATGGAGGAAAGCATAATGGATACAAACATTCTCTTAGAATCAGGAACAAATGAACTGGAGGTACTGGAGTTTAAGCTCGGCGAAAGCTATTACGGAATTAATGTGGCAAAAATTCGTGAAATTTTATCTTATATGCCAATTACACCAATTCCAAACGCACATCCATGTGTAGAAGGTATTTTTATGCCTCGTGACACGATGATGACAGTTGTTAATTTGAGAAAATGTTTGGGAATGCCTGATCTCGATACAGAAGGTTTGTTTATCATTACAAATTTCAATAAATTAAATATTGCATTTCATGTAGATCAGGTAATCGGTATTCATCGTGTATCATGGGAGGAGATTATAAAACCGGACTCTACTATTAATGCACAGGAGAATAGTGCAGCAACAGGGGTTATTAAGCTGGATAACAAGTTGGTAGTAATCCTCGATTTTGAAAAGATTATTAGTGATATCAGCCCTGAAACGGGACTTAAAGTGTCTGACGTAGATAATATGGAAGGAAGAGAACGAAGTGATTCTACCATTTTGATTGCAGAAGATTCTCCATTATTAAGTAAGCTGATTACAGACTGCTTAAGAAAATCCGGATATACCAAGCTGATTATTACGATGAATGGTAAAGAGGCATGGGATAAGCTGAATGAGTACAAGAAGGCAGGAAATGTTTGTGATAAAATACAGTGTATTATTACGGATATTGAGATGCCATTGATGGATGGTCACAGACTTACAAAATTGTGCAAGACAGATGAGACATTAAAACGGATTCCGCTTATCATTTTCTCATCATTGGTAAATGATGAAATGAGAAAGAAAGGCGAACAGTTAGGTGCGGATGCACAGTTGACGAAGCCTGAAATCGGTATGCTGGTGGAAGCAATCGATAATCTGATTAATAAAAATTAGAATTTAGATTTAGGCATAGCAGAGGGTGTGATGTTGCATCACACCCTTATTTATAATAGAAAGGTACGGGCGAAGGATGAATAAATCAGAGGATTACCTGGATCAGTTATTAAAAGGCATGTCAGGACAGGATGAGATTGAGACAGAACTTAAAGAAGAGCTGGAAGAGGATGTCTCTGTAGGGGGCACTTCGGAAGAGGAGACATTTGAAGAGGATGCTTTTTCAGATGATATTTTGGCGGATGATGATTCGGAAGAGGATTTATTTGATGTAGACGAAGAATTTTTAAAAGAATTCGAATTAGAAATGCAGAAATTGGAAACAGATTCGGAAAATCCATTTGATGATATAGAGACAGAGGAAATTGCTGTAGATGACGATGCATGGGATTCCGGAGATTTGGATCAGATTTTAACCGGCGCAAAAGAGCAGATGGAAGCATTAGAGGAAGAGCCGGATGAAACTGTGTCGGAAGTGTCAGAGGAAACAGGAGAAGTAGAAGCAGAAGAAAAAGAAGGTCCGGCGTCGAAAGGCGATTTCTCCTTGGATGATTTTTCTTTTGAAGATTTGATGAAAGAAGAGCCATTGATGGAAGAACCACTGACAGAGGAATCAACAGTTGAGGAGCCGGTGGATGAGGAACCGGTGACAGAGGAACCAAAAGAAGATGAAGATGTTCTAAAAATTCTGGCAGGTTTGGGTGACATTAACTTAGAGGAAGAAATGGAGGCAGAAGCCGCATCGGAAATAGAGCCGGAAATAGAAAATGTGTCGGAAATGGAGCCGGAACCACAGCCGGAAGAACTTACGGATGCCAACATTAGTTTGTTAAAGGAACTGGATGATATCGAATCTGCAGAAGAACCGGCACCGGAAGAGGATAAAAAGAAGAAAAGAGAAAAGAAAAAGAAGGAAAAGAAAGAAAAGAAACCAAAACAGAAGAAGGAAAAGAAACCAAAACCAAAAAAAGAGAAGAAGCCAAAGCCTCCAAAGGAACCGGATAACACACCGCCGTTGCCTAAGAAACCGGTTTTTATGATTTTCTTATTGGTTGCCTCTGTGGTGGTCCTGATTATGATTGGAACTAATTTGTTTGGTTATGCAAATCAAATGAAAAATGCGAGAAATGCGTATGCCAAGAAGAATTATAGTGAAGCATTTTCTTATATTTCCGGTTTGGATGTGAAGGAGAAGGATGAAGAAACTTATCATAAATATCAGGTAATGGCGTTGGTGAGTTCTGAATTAGAAGCATATGAGAGCTTTATGGATGCCAAGTTTTATGATCTGGCACTAGATTGTCTTGTCCGCACGGTTGGACGCTATGAAAAATATAAAGAAGATGCAGAAATTTATGGTTGCATTGATGAGCTAAATGCATTAGAGTTGGAAGCAGAAACAATTTTAAGCGAAACCTTTGGCGTATCAAAGGAAGAGGCATTGGATTTTTATTCTTATAAAAGCCGGAAAGAATACTCTGCTGCACTTTTGAGCGTCATTGAGAAATCTGGGATGATAAGGGTGACAGAGGAATGATAGCAATCATTGATTACGACGCAGGTAATTTAAGAAGTGTAGAAAAGGCACTTGCTTCACTGGGAGAAGAAACCGTGATTACGCGGAATTTTAAAGAAATTTTGAATGCCGATAAGGTAATTCTTCCGGGAGTCGGATCTTTTGGAGATGCCATGGCACAACTGAAAAAATACGAGCTGGACAAGGTAGTTCATGAGGTGGCGGAAAAGGAGACGCCTTTCCTTGGTATTTGTCTGGGACTTCAGCTTTTGTTTGAGAGCAGTGAGGAGACACCGGGGGTAGAAGGGCTACATCTGTTGGATGGACATATTTTACGGATTCCGGAAGAGGAAGGATTAAAAATACCGCATATCGGATGGAACTCACTGGATTTTCCAAATAAGGGAAGACTTTTCGAAGGAATTGCAGAACAGTCCTATGTGTATTTTGTACATTCTTATTATTTAAAGGCTGCAGAAGAATCAATTGTTACAGCGACAACAGAGTATGGTACCCATATTCATGCATCAGTTGAAAAAGAAAATATTTTTGCTTGCCAGTTTCATCCGGAAAAAAGCAGTACGATGGGATTGCAGATTCTTAAAAATTTTGCAAAGCTGTAGAAACCGGAGGAAAAAGAGATGTTTACAAAAAGAATTATTCCTTGTCTGGATGTAAATGCAGGCAGGGTGGTAAAGGGTGTTAATTTCGTAGATTTAAAGGACGCAGGGGATCCGGTAGAAATTGCGGCGGCTTATGATAAAGCCGGAGCAGATGAACTGGTCTTTCTGGATATTACGGCAACCAGTGATGCAAGAGGGACGGTCGTGGATATGGTTCGAAGAGTTGCGGAAAAGGTGTTTATCCCTTTTACGGTAGGCGGCGGTATTCGCACCGTAGAGGATTTTAAGATGCTTCTTCGGGAAGGGGCAGATAAGATTTCAATCAATTCCGCAGCAATTAACAATCCGAATTTAATCAGCGAGGCTGCAGATAAGTTTGGCAGTCAGTGCGTAGTGGTGGCAATTGACGCCAAAAGAAGAGCGGACGGCTCGGGCTGGAATGTATATAAAAATGGTGGGAGAATTGACACCGGATTAGATGCCATTGAATGGGCGATGAAAGCAGATCGACTTGGAGCTGGAGAAATCCTGTTAACGAGTATGGATTGCGATGGTACGAAAGCAGGGTATGATCTGGAGGTCACCAGCCAGATTGCAAAAAATGTGTCCATTCCGGTCATTGCATCAGGTGGTGCAGGTACCATGGAACATTTTTATGATGCGTTAACGATAGGAGGAGCGGATGCGGCTTTAGCAGCGTCGCTATTCCATTATAAAGAATTGGAAATTATGGAGTTAAAGAAGTATCTGTCAGAAAGAGGGGTATCTGTCAGATGTCAATGATTACAAATGACTGGCTTGCACCGATGCAGGCTGAATTTAAGAAACCATATTATGCAAAGCTCTATCAGTTTGTGAAGGAGGAATACAGTAAGGCAGTCGTGTATCCTCCGGCAGATGATATTTTTAATGCCATGCATTTTACACCGCTTCATGAGGTGAAGGTAGTCATTTTAGGACAGGACCCATACCATAACGTGAATCAGGCACATGGACTTAGTTTTTCCGTGCCGGTTTCTCAAAAAGAGATTCCACCATCCTTACAGAATATTTATAAGGAATTGGAATCAGATTTGGGCTGCTATATACCGAATAACGGATATTTAAAAAAATGGGCAGACCAGGGAGTACTGCTGTTAAATACCGTATTGACGGTACGGGCGCATCAGGCGAATTCCCATCAGGGAAAAGGCTGGGAGGAATTTACGGATGCAATTATCCGCGCGGTAAATGAGCAGGATAGACCGGTTGTATATTTGCTTTGGGGAAGACCTGCACAGAGTAAAATTCCAATGTTGACGAATCCAAAGCATTTGATTTTAACGGCACCTCACCCAAGTCCGTTATCTGCTTACCGCGGATTTTTCGGTTGTAAGCATTTTAGTCAGACCAACGATTTTTTAGTGAAAAACGGAATTGCACCAATTGACTGGCAGATTGAAAACGTATAAAAAATGTGTTAAAATAAAATAGAAAAGAACCGATAGTAATAGAAGAAGGAGGGATACTTATGGCAGCAATTTCAGGTTATGATTCATCAAGTCTTAGTGTATTATTTTCAAGTTTAAATAAAAACGCAGGCAGTTCCAATGTCAGTCTGCTTGGCGGTGGCAGTGATTTATTAGGTATTAATTACAGTGATTATGCGACCATCAGAAACGGCTCTTATTTGAAGCTGATGAAATCATATTATAGTCTGGATGCTTCGGATGAAGTGAAAGATGCTGTTTCCAAAAAGACGACCTCTACTTCAAAGGATGATACAGAGACCTTGGCCAAAATAGAGGATGCAGCAGAGGCAATGAAGACATCTGCAGATACATTGCTTGAAAAAGGTCAGAAATCCGTATTTGCGACAGGAGATACAGAGAAAATTTACAATGCAGTAGATAAATTTGTGACCGATTATAACAGCCTTCTAAAGAAAGCTTCCGATTCAGAGACTTCCAATATCTCCGGCGCAGCAGAACGCATGGTTCGTATGACAAAGTCCAATGAGAAGATGTTAAATTCCATTGGTATTACCATTGGAGAAGATAACCAGCTTAAGATTGATAAAGAAGCCTTTGGAAAAGCCGATACGAGTGTGGTAAAGGGCATGTTCCAGGCGACAGGAGGTTTCGGTTATCAGGTTTCTGCACAGGCTTCTATGATTAATTATTATGCGGAAAATGAAGCGTCAAAGTCTAATACTTATAGCAATGCAGGTACCTATACCTATAATTATAATTCAGGTGCTTTATACAATGAAGGAATTTAGGAATTATTAAATATGACAAAGAAAGTAGTAGTAGGGCTGTCCGGCGGAGTTGATTCGTCTGTGGCAGCCTATTTATTGAAAAAAGAAGGTTATGAAGTAATCGGCGTGACGATGTTGACCTGGCAGGAACGGGAAGCAGATGGCAGCGAACTTACAATGGTAAAGGATGCAAGGGCGGTAGCAGAGCGCTTGGGAATCGAATATCATGTGGTGGATTTTCGCGAGGAGTTCAAAAAACATGTCATGGACTATTTTGTAGAGGAATACCTGCAGGGAAGAACACCGAATCCCTGTGTGGTGTGTAACCGCTATGTGAAGTGGGAGGCTCTTCTTAGCCGTTGTAAAGAGTTTGGCGCGGAATATGTCGCCACAGGCCACTATGCCCGAATTGACAAGCTTCCAAACGGCAGATATGCGATTCGCAATTCGATTACAGCAGCGAAGGACCAGACCTATGCACTTTATAATTTAAAGCAGGAGCAGCTTGCCCATACGATCATGCCGATTGGTGCTTATCACAAGGAAGAAGTGCGTACCATGGCAGAAGAAATCGGCCTTAATGTGGCACAGAAAAAGGACAGCATGGAGGTCTGCTTTATTCCGGATGATGATTATGCTGCTTTTATTGAAGCGCAGGCAGGCGAACGGGTATCGCTACCGGGAAATTTTGTCTCTGTAACAGGAAAAGTGTTAGGACAGCATAAAGGAATTACACATTATACCATCGGTCAGCGTAAGGGGCTTGGAATTGCACTTGGAGCGCCGGCTTTTGTGGTAGAGATTCGTCCGGAAACAAATGAGGTAGTATTAGGGACAAATGAGGATGTTTTTACGACAACGCTTTATGCAAATCAGTTAAATGCCATGGCAATTCCGGAATTTGCGAACGGAATGGAGCTTGTGGCAAAAATCCGCTATTCTCATGCAGGAACGGCATGTCGCGTTTATAAGACAGGGGAAGATGAAATCCGCTGTGAGTTTTTAGAACCGGTCCGAGCTGTGACACCGGGACAGGCAGTTGTTTTTTATACGGGAGAATATGTGGCAGGTGGCGGACGGATTATTAGATAAATTTTTATAGAGTAAAAATAGCTTGACAATTGAATAAAGAAAGGTATAATACAAAATGCAAACAATTTGCAAATACAAATTGTTTGCATTTTTAACGTTCTGTGAGGAAAGGTCAGGAGAATGATGTTACACATTTTAGAACATACACTGGAGCATACAATAGAAGATGTCATAGGTTTATTGCCGTTTTTGTTCCTTACGTATCTGGTAATGGAACTGCTGGAACATTTTGCGGGAAGTAAGTTTTCAAATAAGATAAAAAATGCAGGAAAATTTGGCCCCGCATGGGGCGCCCTTTTAGGAGTCATGCCACAGTGCGGTTTTTCCGCAGCCGCAGCGAGTTTTTATTCCGGTCACGTGATTGGCGTGGGCACTTTAATCGCAGTCTTTTTATCGACTTCGGATGAGATGCTCCCGATTTTATTATCCGAGTCGGTGCCGCTTGCTACCATTGCAGGGATTCTGGCGACGAAAGTAGTGATTGCCTGTATATCAGGTTTTCTGGCAGAATTTGTTTATGAACAGCTGTTTCATAAGAAGGAAGCAGAGATGGATATTCATATTGTGTGTGAAGAAGAACATTGTAGTTGCGAAGACGGAGTTCTGTTGTCCGCAGTAAAGCACACAATCAAAATCTTTTTCTATATTTTTGTGATTGCGTTTGTTTTGAATGGTGTCATTGAAATCATTGGTGAAGATGCCTTATCTCAGCTGTTTTTTAATGTGCCGGTAATGGGACAGATGATTGCGGCACTGGTGGGGCTGATTCCAAACTGTGCATCTTCCGTTGTCATTACACAGCTTTACTTAAGCGGTGTAATTAGCGCAGGAATGATGATGTCAGGACTTTTGGTAAATGCAGGAATCGGAACTCTTGTATTGTTGCGTTTGAACCGGAACGGAAGGCAGAATGCCGGAATTATCGGTGCTATGTATGCTTTTGGTGTAGTTTGGGGCATTTTAATTGATCTATTAGGAATTGTTTTTTAAGGTGTGAAACTTTGGTCAGAGAGACAGGAGCGAAAAAATGACAAACTCTGGATATGCAACAGCAAGCAGAAAAAAGATATTAGATTTTTTAAAGGAAAATAAGAATCGTACTCTTACGGTTTTGGATATTGATGCATACTTGAAGGAATGTGACAACGAAGTAAATCTTACAACGATTTACCGCTACTTAGACAAACTGGAAAAAGAGGGGACTGTTATGAAGTATGTGGCGAAAAAAGGCAGTCAGGCCACTTACCAGTTTGTGGAATCGGGGCATCATTGTGAGGAACATCTGCATTTGCAGTGTGTCAAGTGTGGGCGTATTATTCATTTGGAATGCAATTTTATGCAGGAGATTCTGGAACATGTGGAAAAAGAGCATGGTTTTGTGATGCAGTGTAAGAATTCCATTGTGTACGGAACGTGCAGGGAGTGCGCGAAATAATTTGGAAGAAAAGCTGTCATGGAATCCGATAGGAGGATATGGCAGCTTTTGTTGTTCAAGATATAAGAAAAAACTCTTGACATATATAGACTGACTATATATAATCACATATATAGACAGCCTATATAGAAAAGAAACAGGAGGGAATAACATGGCAATCGATAAGACACTAATTCAGGGGAGTCTTACCATGCTGATTTTGCGTTTGCTTGAGGAAAAGGATATGTACGGATATGAGATGATTGAGAATCTGCGTGGGAAGTCAAACAATGTGTTTGAATTGAAAGCAGGCTCACTTTATCCGCTCTTACATTCGCTGGAGGAGAAACAGTTTGTGACCTCTTACGAAGACGATTCCACCGGAAAAATGAGAAAGTACTATCATCTGTCAGCGGAGGGAAAACGTTTCTTAAAAGAGAAAAAGGAAGAGTGGAAAATTTATAGTGCGGCGGTCAGCAGTGTATTGACCTTTGCGTGGTAGGAAAGGCGTGGGAGTTTTATGGAATTTGAAGAATATATGTCGAGTCTGGCAGAACAGATTCACGACAAACGTGCAAAGAAACTGGTGGCGGAAGAAATTAAAAACCACATTGAGGAGCAGGCGAAGGACTATGAGGCAGAGGGTTTAAGTCCTGTAGAGGCATTAAAAGAAGCGGTGCGTCAGATGGGAAATCCGATAGAAACAGGAATGGAATTAAATAAAATCCATAAACCGAAAATGCCATGGGCAATGCTTGCTTTGGTGATTTTTATTATGACAGCATCCATTGTGATGCAGGCCGTGATTTTTGCAGAGGGAGGAAACAATAACAGCAGCTGGGCAGGTTTACCGACGACAATCATCTATAATTGTGTTGGTTTTGCGGTGATATTAGTGTTACTGTATATGGACTATAACTTTATTGCAAAGTATGCCTATCAATTCTATGGTGTATTTATGGTAGGCGTGCCGGTGTTTTTATTTGTGGCGAAGTTGTTTAGCGAGGTTGGTAGAGTAACAGCAGGTACGGCATATTATGGGGCACAACTGCTGTTTCCGATTCTTTTTGCAGGGATTATTTACAAAAACCGTAACCGCGGAATACGCGGAATCGGAATCTGCCTTATGTTCGGATTTGCAGAATTATTGTGGTATCGCATGGTTTATGAAGTGATAGGAACGACGGGACGTTACAGCTGTTATCCGGCGCTGGTGGAAAGTATTTTAAGCATAGGACTCATTCTTTTATTTGCGGTTTGGAAGGGCATATTCGGAAAAGATAAAAAGAAGCAGGTAGTGTTGCTTTTGGTGATTGTGGGAGTTTTGTCTGGTATATGTATGCTGCTTCTTTTGGGAAGCGGAGGGATGAGGCACTATGTCCTGGCGCGTGTTGCTGCGTTCTTTAGAGGAACGGAAGACAGTTACCTTAGCACACTGATTCAAAAGTCTGTCTCAGATGCACCATGGCTGGGCGGGCAGACATTCCTTTTAGGGGAACCAAACAATGAGACCTATGGCTTATTCGTATTAAATAGTATTTTTACTTATTTTGGTAAGCTTGCCGGTGTTATTGTGATTGCGGCATATCTGTTGTTTCTTTGCATGGCGCTTCGCACGTCTTGCAAGCAGAATAACCGTATTGGCTTTTTGGTTGGAACAGCCTGTACCTTAAGTATTCTGGTACGATTTACGGCTTATCTTGTAATCAACCTAGGCTTCGGACTTTGGTGGACGACACTGGTTCCGTTTTTAAGTTATGGAAGGGTCAGTGCGGTCATGAATGGCATTTATATTGGTTTGATTCTGTGCGTTTATCGAAATAGTGGGATTTTGAAAGAGGAATATGTACCGCAGAAGCGGCTGCCGAAGATTCGGGTGACGGTAGAGTAAGAATGTGAATGTAATTTGTATGCTGCAAACAGTTCTATATGGATTGGCATTGTGATAGGCTAAGGACTACAAATGTAGCAATTGTAAATGTATTATGTAAATTGCTTTCATCAGGTGTTGGGGCATAAAAGGCGATTCTGCTGTTTGATTGCCCCGTGGAATGACCCTATATGTGAAAAATGGGGCACTGGAGGCTGGAAATCCGTTGCTGATGCCCCGTTTTTCCGATTTTTATAATAAAAGTGGGGCATTAGAGGAAGAAAAGGCTGTCTAGTGCCCCAAAGGTACTTCAGCCAATAATAGAAAACTCATTCTGTGAACTTTCTATTGACACAAATAAAATAGGAATACTGAAATATCAGTATTCCTATAAAAAGTGCAGGAGATGGGACTTGAACACCTCCCCAGAGACCAGAAAACGCTAAAATAAAGGATTACAGGGGCATCGACACCACTGGTCTCACCCTAGGTCACACCCTAAAGATTATACAAATATGAATTTGCTATTACATCAATTCTATTATGTCCTAATTGGCGTGACGCATATAGCATCGCCTGTCGGTCATATCTCACCCCGGCCATATCTCCCCGGCAACAATATGTATCTTCTCGTGTAAGACTATCGAGCGGACGAGCTACACTCCGATAAGCTCGGCACGCATATTCCGCACGGCAATGGTGCTCATCGAAAGCACTATGTACATGAGAAAAGACTTTCCCGGTGCCAGCAGAATGCATCATCTTTATAACCATCGACAGCTCCTCTCTACTGCCATGGAGGTCGATATCCCGAACTTTTCCACCTTTCCCTTTTATGTTGCGTAGAATCGGATTCCCGTTCTTGTCAAAAGCAAGGCTATCGCCGTGCAAGGCTTCCAGCTCATGACGACGAAGACCAGAGCACTTGGCAAGCGTCGTTAATTCGAGATTTGAAACCTCACTGAAATGTGCATCTCTTTTTGCTGCAAATCTACTCCTCTTAATATCTGCGCGTTCCCTTTTGGGTGCGGTGTACTCTATTTGCGTCGTGCTAACACCCCATGCTTTCGCCAGAGCGTTCATTGCCGTTGATATTGTCCATGCACTTTTCCCTTGAGACTCCAACGCTCGGAGATATGCCGGAATCATGTTCCATGCGATATCCTTGTCAGATATCCCTACCGAGGTCAACCAATCGGCAAAATGATTGCACTGTGACAAATAGGTCTTATAAGTCACATGGGAGTGAATGTAAGGGCTCGCATTGTGCACGTCCTTTAATCCATGTTTGGGGCGACCATGCCCTTGCTCATATTTCTCGCGCAATTGGTCACGCATCCATTTTCTAACCTTGATTTTCTTTCCCATAGTGCTGTCCTTTCTGTGTTAAGAATTGTTTCGCCTTGTTAGGGTTACTTACTGGTTCCTTTGGTTACTATGATTCGCCACGCACCCGATGAACTCATTGTCGGTATGTTTATGCGATTTCTTCGTCTTGGCAACTCCCTCTAACAGCATTGCGCCTGCCACCGCGCAATCCATTTCGCTTACTGAATGATGAGCTATGGGGTCGACACGTTCGTCGTGCTCATCCTTGCACCTACTCGGTGCCATTTATGTGTCTCCTTTCTTTCAATAGCCTTTTAAAGTCTGCCATCCTAGTATGTTATAAATATGTGACCTATGCCCGGTTGGTATCGGTTAATCTGTTTATTCGTACATAGATGCCCGAATAAACAGATAGTAATGGTTGCGACCCAATAGGGCGGGATGGAACAAAAAGAGCCAGCAACCATCAAGCTACTGGCATCTTTTCTAGCTATTCAATTGTTTCCCGAATCCATCCCAAATAATCAATGTTCTCGGTGATCGCCATCTGATTTGGGCTCGTCAAGAGCTCCTCGTAATCGACATTCCCAGCAATCCATTCCAGCACAATATTTACATCCGCAAAAGAGTGGAACAATTCTTTGTTGAGGTCGTCGGTCATTAACGTTTGAATTACATTGATTGCAGTTGCTATCTGTTCTTTCGTTAAGTATTCGCTCATCTTAATCACCTCCTTTCTACTGATACACAACACTGCTTTGAGGAATGTCGCCAAGTGTCTGGCGGATGATTGCTTTTATTGAATCCGTCTCCGGTACTTTCAACCAAAGAACGTCTTCGTTAGTGTCTTTGCCATGTTCCTCAACAGCTTTGATACCGGGACAAGACATTGCTAGGAGCCTAACAATATCTCCCTGTGTGGAATATTGCACTCCATCCTGTTTGATTGTGGTCGAGGACATTTCCACTTCACTTGCACAAGAGATTACCACTTGTTGCGGTAATACAACATCCCCTATCACTGTGTCTGGATGTTGATTTATTGGAGGCTTGCGACTGAATAGATATGCCACCTCATTTTGCACTGAAATTTGCGAATGAGACCTATCGTTCACTAACGCAAATAATCTGCCAGTATCAGGGCGAATGTAACCTTTTACATATTCCTCAAACAAGTCCCGAAAGGTGATATATCGCTTGACACGCTCTTTTAATACAGCCTCTGTACCTCGATTTGATGCACTTTCACATAGGAGGATGGTTTCGCCTTTATCATTTTTCGCGATTGAACACACGAAAAAACGTGAACGCACCGCATCTAACTGACTATTGCTACAGCCGCATTGCTTTGCCCATTCATCGAAAGGTAAGTTAGAGGTTACGACAATTGCTTTACCTGTGAAAGGCCTGTCATTACTATTGCGTCGATAGGCCTTCACAACTCGATTGTCGCATAAATTAAGAATAGCAGGAGCTGTCTGGTCATCAATGATTATGGCCTCTGTTCCCGCTTTTAGAGTGTCAAATTTTCCACTCCCCTGGCGGTCTATGACCAGTATCTTATTCATTCCCATCGCGCGCAAAACCAAATCACTGGTGTAGGTCTTTCCGTCATTGCCGTTACCACGGATGTAAATACACAGACGGGCAACACGGCAAGGGTCTTCCTCCAGACGTCTGTCAAGCCCACGGTCGTATCGCTCACCCAACACCTTATTTAATGTCCTGTCGAGATGTACACGAGCACAAAGCTGGTCGTGCCAATCGTCGTAATCCTTGAGGTCATAACCCAATTGAGTTGCGGTTTCCATTAGCTCTGCTTTGTCTTCCAGTGTCAGCTTACTGGTTTGAGCTGATACTCGGGTATACCCATCTCGAATCATCTTGACCTCTTCGGGGGTCAAGTTGCTGACGATTTCGTCTTCTTCGTAGTGCTCCTTGCCATCGGCGATTGCTTGCGGAGTCTCGTGTGTTAAGTACATCGCATACGCGGCAAAATTACGCACCGTTTCGATTCCGTGCTTTTCAATCATTTTGACGTCTTCCGGACGGAACACAACGTGTAAATCTTTTAGGATTTGGCGAACATGCAGTCCAGATTTAGAGACGTTTTGTCCGGACTTGCCGTCCATAACTCGTACAATGATGTGGTAATGGGCTTTTTCAACGGACGGCCGAAAAAAGTCGTCACCAAGGGTATCTCTGTCATGCCGAATTGCTAGGATTTGATACCTAGCTTTACTGATTGAGCGGATGAGCTTCTTTAGCGATTCCCAACCGTTTGGGAGTTGCTCGTCGTATATCTTTAGTGCGAGTGTTTTGACGTTGCGATTAAGGGTCATCTCCATGTTTTTTTCTACTTCTTTTTTTTTCATATTGTGCCTCCCAATAGTGACCACCTGACAACCTAGTGACCACCTCTTAGCCGTAGCTCGGTGGTCACGCGCAAAAGCAGTGTTTACAAGCTTTAGAAGGTTATGTGACCACCTGACCACCATGTTTTTATTAGTTACGCTCTAAATATGGTATGAGGGGGGCGTCCATATGTTTTAGAGTTAATAAGTGAGGTACATATTGACGTAAGTGACTCGTCCATATTTTGTACGTAGGGGGCGTCCCCTGGTCAGAAAATGGAGTTACATATGAACAATGACGATATGAGAAAGGTATTACATGATTTATCTTCAGAGAGAGCATCTATACAACGCCAGCTAGAATGTGGTATCATTACTGCTGTCGATGCCTCTATGGAAGAGGAGAACATTATGACCAAAGAAAGGAAGATTAAAGAGCAGTTGGTTCTTTCCGCTCATATAACCAAGAGCGGAACCCCACGAAAAATTGAATACAAAGAAGGAAAGGGATTGTGGATGACCATCCTTCCCAACGATAAGAGATTGTACGCGAAGACGCGTGATATCCTTATCGACAAGCTGTTTGATTATTATGGACTATGCGTTGCAGATTGCACTATCAAGGGTATATTCGAGTTGGCATTGAATGAGAAGCAAGCAACCCAGAATGTAAACGCCGGAACAATCAAGAGAGACCGTTATCAATTCGAGCGATTTATCTCATCGGAGTTTGCTTGTCGAGACATTCGCTCTATCTCCAAGACTGATTTGCAAACATATACACAAGACATGGTTAATCGTATTCGCCCAATCGAGTCAGCATTTAAAGCATACAAAGGGATTCTTAATCTTATCTTTTGTTATGCTCTCGAATACGACATCATTAGTGTTAACCCAGTTCAGTTTCTCAAGAATGCTATTTACCTCAAGGGATGTGACCGCACGAAAGCAAAGCCCGAGGACAAGATACTATCCCCGGAAGAGATAGCGTGTGTAATTCATGCTGTACGGGAAAGAATGACGCAGAAACGATATCATGGATATTTCATTAACGGGTACGCGATTTTGCTATCTATTGAAACCGGAATGAGGGTTGGGGAGCTGTGCGCTCTCAAATGGAGTGACATCAAAGACAATGTAATCCATATCCATGCGCAACAGTTAATGTACAAGGACAATGGGCGGAATTACTATTATGTCGGTTGGACGAAAGATGAGAAAGGCCGGAGTCAAGGCGGACGTGAATTTCCTATCACTGATAAAATCAGAAGTATCTTAACCGAGATACGGGAACTGCAATCCTCTCTTGATATTGAATCCGAATTTGTATTTTGTAATACAGATGGACGATGGATTTATGCGAAAGCCTATGAGGATTGTTTGAGAGGGCTCTGTAAAGCACTCGGACTGAATGTGACGAATAATCATGCATTTCGCATGTCACTTAACAGCAATGTGCTTATTCCGCTTGGTATTCCCGTCACGGAGCGAGCACAATTGCTCGGACACTCGGTTGAGACCAACCAAAAGTACTATAGCTACGCACAAAAGGATTCCAAAGACCAAATCTGTGCACTGCTAAATAGTCAAGTCACACCTAGGTCACACTCAAATATAGTGCCCTTTAAACAAAAAGAAAGCCCCGAGACCGCTATTCTCAAGGCTTTCTAGTAAAGTGATGAATGCAGGAGATGGGACTTGAACCCACACGACATTGCTGCCACAGGCACCTGAAGCCTGCGCGTCTGCCAATTCCACCACTCCTGCAAGCAAAAACTATTGTATCTGTTTTAACGAGAGAAGTCAAGAGCAAAATAATAAAATGTTCCAATTGTTCAAAAAATAAATGAAATTTATTTTAAAATACTTATTGACAATTCTTTTCTCGTTTGCTATGATATACAAGTCGTCACGAAGTGATGTATGCGGAAGTGTCGGAACTGGCAGACGAGCAAGACTAAGGATCTTGTGGTGGTTACATCGTGTGGGTTCAAGTCCCATCTTCCGCATTTGTTATGGAAAGCCTTGAGTTTAACAGACTCAGGGCTTTTTTGTGTCTAAAATGGATGCCATTTAAGCTTTAGCATTGCAAGGAGTTTTGTTCTATCAAACTATGAAATATTGAAAATAACTGATATAATGCTCATAGGCTGAATTTGAATTTAATGGAGAATGGGTATGTTTGAGTTGAGGAGACTTTCTGTTAAGGACGGAATGGATATTTATGAGATGTTACAGGAGATTCCTGCCGAAGAGAATAATATGCACAATAGTGTAAATGGAATTTCGTTTGAAGCGTATAAAGATTTTTTGGCTGAGAGCGAGGAAGAGTCTAAGAGGGATGGAATCATTGATGGATGGAGGGTTCCTTCAACAAGATACTGGCTTTACGTGGATAAAAAGCCGGTTGGGTTCGCTGACATAAGACATTTCTTAACACCTGCACTGAAACAGGCTGGCGGAAATATTGGTTATGCAATCAGGCCTACGGAACGAGGTAAGGGCTATGGCAAAAAGTTATTAGAACTTTTGTTAGTGAAGGCCAGAGAAAAGGGACTTGAAAAAGTATTAATTACTGCACTTCCTACAAATGCAGCCTCAATAGGTGTAGCTAAGGCTAATGGCGGACAACTAATCAAGCAGACTGAGGAACGTGTATATATCTGGATTCCGCTTGCAGACTACTCTGATGTAAAACTTGAAACGAAGGATTTAGTCCTTAAGAAGGCTAAACCTGAGGACTGGGAAGCTCTCTATCATAATCTCTGGAAACACGCAGAAAGTGCTAAATATATGCTCTGGACACCTGCAGAAAGCGAAGAGGAAGCTAAAGACCGCATGAACAAAACAGTAGCATTTCAGAAGATAGAGAAATACACATTTTTAGTATATCTTCGTGAAACGGGTGAACCTATTGGGAATGCCGGAATGAGAGACGCAGGCGGTGGAATCTACGAAGAAACAGGAATTGCTTTAGGACCGAACTTTGTGAGAAAGGGTTACGGCAGACAGATTCTAAATGCTCTGACAGAGGAAGCAAAGCGTATGGGTGCCACCAGATTCCTGGCTGGTAACAGAGTTAAAAATGAAGCTTCTCGTGGACTTCAGATGGCCTGCGGATTTTCTTTTGACCACTTATCCGAGGAAAAGACAGACCCTAGAACCGGTGAGAAATATTTCATAGAGAATCATATTAAAATACTTTAAATCAGTATTTGTTGATTTGGCAAATTTCTGTTTAAATGAATGAAGGTGATAAAAATGACTAATAAAGAAATACTGGATATTGCTATGCATCAATCGGCAATAGATATAAACGCAGATGTTTCTGACTTTACGAAAGATGAAAATGTAATTGTAAAGTCAGGAGTGGGTCCACTGGCAAGAAAATATTACAAAGAACCCATTGCATGTAATTTAGTTTCATATGGAAATAATATTGTGGCTTCGGTGAAAGAGGAATACAAAGATATTGTAAAAGAGTATTTAGAAAAATTTGAATTCTATCATTGCTTTGAAACACCTAATATGCACTGGATTGACGAACGAATGAGGACACAAGGTCAGCGGGTTTGCTTTATGGCAGAATATTTCTTGCCGGATGTTAATGTTATAAAAAGGTTACACTCTAATTATCAACTCAAAGTGCTATCACATGAGGATTTTGCAGAATTATATATGCCGACATGGAGCAATGCATTATGTGAGGATAGAAAAGAACTGGATGTTCTCGGGGTTGGGGCTTTTGACAATGGAAAATTAATTGGGCTTGCTGCTTGTTCAGCTGATTGTGATGATATGTGGCAGATAGGAGTGGATGTATTGCCGGAATATCGTAGACAAGGAGTTGCATCTTCGCTAACAAGTAATTTGGCAGTTGAAATAATGGATAGAGGAAAAGTACCGTTTTACTGTTGTGCATGGTCAAATATTAGATCAGTCAAAAATGCATTAAAAAGCGGTTTCATGCCGGCTTGGATAGAAATGACGGTAAAGCCTGCCAGTATGGTAGAGAATATGAATCAATAAAAAACGAAAAATAATTGGTGGTGACAATATGCAAATTTTCGTAGACGCGGACGCATGCCCTGTGGTCCATATCATTGAAAAGATAGCTAAAAAATACCAAGTTGCCGTTACATTGCTTTGTGATACCAATCATATATTGGATTCGGAGTATAGTGAGGTAATGGTAGTTGGAGCCGGTGCTGATGCAGTGGACTATAAATTAATCAGCATATGCCATAAGGGAGATATTGTCGTATCCCAGGATTATGGAGTTGCGGCAATGGCATTGGGGAAAGGTGCATACGCAATTCATCAGTCAGGGAAATGGTATACGGATGAGAACATTGACCAGATGCTAATGGAACGGCATCTGAATAAAAAGGCAAGGCGGAGCAGTTCAAAGAATCATATAAAAGGGCCAAGAAAACGAACAGAAGAAGATGATAATAGATTTGCGGAGAGTTTTGAAAAAATGATTTGCAAGGCTATAGGAGTATAGCAACTAAAGTTAACATATTTCCATTCAATTTGACAAGTTTCGTTGGTAGATTATCACGCAACTAAATTTTATAATAATCGTAAAAGTAGTAAACATAAGAATTGTAGTAATTTGGAGGCGTTATGGAGAACAGAAAAGCGTGGCTGGATAATATTCGATGGATGACAATTGTTATCGTGGTGGTTTATCATGTGTTTTACTATTACCACAATATTGGAATAGAGCCGATGTTTGCAAGATTAGCACCAAATCCGGCAGAAGAAGGGGCAAAAGCTACCGTTACAGAGGTTGCATTGTTTCAATATTTTGTATACCCATGGTTTATGATGCTGCTTTTTGTTGTGAGCGGAATCGTTGCAAATATGGTACTTCAAAGAAAAGGCATGAAAGAGTTTCTGGCAGAAAGGGTAAATAAACTTCTGGTGCCATCTACTTTAGGAATCCTTTTCATTCAGTGGGTGGGCGGATATCTCATTTCTCTGAACTTCCTTACGGCAGAAGCAAAGGCCGGGATACCGGAATTCGTGTTGTATTTCATTTATTGCGCATCAGGAATCGGTGCATTATGGTTTTGCCAGGTGTTATTTTTATGCAGCCTACTTCTTGCTTTGATAAAAATCATAGATAAAAAGGACAAACTTTTGGCACTGGGCAGTAAGGCAAACTTCCTTGTACTAGTGCTTCTTACGGTAGTTGTCGTTGGAGCGGCACAGCTTCTCAATACGCCGATTACGACCTATAGAATGTGCTTATATCCGGTAGTCTTTTTGCTTGGATATTATGTGTTTTCAAATGAAAGTGTACAGCAGATTGTAAAAAAATATGCGTACCTGTTTCTGACAATAGGAATCCTTGCAGATTTTGCATACATCGTAAAAGATTATGGTAAGTACTATGCGAATAACGAAGTGCAAAATGATTCTATTGCAGTCGTTGCAGCCTGGTTTATGGTACTTGGAATTCTTGGAATGGCGCAGCGGGTATTAGACTTTAGCAATCCTTTTACAAGCTATATGAACAGAGCCGGCTGGGGCATTTATATCATACATATCAATGTGATGCTTTTTACAAATACCATGCTAAAACCGGTAGCCTATTCCTTACCAATTGGCGTAATCTATCTGATTGAACTGGTTGCCGGGCTTGCAGGAAGTGTGCTATTATGGGAGATACTAAGAAGAATACCAATCATCAGATGGCTGCTTTTTGGAATCAGGAGAGAGAAACATGTTTAAGGAAAATATCATTATGCTTAGAAAGGCAAACAACCTATCGCAGGAGGAGGTTGCCGAAAAAATTAATATCTCAAGGCAGGCCTATGCGAAGTGGGAAAAGGGAGAAACCATACCGGACATTGAAAAATGTGCGGCTTTGGCAGAACTTTACGGTACAACCTTAAATGATTTGTGCAAGGAAGAAAAACTGCAGGACGGAAAAGATATCATGCCTGCTCCGAAGGGAAAACATCTGTTTGGAACAGTTACGGTAAATGACAAGGGACAGATTGTAATTCCTAAGAAGGCCAGAGAGGTAATGAATATTAATCCGGGCGATGATTTGATTGTGCTGGCGGATGAGCAAAGCGGGCTGGCACTGGTAAAGGCGAATTGGTTTGAAAAACATCTGATGAATATGTTGAGTAAAATGGGAGAACGGGAAGAGTAAAGTTTGTTGAAAAAGCAAGTCCATAGCGGCTTGCTTTTTTTTGCGAGTCTGTCTGGCGGCGCACGTTTCCCAAAATGTAAATTTTCCCTCTTTACATCCTCTAAATTTTTTGCTAACATAAAATCGAACAAATGTTCTGGACGAAAGGCAGGTGAGAGGAATGGAAGATGCATCCGTAAAGCAGGGTGTAAAGTTTGGGGATTTGTGTCCGGTGAATATTCCGGTTCAGATGATGTCGGTTACGGATCGGGATGGGAAGGTGACACCGCTTTGGTTCCGGTTTGAGACAGAGGAGCATGTCATTGAAAAGGTAGTCATTGAAAAAACGATATCCAGAGATGAATGCTGTTTTATGGGGATTCGCGAGAAACGCTTTGTCTGCTCGGTTGTGTTAGGAGAGACGCGGAGAATCGTAGAGATACGGTATCATGTGGAGAATCAGAGGTGGAGAATCTTCCAGTTCCTGTCTTAATGAGCGACAGATATGTGTTTCATGTTGATGTTAATAGTGCGTTCCTTAGCTGGAGCGCAGCATATCGTGTGAATGTACTGGGGGAGAAAGAGGACTTGCGCCTGATTCCGAGCATCGTGGGCGGAGATCAGGAGAAGCGGCATGGAATTGTTCTGGCAAAAAGTATTCCGGCGAAGAAGTATGGTATTCAGACAGGCGAAGCCATTGTGACCGCTGCTAAAAAATGTCCCAATTTGGTGGTGATTCCACCGGACTATGGGTTATATGTGAATGCATCCAGGGCATTTATCAACCGATTAAAAAAGTATTCAGACCATGTGATTCAGTACAGTATTGATGAGGCATGGGCCATTTTTGACGGGTTTGAAAAGGTATACGGAAGAGGTCAGATGGTAAAGCTTGCAACAGATTTAAAAAATGAGATTCGGGAGGAACTGGGTTTTACCGTAAATATCGGCATTTCCACCAATTTCCTCTTATCAAAAATGGCGGGAGATTTTTCAAAACCGGATAAAGTGCATACCCTATTTCCGGAGGAGATGGAAAAAAAGCTGTGGCCGCTTCCGGTTTCAGAATTGTTTTTTGTGGGAAGAAGCACGACACAGAAACTTTTTTCCCTTGGAATTAAGACAATTGGAGAATTGGCAAAGGCAGATGAGCAGGTGATAAAAGCACATTTAAAGACACCGGGTTTAGTGATTCAGGGATATGCCAGAGGGGAAGATTTACAACCCTACATTTACGGACACGAATCAAATAAAGGATATGGCAACAGTATGACGGCACCTAGGGACATTGTCACGATGGATTATGCGAAGCATCTGCTTTTATCTTTATGCGAAACCGTAGGTGCGAGACTTCGGGCAGACCGGGTTAAAATCAGTGTGGTGGCGGTTCATATTACGACCTTTGAATTTAAGTATGTTAATAAGCAAATGCAGCTGTCTACGGCTACAGATGTTACGGAAGAATTGTACCGGGCCGCGTGCCGGATTTTTTCCGATTTATGGGATAAGAAAACACCAATCAGACAAATCGGAGTCCATACGACAAAGGTGCAGACGGATGCAGGAAGGCAATATAATTTGTTCGATATGGAATGTTTTGACCGGTTGGAATTATTAAATAAAACAGTAGATGAGATAAGGGAGCGATATGGAGAAGATGCAGTGAAAAGAGCTTGTTTCCTAAAGGGGGACGTATCCCATATGAGTGGCGGACTGGATAAGGAACGCAGATCCGGTGTGACAGTAGGAATCGATGTGGAACATGAAAAGACGAGAATTATATAGGAGGGTAACATGTGTGGGAGATTTTATGTAGATGATGAGACTGCAAGGGAAATTGAGCGGCTCACCAGAGAAGTGGACGAACGAATCAAAAGGGAGGCAAAGAAGGGGGATATACATCCGACAGAGACAGCAGTAGTGTTATCAGCGGAACAAGGCCAAATTGTAGGAAATGAGATGCGTTGGGGATTTCCGGTGATAAAAGATGCGAAGGCTATCATCAACGCAAGGGCAGAGTCTGCTTTGGAGAAGAAACTGTTTCGGCAGAATCTATTAAGCCGGCGGCTCATTATTCCGGCTGCGGGCTTTTATGAATGGAATCGAAATAAAGAGAAAGTTACATTTACAGCAGAAGAGATGAAGGAAGGAAAACCATCGACTTTATATATGGCGGGTTTTTATGGGTGCATCGAGGGGGAAAACCGCTTTGTTATTTTGACAACAGCAGCAAATTTCTCTATGCGGGAGGTTCATAACAGAATGCCTCTTATTTTGGAACGGGGAGAAATTGAAGCGTGGCTATTTCAGAAGGAGCGGTTGGAGAATTTGCTGAAAAAGGTACCGGCACCATTAAATAAGAAGATGGAATACGAGCAGCAGTGCCTGCTTTTCTAACGGAATAGAATTTGCCAGAGTAACTTCTAGGGGAAAATGAAATAAATTCGTCGAAAAAAGTTTTTAAAGAAAAAAGGAAATCAAAAAATCTCGCAGAATATTAGTTATGTAGGCTGTCCATAAACATGATCACAGGGAGAGATATGGAGGAATAGCATGACAATACGAGAAGAATTAGAGCAGATGGAGCGGGAGAATCTGAGTGAGTTTGCAACCTTAAGCGTAAATTCAAGAGGGCGAGAGATTCAGGAGGAACCATGCGATGTGAGACCGGTATTTCAAAGAGACCGTGATCGTATTTTGCATTGTAAAGCGTTTCGACGCCTGAAAAATAAGACACAGGTTTTTTTAACACCGAAGGGTGACCATTATCGTACCAGATTATCCCATACCTTAGAGGTATCTCAGAATGCCAGAACGATTGCAAAAGCCTTACGTCTGAACGAGGATTTAGTGGAGGCAATTGCTCTTGGACACGATTTGGGGCATACACCATTTGGTCATGCGGGAGAACATGTTTTAGACAGCATTTGTTCTGAAGGTTTTAAGCACAATGAGCAGAGCGTGCGAATTGTGGAGAAACTGGAGAAGGATGGAAAGGGCCTGAATCTGACATGGGAGGTAAGAGATGGTATTTTAAATCATCAGTCGAGCTCCCTGCCTCACACGTTAGAGGGAAAAATTGTACGTTTTTCAGATAAGATTGCGTACATTAATCATGATATTGACGATGCGATTCGCGCACAGATTATGCAGGAAGAGGATATCCCATTGGAAATCCGGAAAACATTGGGATTTAATACAAAGCAGCGACTGAACACTCTGGTACACAGCCTGATTCGAAACAGCAGGGGAAAAGACGATATTATTATGGCCCAGGATGCACAGGAAGCCATGATAGAACTTAGAAGCTTTATGTACGCCCATGTGTATAAAAATCCGGTGGCAAAAAGCGAAGAAGTGAAAGCAAAGGCCATGATTGAGCAGTTGTTTAACTTTTATATGGAGCATCCGAAATTTTTGCCGGATAAATTTAAACGTATGATTGATACCGGAGAGTCGCAGGAACGAGTGATTTGTGATTATATTTCCGGTATGACAGACCAGTATGCGATTGAAAAGTTTTCGGAGTATTTTCTGCCGAAAGCATGGCAGGTAGACGGATACTAAAACTGAAATTGCTTTCGGCATGGAAGGCATGGCAGGTGGATGGATATTAAATTTGTAAAGAAGGGAGATTTAAATGCCATATTTTTCAGAAGAAATTGTAGAAGAAGTGCGTCAGCGGAATGACATTGTGGATGTAGTCTCCCAGTATGTACATTTGACAAAGAAGGGTAGCACCTATTTTGGGCTATGCCCTTTTCATAATGAAAAAACCGGCTCCTTTTCGGTTTCACCGCATAAGCAAATGTATTATTGTTTTGGGTGCGGCGCGGGAGGAAATGTTTTTACCTTTTTGATGCAGTATGAGAACTTCACTTTTGGAGAAGCCATGGAGGTTTTGGCGGACAGGGCCGGGGTGACATTACCTAAATATGAGATGACAGCACAGCAGAAAAAAGAGGCGGACAAGAAACAGCGCCTTTTAGAGATTAATAAAGAGGCGGCGAAGTATTTTTATACCTTGCTTCGCAGTGACAGAGGAAAACTTGCATATTCCTATTTTTCAAAGCGACAGTTAAGTGATGAGACCATGAGAAAGTTTGGGCTTGGTTATTCAGACCAGTATAGTGATGATTTGTATCGCTATCTTAGGAAAAAGGGATATGACGATGAAATTTTAAAAGAATCGGGGCTGGTTAGTATTGACGAGCGCCGTGGCGGGTATGATAAGTTTTGGAATCGTGCCATGTTCCCCATTATGGATGTGCATAATAAAGTAATCGGATTTGGCGGACGAGTGATGGGCGATGGTGAACCGAAATATCTGAATTCACCTGAGACACCAATTTTTGATAAGAGCCGCAATCTATATGGCCTGAATTTTGCAAGAAGCACCAAAAAACAGCAACTTTTGTTGTGTGAGGGCTATATGGATGTCATAGCACTGCATCAGGCAGGCTTTGATAATGCGGTAGCATCACTTGGAACGGCACTTACGTCGGGTCATGCAAATCTGCTAAAGCGTTATACGAAAGAGGTATATCTGACCTATGACAGCGATGGAGCAGGAACAAAAGCAGCACTTCGGGCAATCCCGATTTTAAAGGAAGTGGGACTGACTACGAAGGTAATCAATATGAAGCCGTATAAGGACCCGGATGAATTTATTAAGGCATTGGGCCCAGAGGCTTACCAGAAACGGATTGACGAGGCAGAGAACAGCTTCTTATTCGAGATTCGTATGATGGAAAAGAATTTTGATTTAACGGATCCGGAAGGAAAAGCCAAGTTTTATAATGAAGTAGCAAAGAAGCTCTGTTCTTTTACAGAAAAAATAGAACGCGACATTTATGTAGAGGCGGTGGCTAAGAAGTATCAGATTGCTGTGGCAGATCTGCAAAAATTAGTAGGCCGGTATGGCATGCAGATGGCAAGCGGTGATACAGAGAGAACGCGATTAAAGTCCGGAATCAATGAAAATAACACGCAAAGAAATGGATTAAAGAAAAACGAGGGCATGAAACAGTCCCAGAAACTGCTTTTGACGTGGTTGATTGAATACACCGGATTATATCAAAAAATAAAGAAATATATTGCACCGGAAGATTTTACTGAGGAACTGTATCATAAGGTGGCAGAAATTCTTTTCCATCAATTTGAGGAATCAGGCAATGCAAACCCGGCACAGATTATTAATTGCTTCGAGGAAGAGGAAGAACAAAAAGAGGTCGCTGGTCTGTTCAATGCAAGAATTCATGAGGTTGAGACAAAGGAAGAGATGGAAAAAGCATTAAAGGAGACCATACTTCGAATAAAGGAAAACAGTATGAAGTATCGCTCCGAGCATCTGGCACCAACCGATATGGAAGGACTGATGAAGTTAGTCAGCGATAAGAAGAGCCTGGAAGAATTGGAAAAGATGCATATTTCTATTGGGTAAGGACAAAATAGTAGAAAACTTGAGAGGATGAAACAAATGGCGAAGAAGAACGAAAAAGAAACAAACCAGACAGCGGAAGTTTTGGCAGAAGAAAATACAAATGGCGTAAAAGATGCTGCCACAGAGGAAGCAGCAAAAGAGAAATTTCAGCAGAAATTAAAAGAGCTGCTTGCGTTGGCTAAGAAGAAAAAGAATATGCTTGAGTATCAGGAAATCAATGATTTCTTTGCAGACATGCAGTTAGATGCAGAGCAGCTGGAAAAAGTACTGGATTTCTTAGAGGTAAGCAATGTAGATGTGCTCCGTATCACCGATGATGATGCAGATGATGATATTTTATTGGAGCTTGACGATGACGATGAAGTTGAGGTTGAAAAAATTGACCTTTCCGTTCCGGACGGTGTATCCATTGAGGACCCTGTCCGCATGTATTTAAAGGAAATCGGTAAAGTGCCGTTATTAAGTGCAGAAGAAGAAATTGAACTTGCACAGAAAATGGAAAATGGTGTGGTTGCCAGAGAAAAAATAGCGATTTTAAAGAAGCGTGAAGAAAACGGGGAAGCAGAAGAGGATACACAGGAAGAAATCGAAAGACTTACGAAAGAAGCAAATGAAGGGGACGATGCAAAGAAACGTCTTGCAGAAGCAAACCTTCGTCTGGTGGTATCAATTGCAAAGCGTTATGTAGGCCGTGGTATGCTTTTCCTCGATTTGATTCAGGAAGGAAACTTAGGTCTTATAAAGGCTGTAGAAAAATTTGATTACAGAAAGGGATATAAGTTCTCTACGTATGCGACATGGTGGATTCGTCAGGCAATTACAAGAGCAATTGCAGATCAGGCAAGAACAATCCGTATTCCGGTTCATATGGTGGAAACTATTAATAAATTAATCCGCGTATCCAGACAGCTGCTTCAGGAGTTGGGCCGCGAGCCAAGTCCGGAAGAAATTGCTGCTGAGATGAATATGCCGGTAGAACGTGTCCGTGAAATTTTAAAAATATCTCAGGAACCGGTATCCCTTGAAACCCCGATTGGTGAAGAGGAAGACAGCCACTTGGGAGATTTTATTCAGGATGATAATGTTCCGGTACCTGCAGATGCAGCTGCATTTACCTTGTTAAAGGAGCAGTTAGAGGAAGTACTTGGTACGTTAACAGAGCGTGAACAGAAAGTATTGACCCTTCGTTTCGGTTTAGAAGATGGACGCGCACGGACTTTGGAAGAAGTTGGAAAAGAGTTTAATGTAACACGTGAGCGTATTCGTCAGATTGAGGCAAAGGCACTGCGCAAGCTTCGTCATCCAAGCAGAAGCCGTAAATTAAAGGATTATTTAGAATAATGGTAAAGTTATCGAATAGATTATTGTCAGTAGCTTCTTTTGTAACAAAGGGGAATGTATTAGCTGATGTTGGGACAGATCATGGCTATATTCCGATTTATCTGATGCAGGAGGGCCGCATTGAGCGGGCGATAGCCATGGATATTAATGTCGGACCGCTAAAGAGAGCAAAAGAGCATATTGCGCACTATGGTTTAGAAGATTACATAGAGACCAGATTGTCGGACGGAGTGGCTGCGCTGACACCCGGTGAGGCAGATAGTATTTTGATTGCCGGCATGGGAGGCGGCTTGGTTTTACATATCTTAGAAGAGGGAGATATGGTATGCAGGCAGGCAAAGGAACTGATTTTGCAGCCACAGTCCGAGATTGAGCGTGTCAGAGCCTGGCTCTATAACGCCGGATATGTGATTTTGGAAGAAAATATCGTATTTGAGGATGAAAAATTTTATCCGATGATGCATGTGCAGTATCAGGGAATAAAAGACGAAAAAAGTGCAGAAAATGTATTGTTTTGCCGCTATGGCAGACATTTACTTAAGACGGCACATCCGGTATTAAAGCAGTATCTGGAGAGAGAAGCAAGGCTGTATTCGGATATTTATGAAGAAATGAAGCAGGCACCACTCTCTGAAAAAGTAAAAACAAGGATGGAAGAAGTAGAGGATTTGCTGCACTTAAATGGAGAAGCTTTGAAGTTTTTTTAGAAGAAAGCGGGGGTTTTCATGGAACAGGATGTTAGACTGGTGATTGACGGTGAGGAAAAAGTATATCCAAAGGGGACAACATTTTTTCAAATTGCAAAAGAGTACCAGAAGAATTATACGGATGATATCATTCTCGTATTAGTGGGAAGCAGGCTTAGGGAACTGGGTAAGGTTGTGGACGAAGAGGGAGAACTATCCTTTGTTACGACTGCAGATAAGATAGGGAAAAAAACTTACCGCAGAAGTGTCATCCTCTTAATGCAAAAAGCAATTTATAATTTGTATGGAAAGGATGGAATTGACGTACGTGTAAAGTATTCCATTGGTCAGGGATATTATTGTGAACTTGTCAGCAAGACTGATGCCGCAGAAAAAGCAACGGCGTTTCTTCCGGAACACGTAGAAGAGATAAAGGCAGAAATGCTTCGTATGGTAAAAGAGGACCTACCGATAAAAAAGGAAAGCTGGAATACGGATAAGGCTGTGGAATTATTTAAAGAACAGGCAATGCCGGATAAGGAGCGGCTATTCCGCTATCGTAGAAGCTCCAGAGTGAATATTTATAATCTGGATGGTTATAGGGATTATTTTTATGGCTATATGGCACCTTCTACAGGAGGACTGAAGTATTTTGATATTTTGGCAGAGGCAGAAGGCTTTATGCTGCTGTTCCCGGACGTTGATACAAAAGTGGTGGCGGAGTATGAACCGAGACCAAAGCTTTTTGCAACATTAAAATCTTCCAGAGACTGGGGAAAAATGCTGGATATTGACAGTATTGGTGCCCTAAATGACCGGATTTCTGCCGGAGATACACAGGATATGATTTTAACACAGGAGGCTCTTTTTGAGGAACGAATTGGTAATCTGGCACAGCAGATAGTATCTGCCGGTAATCACAAATTTATTATGATTGCCGGACCATCTTCTTCCGGGAAAACCACATTTTCTCATCGGCTTTCTATTCAGCTTCAGGCAAAGGGACTGAAACCACATCCGTTCCCTTTGGATAATTATTATAAGAACCGGAGTGATTGCCCAAGGGATGAGTTTGGCAATTATGACTTGGAGTGTTTAGAGTCCATTGATGTAGAATTGTTCAATCATGATATGCAGGAGCTTCTTGCAGGAAAACAAGTGGAACTTCCGATTTTTAATTTTAAGACCGGAAGACGTGAATATAAGAACCGTTTTATGCAGTTGGGGAAGGAAGATGTGCTTGTAATTGAAGGAATACATGGCTTAAATCCAAAGCTTTCCTACTCACTCCCGGACGAGAGCAAATTCAGAATCTATATCAGCGCGCTGACGCAACTAAATATTGATGAGCATAACTGTCTTCCGACAGCGGATGCCAGACTGATTCGCAGACTGGTGCGGGATGCAAGAACCAGAGGCACCTCGGCAAAGGAAACCATTGCAATGTGGGATTCTGTGCGAAGAGGAGAGGAACGTTATATTTTTCCATTTCAGGAAGGTGCAGATGTGATGTTTAATTCGGCATTAATCTATGAACTTGCCGTATTGAAAATATACGCAGAACCTTTGCTGTTTGCAATTGAAAAAGATTGCCCGGAATACCTAGAAGCAAAGAGGCTCTTAAAATTTTTAGACTATTTTCTCCCAATGCCGTCAGAGGGAATTACGCAGAATTCGATTTTGCGTGAGTTTATTGGTGGAAGTTGCTTCAATGTATAAAATTTTTGAATTTAAAAAATTTGACAACAGAAATAAAGTAAGTTAATCTATAACAGCAAGTAGGACAAATGATCGCGGCTGCAAGTGTCGAAAGACCGCAGGTGAGGAAAGTCCGGGCTTCATAGGGCAGGATGCCGGATAACGTCCGGTGGAGGCGACTCTAAGGAAAGTGCAACAGAAATATACCGCCAGAGCAATCTGGTAAGGGTGGAAGGGCAGTGTAAGAGACTACCGCCTTCCTGGTAACAGGAGGGGCACATGTAAACCCCATCCGAAGCAAGACCGAATAAAAGCGTTGACGTGGCCCGCTAGCTTTAGGTAGGTCGCTTGAGATAATTGGCAACAGTTATCCTAGAAAGATGATCATTGCAGGAGATTCTGGGAGATTTTCCAAAATCTCCTGAACATAACCCGGCTTATCGTCCTGCTTGCTTTATTGTATAAAGCAAGCACGCTCCGCGAGCGCGCAGAATACCGGATATGCCGGTATTCATCAAAAGGAGTGTTCTACATGCAGATAGAAGAAATTTTACGATTGGCAAAAGAGATAGATGCGTCCGATATTCATATGGCGCCGGGAAGCTCTTTAATGTTCCGCATTAATGGAAGACTAGTTCCGCAGAATGCAGAGATTATGAAACCAAAGGAAGTCGAAGATATCATTCGCCCGGTTATGACAGAGGAGCAGATTGCAGATTTGGAGCGGATTGGAGAATTAGATTTTGCTTTTTCTATTCCTGGATTTTCACGTGTACGTGTGAACATTTTCAGTCAGCGTGGTACTTATGCCGCATCACTTCGTATTTTGTCATATGAGGTACCATCACCGGAGAACCTGGGAATTCCAAAAGCGGTTGTGGAACTTACAAACCGTAAGCGAGGACTGATTCTGGTGACGGGAACTGCAGGAAGCGGGAAGTCCACTACTTTAGCAAGCCTGATAGAAGTAATCGCAGAACGTGATTACAAGAATATTATTACGTTAGAAGATCCGATTGAATATTTACATTCTCATAAAAAATCCATTGTGAGCCAGCGAGAAATAGGTTGTGATACGAATGATTATGCAGATGGAATCCGTGCAGCCTTGCGACAGGACCCGGATGTAATCATGGTGGGAGAGCTTTATGATATAGCTACGATTTCTATGGCACTTGCAGCAGCGGAGACCGGGCATTTGGTATTTTCAACATTACATACCAGTAACACGGTTGATGCGATTGCCAGAATGATTGATGTTTTTCCGCCTTATCAGCAACAGCAGGTGAGGGTGCAGCTTGCTTCCGTACTAAGCGGAATTGTTGCACAACAATTACTGCCGCGCTCTGATATTAGAGGCAGAATAGCAACTTTTGAAGTACTGCTTGCAAATGAGTCTGTTCGTAACATGATTCGGGAAGGAAAAAATCATCAGATTCCGGGCCTTATTTCAAACAGTAGAAAAGAAGGCATGCAGAGTATGGACGATGCAATTTTAGATGCTTATATGCGGAGCGAGATTGCGATGGAAACCGCAGTTTCTTATGCACAGGATGCAGATAGTATGGAGCGAAAAGTCCGCATTTTTTGAGGAAATGGAAATTATTATCAAATTCTAAAATGTTTCTTAAAAGACAATAGAACCATTGACGGAAGTTTTTGAAGGAAGTAAGATAAAACGGTATCATATATGAAATGGTATCGTTTTTATTATGTGTGTCTAATGACACACATTTGATGTAGGTGGATAAGATGAAACAGAAATTTCAATCAATGATGTATCGGTTAAATACAAAAATGCAGCAGTTTATGGTGGGACGTTATGGCGCGGATGAGTTGGGAAGATTTATATCAGTAAGTACGCTTGTATGTCTTTTGCTATCCTTGTTTACCAAGTGGGGAATTCTTTACTGGATTGGATTATTTTTGATTTTCTATACCTATTTTCGTATGTTTTCAAAAAATGTGTCTAAAAGATACCAGGAAAACCAGAAATTTTTAACACTTCGGTATAAAGTTGTGGCGAAATGGAGTCTCATGAAAAAACATTTTTCGGAACGAAAAATGTATCGCTTTTTTAAATGCCCACAGTGCAAACAGAAGGTGCGTGTGCCAAAGGGAAGAGGAAAAATTTGTATTACCTGTCCAAAGTGCAGAACGGAATTTGTGAAGAAGAGCTAGAATGAAGGAGAAGGTCTGATGTTTGGATATATTAATATCAACGGTTCAGAACTGTCAGAAGAAAATAAAAAAGCATATCAGGCTTATTACTGCGGGTTGTGCCGGAGGCTGAAGGCAGATTGTGGTACAAAGGGTCAGATGCTGTTAAGCTATGATTTGACATTTTTGATTGTACTTTTAACAGGTTTATATGAGCTGCCAAATGAGGAGACAGAGTTTACCTGTCCGTTGCATCCGACAAAACGTCGGACCGCTTATATAAATGAAGCGACAGAATATGCTGCTGATATGAATCTGATTCTGGCATATCATAATTTTATAGATGACTGGAAAGACGAGCGCTCTTATGCAAAAAAAGCACTTGTAAAAATTTTGGATAAAGATTATGCTCGTATTATGGAAAAATATCCAAGACAGATTGCAGCAGTGGAGCGTTATATGCAGCAGATTGAAGAACTGGAAAAGCGCAGGGAAAGCAATTTGGATTTAATCAGCGGTCTGACAGGCGAGATGCTTGGCGAGGTATTTTGCTGGAAAGAGGATGTTTGGAAGGATGAATTAAAAACCCTTGGTTTTTATATGGGTAAATTTATATATCTGATGGATGCCTATGAGGATTTTGAAAAGGACAAGAAAAAGAATGCCTATAATCCGCTAAATTATATGGAGACGGATGGAAATCAGGATTTTGAGACGATTTGCAAGTTACTGTTGACCAGTATGATGTCAGAGTGTGCAAAGTCCTTTGAGCGGCTTCCGATTCTATTACATGCAGATATTTTGCGAAATATTTTGTATTCCGGTGTCTGGTCAAAATATGAATATTTACAGATGAAAAAGAAAAAACTGGAAGAAAAGCAGAAGAAATATCATACTGTGGAAATGGAGAAAAAATGAGAGATCCATATCAGGTGCTTGGCGTATCGCCCGGTGCCTCTGACGATGAAATTAAAAAAGCATATCGTAATTTAAGCCGCAAATATCATCCGGATGCAAATATCAATAATCCGAATAAAGAAGCTGCGGAGGAAAAGTTTAAAGAAGTACAGCAGGCTTACGACCAGATTATGAAGGAAAAACAGTCCGGCGGTAATTACGGTGGTGGATATAATTATGGATACGGCGGTACTGGTTATCGATATACGTATCATAATTCGGGTTATGGTTCCGCTGATACGGAATCTGTGCAAATGCGTGCGGCTGCAAATTATATTGCAAATGGCTGTTACAGAGAAGCCGTAAATGTGTTAAACCAAATGGCAGAATCGGAACGAAACGCCCGTTGGTATTACTATAGTGCGTTGGCAAATCAGGGACTTGGTAATAATATTATGGCCAAGCAGTATGCACAGAAAGCAGTTGACATGGAACCGAGCAATTCTCAGTATCGCCAGTTTTTGCAGCATTTAGAATATGGCGGTACCTGGTATACCAATATGGGCAGCAGTTATGAGAGACCTTATGCAAGTACAGGCAGTTGGTGCTTAAGTATGCTGTTTTTAAATATGCTTTGCAATTGCTGTTGCTGTAGACCGTGTTAAAAGAAAAGGTGCGCCGTTAGGCGCACTTTTCTATCTTTTCCTTGGATTTGCGTACTTCTCTTCACAGTACTTGCAGCGGTAGACTTCTTTTTCAGAGTCGGAGAGAATAAAAATCTGGTCAAGCTCCTGCTCAATTGAGGTGATACAACGTGGATTCTTACATTTGATAACATTTTTCACCTGTTTCGGAAGATGCAGTATTTTTTTCTCAACAATCGAATTGTCTTTGATGACATTTACGGTAATATTGTGGTCGATGAAACCGAGAATATCCAAGTCAAGTGCTTCTACCGGACATTCCACTTTTAAAATGTCTTTTCTGCCCATTTTATTACTTTTTACATTCTTAATGATAGCAACGGTACAGTCGAGCTCGTCTAATTTTAAATCATGATAAATCTGAAGGCTCATGCCTGCCTGAATATGGTCAAGTACAAAACCTTCCTGAATTCCGCTAATTGTTAACATTGCAATTTTCCTTTCTTTGCAGATATTATTCTACTGTGATTCCAAGTAGAGTAAGAATCAGAGCCATACGGACATAGACACCATATTGTGCCTGACGGAAGTAGGCTGCTCTTGGATCGTCATCCACTTCTACAGAAATTTCATTGACACGAGGAAGCGGGTGGAGAACTAACATATCCTTTTTTGCCAGTTCCATTTTGGATTTTGTCAGGACATAGAAGTCTTTTAAGCGGATATATTCCTCTTCGTTGAAGAAACGTTCCTTCTGAACACGGGTCATATAGAGAATATCTAATTCGGGCATAGCATCCTCTAAACGTTCTACTTCTGTATAGGATATATGGTTTGCTTCCAATACATCTTCACGAATGTAACTTGGAACACGTAATTCTTCCGGTGATATCAGCACGAAGCGTACATTTGGATAACGGATTAATGCATGAATCAGAGAATGTACGGTTCGTCCAAATTTTAAATCGCCACAGAGACCGATGGTAATATTGCCTAATTCGCCCTTAAGGGAACGGATCGTTAATAAATCGGTTAATGTCTGGGTTGGATGTTGATGACCGCCGTCACCGGCATTGATAACTGGAATGGTTGATTTTTGTGAAGCAACTAAAGGTGCACCTTCTTTTGGGTGACGCATTGCACAGATGTCTGCGTAACAGGAAATAACTCGAATGGTATCGGAAACACTTTCTCCTTTGGCAGCAGAACTGGAATCTGCACTGGAGAAACCTAAAACAGAACCGCCAAGATTTAGCATGGCAGCTTCAAAACTTAATCTGGTACGAGTACTCGGTTCGTAGAAACAGGTTGCAAGTTTCTTACCGGCACAGGCATGAGCGTATTTTTCGGGATGCTTTTCGATGTCATTGGCTAAATCCAAAAGAGCATCCAGCTCCTCAACGGAGAAGTCTAAAGGACTCATTAAATGTCGCATAAATTTACTCCTTTATTTCGTATTTTTTATATCTTATAATAATAAAATGCGATTTGCAAGAGTAAAAAATAATTAGTTGCAGAGGAAGGGAAGGAAGAGTAAAATAGAGGCAAAAGGAAGCAAAGGAGATTGGTGATTATGGCAGAGGAAAAGAATACAGAAAACATGGAATTAAAGGAAGAACCGGTATATAGAGAGCGCAAGCGTCTGTTATTTTTTGGACTTCCCTGGACTTTTACGAAATATGCGCTTACAGATGATATGCTAACCATTCAGGAGGGATTACTAAAAACAGAAGAGAATGACTGTTATATGTATAAGATTCAGGATGTAAAGCTTGTGACTACATTGATAGAGCGTATATTTGGGCTGGGAACGGTCATCTGCTATACAGGAGATGTGACCAATCCTGAGATACATTTAGAACATATCAAGCATGCAAAAGAAATAAAAAACTATATCTTAAAAGCGTCAGAAGCTGCCCGCATTAAGAGACGTACCCTTAATACGGTGGATATCGGTGCAATTGTAGAGGGAGATACAGACTGTATCTGTGACCATATCGATGCAGATTAATCGCGTGTGACAATGCGTTCAAAAAGCAGGCCTGCAAGTGCCCAAAGCGGTGCATAATCCAAGCGGATAACACCATTTATGTTAGTGGGAGAGTTACTGTAATCCCAGGGACATAAATGGTGTTTTTTTAAGAGCATACCGCTTGCATATTCACATGCAAGGATGCCAAGAGAATAGATGCCGCCACGTAACAGCAATGGCAGTTTTTTTATGATTTCATAAAGGGGCTTGATGAATGCAGCCAAACCATAGATGGGAAACATCCAAAGTGAGGTTTGCCCAATTAAGCGCAGATCTCCCCTCAAAAAGGCGCCAAGAGAGGTAAAAATAATTTCGATACACCAGCCGGTCAGACCGCAGATGAGAAAGTTTTTGCGAAACATGAAATCCTCCTAACATTACTTATTTGGTTAGTATTTCCAAATGTAAAAAAAACATGCAAAAAGTGTTATGTTTTTCTTAATTAAATGGTCAAAAACTTGTAAATTCGGGACATCTGACATATAATCAAATATTAGTAGTAATTTTGCAAAAGAGGTGGCAGATGGCACAGTACGCCAATATCATTGTTGATATTTCACATGAAAAATTAGATAAGACTTTTCAATACAGGGTGCCGGAACGTATGAGGGAGCGCCTTGCATTGGGGATGCAGGTATATATTCCTTTTGGAGCCAGAAAGGTAAAGGGCTATGTCGTAGAGCTTACCGATGTGCCGGAATACGATGTTACAAAGCTAAAGGATATTATTGGGATTGTAACGGATAGCGTTCCTATTGAGAGCCACTTAATTGCCTTAGCGGGATGGATGCGCCGCAACTATGGCGGGACGATGAATCAGGCATTAAAGACCGTCCTTCCGATTAAGAAAAAAATGGCAGCAGTAGAACACAAGACGGTGCGCCTTTTACTTAGGCCAATAGAAGCGAAAAATCAGCTGGCAGAGTTTGAACGAAACAAACGAAGCACTGCAAGAGCAAGGCTTTTGGCAGCGCTGATAGAAGAGCAGGAATTAGATTGGGAAATTATTACAAAGAAGCTCAATGTGACAGGAACTGTCATTCGGGCACTGGAAGAACTTGGAATCGTTGCAATTGATACAGCAAATTCCTATCGCAATCCGGTAGACCATTTGGAAAGCAAAGGGTATCATCTTACACTAAATGAGGCGCAGCAGGCAGTTGTGGACGCGGTGACAGAGAATTTGGAAAAGAATCTTCCAAAGGCCTATCTGTTAAAGGGTGTTACCGGAAGCGGTAAGACGGAAGTCTATATGGAGCTGATTGCAAAAATATTAGCAGAAGGGAAACAGGCAATTGTCCTGATTCCGGAGATTGCATTAACCTATCAGACCGTCATGCGTTTTTATAACCGCTTTGGCAGTCGTGTGTCGATTCTAAATTCCAGGTTGTCGGCAGGAGAGCGTTTCGACCAGTATGAGCGGGCAAAAAAAGGGGACATTGATATTATGATTGGTCCAAGGTCGGCATTATTTACGCCATTTCAGAAGCTTGGACTCATTATTATAGATGAAGAGCACGAGAGCAGCTATAAGAGTGAAACCATACCACGGTATCACGCAAGGGAAACGGCCATTGAACGGGCGAAGATGTGTGGCGCAAGTGTTGTTTTAGGATCAGCTACTCCTTCTGTGGACAGTTATTACAAAGCAGTAAATGGTGAATATCAGCTTCTTGAGTTAAAACAGCGTGCATCGAGTGCAGTTCTTCCTACCTGTCATGTGGTGGACTTGCGTGAGGAATTGCGTAGGGGGAATCGTTCTATTCTAAGCATTCGGTTACAGGAACTGATGGAAGACAGATTAAAAAAGAAACAGCAAATCATGCTTTTCTTAAACCGAAGAGGCGTGTCCGGTTTTGTTTCTTGCAGAGCCTGCGGTCATGTGATAAAATGTCCGCATTGCGATGTTTCGCTAAGCCAGCATAACAACGGAAAAATGATTTGTCATTATTGCGGATATGAAGAACCGGAAGCGAAGGTTTGTCCGTCCTGCGGCTCAAAATATATCAGTGGATTTAAAGCAGGAACGCAAAAAATTGAAGCAATTGTAAAAGAGCGTTTTAAAGAGGCGCGGGTGCTTCGCATGGACTTTGATACCACCCGTAACAAAGATGACTACGAACAGATTTTATCAGCATTTGCCAATCAGGAAGCGGATATTCTGATTGGAACACAGATGATTGTAAAAGGACACGATTTCCCGAATGTGACACTGGTAGGTGTACTGGCAGCAGACTTATCCCTTTATGTCAGTGACTACAGAGCTTCCGAGAGAACTTTTCAGCTGCTGACACAGGCGGCCGGACGTGCAGGAAGAGGAAAGGAACACGGTGAGGTCGTGATACAGACATATCAGCCGGAGCATTACAGCATTCTTACAGCAAAAGAGCAGAATTACGAAGCCTTTTACGAACAGGAAATTGTCTATCGCAAGATGTTGCGTTATCCGCCAAGTTGTCATATGCTGGTTGTTTTATGCGCCGGAAAATCAGAAGAGACTGTTGCAGAAACAGCAAAGAAGCTGGCAGGGCTTATAAGAGAACGAGAGCAAAAGGAAATTTCTTTGCTGGGGCCTGTTGATGCAGCCATCGCAAAGGTAAATGACATCTATAAGAAAGTGATTTATCTGCGTGCAAACAATTATGACAGGCTGGTGGAAGTAAAGGATTTCGTAGAAGCACAAGTGACAGACAATGCGGCTTATAAAAATATAATGATACAATTTGATTTTGACCCGATGAACGGGTTTTAACAGAAAGGAATAAAAAATGGCACTTAGAACAATTCGTTTGCAGGGAGATCCTGTATTAGAGAAAAAATGTAAAGAAGTAAAAGAAATCACGCCAAAAATCGAAGAATTAATTGATGATATGTTAGAAACGATGTATGAGGCAAATGGGGTAGGACTTGCAGCACCTCAGGTCGGAGTATTAAAAAGACTGGTTGTGATTGATATCGGAGAGGGACCGGTGATTATGATTAACCCGGAGATTTTAGAGACCTCCGGCGAGCAGACAGGAGATGAGGGCTGTCTTAGCCTTCCGGGAAAAGCGGGATGTGTTACCCGTCCGAACTATGTAAAAGCCCGTGCTTTTGATGAAAATATGGAAGAATATATCATCGAAGGGGAAGAATTGATGGCAAGGGCAATCTGTCACGAGCTAGATCATTTAGATGGACATATGTACACAGAAAAGGTAGAAGGTCAGATTCATGATGTGACCTATGAAGAGGAAGATGAATAGATGAAAGTTGTTTTTATGGGAACGCCGGATATTGCAGTTCCGGCATTGGAAAAAATAATAGAAGCAGGACATGAGGTAGTTCTGGTGGTATCGCAGCCGGATAAACCGGTTGGCAGAAGTAAAGCATTAAAGCCTACTCCGGTAAAGGAATGTGCTCTCTCTCACGGAATTGAAGTATATCAGCCGGAACGGATTCGTACAGAGGAGAGCATTGCATATCTGAAAAAATTTGAGGCAGATGTTTTTGTTGTAGAGGCATTTGGACAGATTGTTTCACAGGCAGTTTTAGATCTTCCAAAATACTGCTGCGTCAATATTCACACGTCGCTTTTACCGAAATATCGAGGAGCAGCTCCGATTCAGTGGGCTGTCTTAAATGGCGACTTGGTAACCGGCGTGACAACCATGCGTATGGATGCCGGAATTGATACGGGTGATATCATGATGCGGCAGGAGGTTATTGTGAATGAAGGCGAAACCAGTGGCTCCTTATATGACCGCCTGGCGATAGAAGGTGCAAAACTTATCGTAAAGACATTGTCTGCTTTGGAAGATGGAACTGTGGTTTATACACCACAGGATGAGTCTAAAGCAACCCATACTTCTAAAATTACAAAAGAAATGGGCAGCATCGACTGGAACAAGAGCGCAGAAGAAATCGAACGCCTGATTCGGGGAATGAATCCATGGCCGAGTGCATACACCAAGCTGGATGATAAAAACGTAAAGATTTGGAAGGCAAAGGCATTATCACAAGATGCTGCGGCAAATCCGGGAACGATTACGGAAATTACAAAAGATGGTATTTATGTACAGACGGGAGAAGGAACCCTTGCAGTCTTGGAATTGCAGATGGAAGGGAAAAAACGTATGACAACAGATGCTTTTTTACGAGGCTATGAGGTAAAGACAGGGACTGTTTTAAGACGTGGTTAAAGCAAAATTGGAAGGAGACGATAGATATGTATTTTTATGGTCTTGACTGGACTTATTTTTTGGTAATTATTGGTGCGATAATCTGTATGATTGCTTCTGCGAGAGTAAACAGCACTTTTAAGAAGTATTCGAAATATCGCAGCATGACGGGAATGACGGGAGCACAGGCAGCAGCGCGTATTTTAAATTACGCAGGTATCTATGATGTGACGATTCAGCATGTTTCAGGAAATCTGACGGATCATTATAATCCAAAACAGAAAACGTTGAACTTGTCTGATTCTGTATACAATTCCACCTCGGTTGCAGCAATCGGTGTGGCTGCCCATGAGTGCGGACATGCCATTCAGCATCAGCAGGAATATGCACCGCTTAACATTCGCTCTGCAATTGTTCCTGTGGCAAATATTGGTTCACAGCTGGCATGGCCATTGATTTTAATTGGGCTGTTTATCAGCAGCAACACAGGTGATTTATTCATCAATCTTGGAATTATTGCATTTTCTTTTGCAGTTATTTTTCAGTTAGTGACCTTACCGGTGGAATTTAATGCCTCAGGGAGAGCCCTTCGGATTTTAGGAGATACGGGTATTTTGGCAGAAAGCGAGCTGCCTTATACTAAAAAGGTGTTAAGTGCAGCTGCCTTAACTTATGTGGCAAGCGCAGCAGCTGCAATTTTGCAGTTGTTACGTTTGATTTTATTAACGAATAGAAGAAGAAACGACTAATTAGGAGAATTTATGGTAAATACAAGAGAACTGATTCTCGGAATTCTATTAGAGGTAATGGAAGAGGGAAACTACAGCCATCTGGTGATTCGCAGTGTACTGGATAAGTACCAGTACTTAGAAAAACAGGAGCGCGCCTTTATTACCCGTGTAGCGGAAGGAACGATTCAGACCGCAATCGAACTGGATTATGTGATTAATCAGTATTCTAAGATAAAAGTAAAAAAGATGAAGCCGGTTATCCGTAACCTCTTACGTATGAGTGTTTACCAAATCAAATACATGGATGCGGTTCCGGATTCAGCGGTATGTAATGAGGCTGTAAAGCTGGCTAAAAAGAAAGGATTTTCTTCCTTAAGCGGCTTTGTAAACGGAGTGTTGCGCAATATCAGCCGAAATCCACAAACACAGCTGCCGGATATGGAACATTTTCCGGTGGAGTATTATTCCATCAAATACTCCATGCCGGAGTGGATTGTGGAGCAGTGGCTTAGCGATTATGGTATTCCTGTATTAAAGGAGACGTTAGAAGCCTTTTCCAAAGAGGCACCGATTACCGTCCGTACGAATTTAGAAAAAATCACGCCGGATGCATTGGAGGAACGCTTCCATGCGGAAAGAGTAAAAGCAGAAAAAATTCAGGTGGCAGAGTGCCCGAGCCTTGATTACGCGTTTGCTATCTCAGGTTTTGATTATTTAAATGCATTGCCAAGTTTTACAGAAGGTCTTTTTTATGTGCAGGATATCAGCTCTATGATGGTGGCAGAGTATGCCGCGCCAAAAGAGGGGGACTATATTATTGATGTTTGTGCCGCTCCGGGTGGAAAAAGTACGCATTTAGCAGAAAAGTTACATGGAAGCGGTATGGTAGAAGCCAGAGACCTGACAGAATATAAAGTAGGTTTGATTGAAGAAAACAGGAAGAGGCATGCCTGCACAAATATGAAAGCCGTTTTGATGGATGCAACGGTATTTGATGAAGCGTCTTCCGGGAAGGCAGATATTGTCATTGCAGATTTGCCATGTTCCGGACTTGGTGTTTTGCGTAAGAAAACAGATATTAAGTATAAAATGACGCCGGAGAAAGCAGCTTCTTTGGCGGATTTACAAAAAAACATGCTGGATACGGTATGTGGTTATGTAAAGGAGCATGGAACACTTATTTATTCCACCTGTACCATAAACCGTAAGGAAAATGAAGAAAATGCAGCGTGGTTTTTAAACAGACATAAAGAATTTAAACTGGAAGAAATGAAACAGATTTTTCCAAAGCAGGATTTAGGTGATGGATTTTTCATTGCTAAATTTATCAAAAGTGGAGAACAATAATTATGAAAGCGGATATCAAATCCCTTGATTTAAGAGAACTGACTGCCTTTGTGGAAATACTGGGAGAGAAGCCATTTCGCGCGAAACAGATTTACCAGTGGCTGCATGTAAAACAGGTTTCATCTTTTGAAGAGATGACGAACATTTCCAAGGCGTTTGTTGAAAAACTAAAGGAAGAAGCAGAATTGGTTACATTAAGCATGGAAGAGGTGCAGGAATCCAAAATTGACGGAACCAGAAAGTATCTGTTTGGATTAGAGGACGGCAACGTAATAGAGAGTGTTCTGATGCGTTATAAGCATGGAAATTCTGTGTGTATTTCTTCGCAGGTGGGATGCCGGATGGGCTGCAGATTTTGCGCATCCACTTTGGATGGACTGGTTCGGAATTTAAGACCATCGGAAATGCTTGACCAGATTTACCAGATTGGAAAGGATATTGGGGAACGTATTTCAAATGTAGTGGTGATGGGAACCGGAGAACCAATGGATAATTTTGAAAATCTGTTAAAGTTTATTGAACTATTGACAGATGAAAATGGTTTAAATATCAGTCAGAGAAACCTTACGGTTTCAACCTGCGGAATTGTTCCGAGAATGAAAGAACTTGCAGAAAAAAAACTGCAGATAACTCTGGCGTTATCTCTACATGCTTCAACACAGGAAAAACGCTTACAGCTGATGCCGGTTGCAAACAAATATGAAATTCATGAAGTAATTGATGCATGCAGATACTATTTTGAAAAAACAGGAAGACGTGTGACTTTTGAGTATAGTCTGGTGGGCGGTGTAAACGATACGGATACAGATGTGAAAAATCTTTGCGCTTTAATAGAGGGCTTAAATTGTCATGTAAATCTGATTCCGGTTAATCCAATCAAAGAAAGAACGTTCGTTTCACCGGATAGCAGTGTCACACTTGCGTTTAAAAATAAACTTGAAAAAAACGGAATAAATGTTACTATTAGAAGAGAAATGGGCCGCGATATTGACGGGGCCTGTGGACAACTGCGAAAGCGGTATATGGGGCAGCAAAAGGGGAGGTTAGCATGAAGACGTTTTCTATGACGGATGTCGGAAGAGCACGCGATATGAATCAGGATTACCTGTTCACGTCAGAAACGGCAGTTGGAAGGCTTCCAAATTTATTCCTTGTAGCAGATGGCATGGGAGGCCATAAGGCAGGAGAATATGCGTCAAAAGCAGCAGTAGAGACGATTGTACAATCGATTACAAAAGCTAAGACCGGGCAGCCTGTATCTTTATTGAAAAAGGCAATTACAGAAGCAAACCAAAGACTGTTGAAAGAAGCAATAATTGACATAGAGAAAGAAGGAATGGGCACCACAATTGTAGCAGCAACTATTATTGGAAGCAAACTGGTAGCTGCAAATGTTGGGGACAGCCGTCTGTATCTAATTAATGGTCAGAATATTACACAGATAACAAGAGATCATTCTTATGTAGAGGAATTGATTCGAAGTGGCAGATTAAAAAAAGCAGATGCGAAGAATCATCCGTATAAAAACAAGATAACAAGAGCAGTCGGAGTATTTCAGACGTTGGATATCGATTTTTTTGAGGTAGAATTGGAAGAATCGGATATTATTTTAATGTGTACGGATGGACTAACAAATATGGTAGAAGATGAGGATGTCAGGAGAATTGTTTTAGGTCAGCGGGATATTGTTGAAAAAACAGCAACATTGGTAAACGAAGCAAATAAGAATGGCGGAAAAGATAATATTACCGTATTGTTAATAGAACCATTTGTTTAATTGGAGGTTAAAATGATAACACAGGGCATGATTATTGCAGATAGATATGAAATAATTGGAAAAATCGGCGCTGGCGGAATGTCAGATGTATATAAGGCAAAAGATACTACACTGGGCAGATATGTGGCAATTAAAGTATTAAAGTCTGAATTTTCAGAGGACATGAATTTTGTAACAAAATTCAGAACGGAAGCATCTTCTGCAGCAGGTTTGGAGCATCCGAATATTGTAAATATTTATGATGTCGGAAGTGAAAATGAAATTCATTATATTGTAATGGAATACGTTGAGGGTATTACCTTAAAGACTTATATTGAGAAAAAAGGCCAGTTGAGCTTTAAAGAAGCAGTCAGCATTGCCATTCAGGTCGGCCGCGGCATTGAAGCTGCACATAACAAAGGAATCATTCATCGTGATATTAAGCCACAGAATATTATTATCTCAACAGAGGGAAAAGTAAAGGTAACAGATTTCGGTATTGCAAAAGCTGCTACCTCTAATACAATTAGTTCAGATGTGATGGGCTCTGTACATTATACTTCTCCGGAGCAGGCAAGAAATGGCTATGTGGATGGCAAGAGTGATATTTATTCCCTTGGTATTGTCATGTATGAAATGGTAACCGGGCGTGTGCCATTTAATGGAGATACAACAGTGGCGGTTGCAATCCAACATTTACAGGAAGAGATGGAGTCTCCGAAAACGTATGCGCCTGATCTTCCAATCAGCATGGAAAAAATCATTTTAAAATGTACACAGAAAAATCCGGATCGCCGCTATGAATCTATTACGGCTTTATTATCTGATTTGCGCAAGGCATTGATTAATCCAACGGAAGATTTTGTTGTAATTGCGCCAATTCCACAGGATAAAACACGTGTAATCGGCATGGATGAAGTAAATAAGATTAAGCAGAAAACAGGAAATATTTATGTAGATGAGGCTGCTTTAGTAGAAAGCGCCATGAGAGAAGAGAATGCGGAAGAACCGGATGACGCAGAGGAAAGTGATGATTACGATGAGGAAGAGGATATCGACCCAACGATGGATAAAGCCATTACCATTTTAGGTATTGGAGCGGGTGTAGTAATCGTAATTTTAATTATTGTAATTTTAGTTAATTTCCTTGGAGGGTTTGGTTCTAAGAATAAGAATCAGAATACACAGCAGAATACCGCTACAACTGTTACAGAAACACAGAAGACAACAGAAGGCGATATTGAAGTGATTGATTTAAGCGGTCTTACATTTGAAGATGCAAAAGAAATATTAAATGCAGCAGGTCTTGGCATCAAACGTGCGGGAACAATTGCATCTGACGAATATGAAGAAGGGGAAATCGTAAGTCAGTCACCGGAAGCAGGCAGTTTTGTAGATGCTAAGACAACCATAGAGGTTGTCATCAGCAGCGGTCCGGCTATGATTGAAATTCCAAGCGTGAAGGGTCTTGATGAAACTACGGCATATAATAAACTGGTAAATGCCGGATTTAAACCGGTAAAAGAGCTGGAGTATAGTGAGTCTGTAGAAATCGGTTATGTCATTTCACAGTCACCGGCCGGTTCTTCCTTAGGAAATGAAGGAGATCTTGTTACGATTGTTGTCAGCCAGGGACCGAAGCTTGTAAAAGTTCCTAATGTGGTGAATATGACACAGGAAAATGCTACAAGTACTTTAACCGAAGCAGGACTTAAGATTGGAGAAGTGACAACTGATTACAGTGATAAGGTTGAAAAGGGAAATGTCATCAGTCAGAGTGTGAGTGCTGATACACAGGTTGCAAAGGGTTCTACGATAAATCTTGTGGTAAGCCTTGGAAAGAAGCAGGTGGAAGTGCCAAATGTAGAAGGTCAGGCGCGTAGCAGTGCGGAAGAGGCGTTAAAAAATTTAGGACTGAATGTAACAGTAAAAGAGGCTTATAGTGATACAGTAGCAGCAGGGACTGTCATTAGCCAGAACGTTCAAAGCGGAAGTAAGGTTGAGAGTGGCTCTACGATTGAGATTGTGGTTAGTCTTGGAAAGGAACAGATTACAGTTCCAAATGTCGTAAGTTATACAAAAGACAGAGCAATTCAGGAATTGAATGGGCTGAATATTACTGTGAAAGAGATAAACAGTGATGAAGCAGTCGGAATAGTAATTGCCCAGAGCGTAATTGGAGGCACAAAGGTTGATAAAGGAACAACAATTGAGATTACAGTTAGTCTCGGACCAGCACCAAGCTCTGAAACTTCCGGCGACAGTACAACTGGTGGCGCAAGCGATGTAACAACCCCATAACAGTACAGGTGAAGAATGCAGGGAAAGATTGTAAAAGGAATTTCCGGATTCTACTACGTTCATGTAGTAGAATCCGGAATTTATGAATGTAAGGCAAAAGGCGTTTTCAGAAATCAAAACATTAAACCGCTGGTAGGTGATGATGTAGAAATTGCCATTATTGATGAAGAAAACAAAAAAGGAAATATCGAGTCGATTTTGCCGAGAAAAAATGAACTTATCCGGCCGGCAGTAGCCAATATTGATTTGGCACTCGTGATTTTTGCTGCGGCGAAACCACAACCGAATTTTAACCTGTTGGACCGATTCCTGATTATGATGGAATACCAGAGGGTTCCGGTTGTAATTTGTTTTAATAAACAGGATCTCGTGACAGAAGATGCATTAAGAGAGATTGCCGGAGTATATGAAAACTGTGGCTATACGGTGATGCATACCAGTGCATGTGAGGGTCAGGGGATTGAGGAATTAAAAACCTTATTACGGGGGAGAACAACAGCGGTGGCAGGTCCTTCCGGTGTTGGAAAATCTTCGCTGGTGAACTGTCTGCAGCCGAATATTCAGATGGAGACCGGAAGCATCAGCAAAAAAATTGAACGCGGAAAGCACACAACCAGACATTCTGAGATTATTCCGATTGAAGGGGATACCTATATTATGGATACACCGGGGTTTAGTACTTTATATATTCCCGGATTTCAAAAAGAGGATTTGCAGCAGTTTTATCCTGAATTTGCAGTGCATGAGCCTTATTGCAGATTCAAAGGCTGTAGTCATATAAATGAACCCGAGTGTGGTGTCAAAGAGGCAGTTGCACGGGGGGATATCAGTAAGATTCGATATGAGAATTATAAGCTATTGTACCAGGAATTAAAGGACGTAAAGAAATATTAGGAGAAACAAGGAGGCTAAATCCTCTCCTCACCAAGTGGTTCGGATTTTGCTTCGCAAAACAAGGAGGATATATGAACTGTCTATCACCATCTATTTTAGCTGCTGATTTTTCAAATTTGGGCGAGCAAATCAGACTGCTCGATGAAGCAGGTGCGCAGTATGTACATATTGATGTTATGGATGGACTGTTTGTCCCAAGCATTTCTTTTGGGATGCCAGTAATGAAATCAATCCGTGGATGCACAGACCGTATTTTTGATGTACATTTAATGATTGAAGAGCCGGACCGGTATATCAATGATTTCGCAGAAGCGGGAGCAGATTTAATTACAGTACATGCAGAGGCATGTAAACATCTGGATCGTACCATTTCAGCCATCAAGGAAAAGGGATTGTTAGCAGGAGTTGCGCTAAATCCGGCCACTCCGCTTTCTGAAATTGAGTGGGTATTACCGAAGGTGGATATGGTTTTACTTATGTCTGTAAATCCGGGATTTGGTGGACAGACTTATATTTCTTATGTAACAGATAAGATTCGCGAATTAAAGAAACTGATTGACAAAAAGGGGCTTAAAACAGATATTGAAGTAGATGGCGGTATCAACCACGAGAATGTGACAGAAGTATTGGATGCAGGTGCCAATATTATTGTTGCAGGCAGTGCAGTTTTCCGTGGAGATATCGAAGAGAATGTAGAGCGTTTTCTGTCTATTTTAAGTGAATAGAGGCAATAGAATCATGTATCAAAGAATATTGATTGTTTCTGGTGGAAGCATAGAAGATACATTCGCCAAGAATTGGATGATACAATATCATCCGGGTTATACGATTGCAGCAGATTCTGGAATGGAGTTTTTTTATCGAGTGGGAAGAGTGCCAGATATGATTATCGGTGATTTCGATTCGGTAAATTCAGATACATTACATTATTTTAAAGAAAAAGAAACAATCATCTGGAAAGAATTAAATCCAATCAAAGATGATACCGATACGGAATTTGCAATTCGACAGGCAATTGCATTAGGTGCAGAAGAGATTACCGTTTTAGGTGGAACAGGAAGCCGGCTTGATCATGTTATGGGGAATGTTTCGCTACTTGGTATTGGCCTAAAAGAGCAGGTTTTCATTCAATTAGTTGATGCACATAACAGAATACGGATGATAAATAAGTCTATTTCTATAAAAAAGGATGAACAGTTTGGAAATTATGTATCACTCATTCCATATCAGGGAAATGTAACACATATGTATCTGAAAGGGTTTAAGTATCCATTAGAAGATTTTACCATGGAGCCATTTTGTTCTATTGGTATTAGTAATGAGATTTTAGAAGAGGAAGCAGAAATCCTTTTTGAAGAAGGAACTTTATTAGTAATTGAAGCGCGAGATTAGGGACATTTCTTCTGCCACGATGAGAGCCTTTGGTCACGACGAGTGTTCCTTAGCGATGACTCTTTCAATCACTCCACGAGGTGTCCCGGTAAGGCGGTTTAGCTGCCGAACTTAAGATACCTTTTTTATGTAGAAATATGTTGGATGAACGTACATATTCGATTTTATGTTGAAGATTGCAGTTGGAATTAAACATAACAGACGAAGCACTTGAACAGCATCTGGAATCGAATATTGTTTTTTTACGATTAGATGATGAAAAAAGGAAAATTCATAAGTAGTGATTTTTATATGGAAGGATGATTGTAGATTAGATATATAATGCGATTACCTTCCATATTTCAATTTATTGAAATAATTAGTAGTGAGTCATCTTGCAGTTTAACTTACTGTGCGAGCATAAGGAAACTTATGGTAGATATATTGCAGTCAATCAAGACAATGACATTATCTTTGTTATGAAAAAATGGTCATCGAGTTATAAAGGTGACAGTGATTATTCCGGAAATGCGATTCCATTACGGAAATAGAAACTTCAGGTTGTACCTGAGAATAGTATAAATAATTAGAGCCGGTGGGAATCCCATCGGCTTTAACTATTATCCGGGCTGTTTGGAATGGTCCAGATACATTCATTCATTCAAATAATACGACATAATGACCGGCTTAAGGTATCCTCGATGAGTTTACAGTGAAACTCAATTTGTTGTTTGCTTTCTCGCTTAAATATGTTGGAACTTGAGCGAGAAAGTAATGGAAATAAAATATTTGCCGGAAAAATCCTTTGACAATAAAGAAAAATTGGATATAATAAAAGTGAAATAGACAATTTCAAAATTGTGAGAGGAGAGTTCTGTATGTTATATGATTATATTATTACCAATTATCAAAAAGATGAACCAATCTTTCTTGCAGAGCTTCCTGGCAAATCCAGAGAATCTGTTAGGCAAGAGATGAAGAAACTTACAGACGAAGGAAAAATAGAGCGGTTATACAATGGCGTGTATTATCGTTCTTACAAAACTATTTTGGGAACTAAGGGAAAAGTTTCGGTTGATAAATTTATACAAAAGAGGTATCTGGAAGCGAATGGCGAGATATTCGGATATATCACAGGTATCCAACTTGCCAATATGTATGGTTTTACAACGCAAAATCCGTCTTGCTATGAGGTGTGTTCTAATGAGGCATCTACCAAACAACGTAAAGTAGATGTAGATGGCAGACAGATTATCGTTTATAAGCCAGTAGTGGAAATATCAAAGGAAAATAAAGGGGCACTGCAATTTTTGGACCTTATGAGTACAATTGACAGATATAGCGAAGTTAGCGGTGATGAATTTACAGTAAAGATAAAGAATTTTATTTCTATAGTAGGCGTTGATTTTGGTCAGGTAAAAAAATATTTGTCGCTATTTCCAGATAGAGTATATCGAAATATTTATCAGGGAGGTTTGATGAATGAATTGGTATAGAGAATATCAAGCTGAGTGGAAAGAGATTATTGAAACGGTAGCCAGAGAATTAGGCAGAAGTGAGCAAATGGTTGAGAAAGATACCATTCAGTCAATGTTCTTGTATGAGCTGGCAAAGTCGGAATTACCATTTGTATTTAAAGGCGGAACTTCACTTTCTAAGGCATATAATCTGATAGATCGCTTTTCGGAAGATATTGATTTGTCAATGAATCGGAGACCTACACAATCAGAGCGTGTGAAATCAAAAGAATTAATTATCGATATTGCCGAGAATTTGGGATTGGTGTTGTCAAATCCGGAAGATATAAAGTCACGGTATGATTATAATAAATATGTATTTAAGTATGAATCCTTGTTTTCTGTAATTCCATTGGAGATTATTATAGAAACAAGTTATTATCAATCGGTATATCCTGTTGATAAGCATGTTGTCGGTAGCTTTGTAGGAAGATTTTGTTTAGACAGAAATATCATCCTGCCAGTTCCATTTGAAGCTGCAGAGGTTATGATGAATGTTCAATCTGTAGAAAGAACTTTCGTGGATAAGGTGTTTGCCGTATGCGATTATAAAATACAGAATATGCAGGACAGGGATTCAAGACATTTATATGATATCTGCAAGCTTTTACGAGAGGTTGAGCTGAATGAGGAACTGGATCAGTTAATTGATATGGTCAGAGATGATAGAATGCAATCTAAGAATAATCCATCGGCGCAGCTTGAATATTTTATTCCTGATATGCTTAAGGAGATAATCAGAAGCAGATTCTATGAGCCTGATTATAAAAATGTAACACAGAAATTATTGTACGAGGATATTTCATATGATTATGCAATTGAGAATGGAATCGCAATAATCGCAGAATCAGATGTGTTTGTATATAAGAAATAAATAGAAGTGAAAACTTGGGAGCTTATCCGCAGTGATAGGCTCTTTTTTTGTACCGGCGAACAGAAAGCAAACTAAAATTTTATTGGCGAACGAAAAGCGAACTCAGTAGCGAACGGAAAGCGAACGGCGGTTGGTAGGCTTTTTTGGAATTTTTCCAAAGAGGTCTATTTTTATGCTTTTTAAGAAGAGATGCAGGGCACGAGAACCGCCGGCTCCGGATTTTGAAACAGAAAACAATTCAAAATCCGGAGGATAATAGAAGTGAGAGATTATAAATGTGATGCAATGACAATTGGACAACGATTAAAAGACGCTCGTTTGAACTCAAAAAAAGGGATGACGCAGCTTGGATTTGCTGAAGAAATTGGAGTATGTGTATCTAATATCAGTAAAACGGAACAGGGATTGCGTTTGCCAACGATAGATTTGTTATTTGAGTATATGAATTACTTCGACAAAGAGGCTAACGAGTTGTTAGGGATTTATGGAGATGGCAAGAGCTCTATTGATTCACGCTTAGCAAAGCTTCCACCAGAAGCACGTCAGTATTTACATCGTATTTTTATGGAAATGATTGATAAGTATCCACGACATTAAAGTAGAGACTATCCTTCAAAAGGATAGTTGAGTGAGAAATTGCCCTTATAAAGGTCAAAAATAGTTTTTTGATTGAGATATCATACAGATAGTCAGTACTGACAATGAATAATTGTCAAGGAGATAAACTGAATATGAGTAGGAAAAAAACTATGAATTAGCCGGTCAGGTGCATTGTTTATTTATCAACCGTAGGGGATTTGCAGCATGTGAATCAGCGTGAACAGAGGCAGATGAATTATATTTCTGATTACACCAAGGGAAATAACATCGAGATTGTCAAAGTAATGCGAAGAAATGTGTTGGGGCAGTTGGATGTAAATAGGCACTTTGACCGACTTGTACAGATGGTTAGCGAAGGTCTTGCGGATGGAATCTTAATCGCCAATATGCAATTTGTCTCAAAGGATATCGATGATGCCTGTAGAAAGATTGCTAAAGTTTCCAACGTGGGTGGGGCTATCTATTCTGTAGATGATGGTAGGCTTGCGTTTCGATTTAAGGAGGTTTGCCGTGGTAACAAAAGCAGATGAGACATTTAATATTCCGATTTGGAATAAAGTTATGCTTACCAAAGAGGAAGCGGCTGCTTATAGTCACATAGGAATTAATAAGCTGGAGGAATTACTGAAGATTCCTAACTGCCCATTTGTTCTATATGTAGGAAAGAAAAAACTAATAAAAAGGGCAGAATTTGAAAGATATTTATTAGAAAACGTGGAAATATAGGAATTTACTTTTGAGCTCATACATGCTATAATTATTGTCGGTTGTCTGGGCTCTTTTTTAATAAGGAGGGAACAGCGACATGGGAAAAGACCTTCGTGGTAAAGAACTTGGTCGAGGTATAAGTCAGCGTGAAGATGGGTTATACGTCGCCAGATATACAAATAAATATGGAAAGCGTGTTCAAAAAGTATTGCCGAAATTACAAGAACTTAGGCAATGGTTGGCGGATGCGCAGTATAAGGAAGAGCATAGTAACATTGATTTTCCGGATGCTATGACTGTAAATGCGTGGTTTGAGTATTGGATCGGCATTAAGAAGAGAACCGTTAGACCTAACACGGTTCGAAATTATACAGAAAGATATCATCGCAATATTGAACCAATCATTGGAAACAAGATGTTGGGAAGCGTCAATACGATTCACTGTCAGACGATTATGAATAGGATGGCGGATGAAGGATATAGGACTTCAACCATCTATCAGACGAGAATTGCGTTGTTTAATATGCTTGATTATGCATATCAAAATGATGTTATTTTAAAGAATCCATGTATTAAGATGGTAAAGTCTGAAATTGGCAAGCAGTCGAGGAAGAAGCAGGCGTTAACGCTTGGTCAACAGAAGGAATTTTGCAAGGTGGCGATAGGGAATACTTATGAGTATCAATATCGTTTTTTATTGCAAACAGGTCTGAGGACTGGCGAGATGGTAGGTTTGCGTTGGTCGGATGTTGACTTGGAGAATCGATTATTAACTATTAACCGTTCTATGGAGTACAGACATTCTACAGGAGAATGGAGGATTGGAGAGCCGAAGAGTAAATCTGGTTATCGTACGATTCCATTGACTGAGGAAGCCGTAGAGATTCTAAAATTGCAAAAGCAAAAGAATCGTACTTTTAAAGTTATTCCAATGGAATGGGCAGACATAGTGTTTCTATGTAAAAAAGGTACGCCGGTAAAGAACAGTACATATGACACGATGTTATTTAAGTTGTGTGATAAGGCAGTATAGATAGATTTTCGATGCATGTGCTCCGACATACTTTTGCTACCAGATGTATTGAGGCTGGAATGAAGCCGAAGACTTTACAAACCATTCTTGGACATTCCAGTATAGGAATAACCATGAATTTGTATGTTCATACCACAGAAGAACAAAAACATAAAGAAATTGACCTTGTTGCGGATGCATTAAAAGTGATTTAACTATATTTTTTTACCCTAAAATTGGTACGTAATTGGTACGTTATCCAAAGTTTTGAGGGGTTAAAAAATGAGTTTTTGAAAAATTGGTACGTAAATTGGTACGTAACCAAGATGCAGAATCGCGAAAAGCCCATAAAATAAAGGATTTTCAAAGGAGAAATATAAATTATGAAACTAGGAATCGTAGGACTTCCAAATGTTGGAAAGAGTACCTTATTTAACTCATTAACAAAGGCAGGTGCAGAATCGGCAAATTATCCATTCTGTACGATTGATCCGAATGTGGGTATTGTTACCGTACCGGATGAGCGATTAAAAAAGCTGGGTGATTTATACCATTCTAAAAAGGTAACACCAGCCGTGATTGAGTTCGTAGATATTGCGGGCCTTGTAAAAGGTGCCAGCAAGGGAGAAGGTTTGGGAAACCAGTTCCTTGCCAATATTCGTGAGGTTGATGCGATTGTACATGTGGTACGTTGTTTTGAAGATACGAATGTCATTCATGTAGAAGGCAGTGTAGACCCTGCAAGAGATATTGAGACCATTAATTTAGAGTTGATTTTCTCAGATATTGAAATTTTAGAGCGCCGTATTGCAAAGGTGGCAAAGCAGGCGAGAATGGATAAGACTCTGGCAAAAGAATTGGAATTGTTAGAGGGTATTAAAGCACATCTGGAAGCCGGTAATATGGCAAAATCCTTTGAAGTGCCGGAGGATGAAGATTTAGCTGCACTTTTTGCCTCTTATAATCTTTTGACGGCAAAACCTACGATTTATGCAGCAAATGTTGCTGAGGATGATTTGGCAGATGACGGTGCTTCCAATTCGCATGTACAGGCAGTCCGCAAAATGGCAGCAGAAGAGCATAGCGAGGTATTTGTAATCTGTGCACAGATTGAACAGGAAATTGCTGAATTAGAGGATGATGAGAAAGCGATGTTCTTAGAAGACTTAGGTTTGTCTGAGTCCGGTTTGGATAAATTAATCAAAGCAAGCTACAGTTTACTGGGATTAATTAGTTACTTAACCTCCGGTGAGGACGAGACCAGAGCATGGACCATTAAAAAAGGTACAAAAGCGCCGCAGGCAGCCGGTAAGATTCATTCAGATTTTGAACGTGGCTTTATCCGTGCAGAAGTTGTAAACTATCAGGATTTATTAGACTGCGGCAGTATTGCAGCTGCAAAGGAAAAAGGTCTGGTAGGCTTAGAGGGAAAAGAATACGTGGTAAAAGATGGCGATGTTATTTTATTCCGTTTTAATGTATAAAATCTAAAAACGTATTTTTTGAATTAGGAGCGCATATGTTTTCTCAAAGGAATGTTTGGGAGAGCATATGCGTTTTTGTGAATTTCAGCAAAAGGAAGTCATTAATGTCAAAGATTGTAAATGCCTTGGAAATGTATGTGATTTGAAATTTGATGAGAAGGACGGCTGCATTGAAAGTATCATTATTCCGGGGCCGGGAAAAGTGCTTGGTTGCTTTGGTAGGGATTTTGAATGGTGTATTCCATGGTGCAATATTGTAAAAATAGGGCCGGATATTATTTTAGTGGACGTTGAGGAGAAGGATATCAAAAGAAAAATCGATTAGAGAGCAAAAAATATAAAAAAAATATAAAAAAATATGCAAATGGGTCTGTTGACAAGCAGGATAATGACCGATATACTACCATATAAGGGGTTATATGTATTTTTAAACACATGATTTTGAAGGAACATGTATTGTGGAGGTAACTTATGAAGTGTCCTTTTTGTGGAAGTGATAATACCAGAGTAATTGATTCGAGACCGGCGGACGATAATACTTCCATTCGCCGTCGCAGACTCTGTGACGATTGCGGCAAGCGTTTTACTACTTATGAGAAGGTGGAGACGATTCCGTTAATTGTGATAAAGAAGGATAATAATCGAGAACAGTATGACCGTTCTAAGATTGAAGCCGGAGTACTTCGTGCATGCCATAAGAGACCGATTTCTGTGGGACAAATTAATCAGTTGGTGGATGAGGTTGAGACAGAAATTTTCAATCGTGAGGAAAAAGAAATTTCAAGTACTTTAATCGGTGAAATTGTTATGAATAAGATTAAAGATTTGGATTCTGTAGCATATGTACGTTTTGCGTCTGTTTATCGTGAATTTAAGGACGTTAATACCTTTATGAGTGAGTTGAAAAAAGTACTGGAGCGTTAATTTTCAGTAAAAGGAGCTATTTATATGAATATATCAGGAATTCGCACGAGCGCGGGTTTTTATGATTACAATATAATAAAGCAGAATGAGATACGAAGCCAGCAGATTCAGGAAGCAAAGACCGTTGCCAATAATCAGGAAGTGGAAGAAGAACGTGTAGAGACACTTTCTGCTGCACTTAAGGAAGATCATGGTGCAAGGGATTTTGCAGAGAGATATCAACCGGATGCTGTATATGAATTAAAGGGAGCAGATAGTGATATAACGAAACTGGATGTGGAAAAAGCCATTTCGGATATGCAAAAGGATGTGGTATTAGAGCAGTATCAGTTCTTTGTCGGAAAGAGTGCTGCTCAGACAATAACGGATTCGCTTTTTGACCGTGACAGCGAGAATTTTATGTTATAAACAAGAGTTATAGGGGACAATTCTTAGAGTAATTGTCCCCTTTTTCATGATTTATGATAATAGAAAGTGCGCTCTGCGAACTTTCTATTATATATGCGAGTAGCGAGCACCGCGCTAACTTGAGAATAGGAGTATGGAATGTTAGAACGGTTTTACCCGAAGGAATATTTAGATTCTACCTATATGATTGATTTTGAAAGATTTTATAATGCAGGATATCGGGGTGTGATTTTTGATATTGATAATACACTGGTTCGTCATGGAGAGCCTGCAGATGAGCGTGCCATTGCCTTGTTTTTGCAATTGCAGAAATTAGGATTTAAAAGTGTACTTTTGTCAAATAATAAAGAACCACGGGTGAAAATGTTTTTTGACAAAGTGGCAGCAAGTCATTATATTTATAAGGCAAGCAAACCCAACCCCAAAAATTATCAGAAAGCAATGGAATGGATGGGGTGTGACAGGACCAATACACTTTTTGTAGGTGACCAGATTTTTACTGATGTCTATGGTGCGAATCTGGCGGGAATTTACAGTATTTTGGTAAAACCGATTCATCCTAAAGAAGAAATTCAGATTGTTTTAAAACGATATTTGGAAAAAATCGTATTATATTTTTATAAAAGACGCAAAATAAGTGGAGGAAATGAAGATGAAAATTGCAATCGGAAATGATCATGCAGCAACAGATTTAAAATTTACAATCATGGAATATGTGAAGGAACTTGGGCATGAGGTAATTAATTTTGGTACAGACGGGTATGATAGCTGTGACTATCCGGAGTTTGGAGAGAAGGTTGGACGAGCTGTCGTATCAGGGGAAGCGGATTGTGGTATTTTAATTTGTGGTACAGGTGTAGGTATTTCAATCGCTGCCAATAAAGTGAATGGGGTGCGTGCGGCAGTATGCTCTGATTGTGCAACTGCAAGACTTGTAAAAGAGCATAATAATGCAAATATTCTGGCTTTTGGAGCCAGAATTGTAGGTCCTGAGCTTGCAAAAGATATTGTAAAAGCATATTTGGATGCAGAATTTCAGGGAGCAAGACACCAGAGACGGATTGATATGCTTAGTGAAATCGAAAAACGAAACGTATAGTAGTATCTCGCTAATGGAAAAAAATACTTGAAATGTAGCAATATTTATTATAAAATAAGAGAATGAGAGAGCTTTTGGGCTTGTACGCAATTTTAAGGAGGAAATAGTTCATGATTTCAGCAGGCGATTTCAGAAATGGTATCACTATTGAATTAGAAGGTAACATTTTTCAGATTATCGAATTCCAGCACGTTAAACCGGGTAAAGGCGCAGCGTTTGTAAGAACAAAATTAAAAAATATTAAGAGTGGCGGTGTAGTTGAAAAAACTTTCAGACCTACAGAAAAATGTCCGCAGGCGCGTATTGATCGTAAAGATTATCAGTACTTATATGCTGACGGCGATTTATACTACTTTATGGATGTTGAGACATACGATCAGATTGCATTATCTGCAAATGATATCGGTGATGCTTTAAAATTTGTAAAAGAGAACGAAATGTGTAAATTATGTTCCCATAATGGCAGCGTATTCTCTGTAGAACCACCATTATTCGTAGAATTAGAGATTACAGATACAGAGCCGGGTTTCAAAGGTGATACAGCTACAGGTGCTACAAAGCCGGCTGTTGTTGAGACTGGTGCTACTGTATATGTTCCATTGTTCGTTGAACAGGGCGATGTCATCAAGATTGACACACGTACAGGCGAATATCTGAGCCGTGTATAATTTTGATAGGTGCAATATATAACAAATAGGAAGCTAAAAGCTAGGAGTGTTGATTCTCCTAGCTTTTTTTGCGTGCTAAGAAACCTTATAAAGTGCATACAAAGCCAGTACGGACATAAAAATATGGCTTGCAATCAGACCGTACATATAGCCGGAAATGCCCCAATAGGGAATGCCAAAATAAACAAACAGGATGCGGACAATGCAGCCGGCAAGCCCAAGGTAAAAGGTTAACTTTGGATATCCGAGACCGTGCAGGATGCTGTTTAGTGTACTGCTCAAGTAGAGAAATGGACAAATCCAGCTTAGGGTTTTGATAAAAGTCCCGGACAGGGCATTTGCAAAAATCAAATTACCGATAAACGGACCGAGCAGCAAAAATCCCAGACAGGCTGCGAAACCAAGAATAAGACAGGATTCTACGGTACGTCGTATGGTAGTTCGGATGTGTGCATGGTTTTCTCTCGCCTGTGCTTCCGCAATGGTCGGAAGCAGAATGACAGAGATAGAATTTGTAATTACCGACGGAAACATAATTATGGAAATAGACATTCCGGTTAAGACTCCAAAAACACTTAAGGCTTCTCTTGAGGTATAACCAAATACTTCTAAGCGGCTCGGAATAAGCACCTGCTCCATACTATTGAAAAGATTGAGAATCAATCGCGTGGCGCTAAGCGGAACTGCCATGGAAAGCAATTCACGTCCATAAGAGAGTTTCGGAAGAAAACTGATTTTCAGTCTCATAAAGCTTAAAGAAACAAGCATACCTGCGATTTCCCCAAAGACAAGTCCTAATACAGCCAGTGAAAGGGTAATGCTTTTTCCCCGCTCGTTTAAAATGCTGTCTATCAGATAAACGCTGCCTACACGGACAATCTGTTCCATTAGTTGAGAAAAAGCAGGAACAGCAGCTTGTTTTTTCCCATAGTAGTAGCCGTTGATACAGGCATGGATACAACACGGCACGTAAGAAAAAGAAATAATTTTTAACAGGGAGGCACACCTTGATTCTCCCAAATAGGCATTGGCGATAAAGTCTGAGTAGGTAAAAAGCAGGGCACCGGTTAACAGAGAAAGGGCAGTAGAAAGTAACAGCCCCATTTGTAAATAGGCTCTTGCATCCTGTGGCTTGCCGTTCCCAACTGATTTAGAAACATAACGGGAAATAGCAGTTTGAATACCGGCAGAAGTTAGGGAAAAACAGATGCCCATAACCGGAAAAATTAATTGATAAATACCAAGTGCTTCTGCACCAATTCTGCGAGATAGGAATATTTTATAGAAGAAGCCAATAATGCGAGAAAGGACACCTGCTGCAGTTAACAGTATGGCGCCACTGAGCAAAGGATGTTTCGGTAATGTTTTTTTCAATTTAGCCCCTTGAAAAAGCTTTATCAGTTTAGTATATGTGAAGGATGTGAAAAAATGAATCAACAGATTTATTTAGATAATGCGGCAACCACGCGGATGGCCGATGCAGTCAGGGTTGAAATGGAACCCTATTTAGGAGAAAACTTTGGAAACGCCTCCACTTCCTATGGCGTAGGTCAGGTGTCCAAAGAAGCAATGGAGAAATCCCGCGACATCATTGCGGGTACGCTTCAGGCAAATAAAGAAGAAATTTTTTTTACCTCAGGCGGTTCGGAATCAGATAACTGGGCAATCAAAGGAATTGCCGGAGCCTTAAAGAATGTGGGACATCATATTATTACCAGTTCTATTGAGCATCATGCGGTGTTAAATTCCTGTGAGTATTTAGAACGATTAGGATACGAAGTTACCTACTTAAAACCGGATGCATATGGAATTGTATCGCCGGAGGCAGTGCAGGCGGCAATCAGACCGGATACGACCTTGATTTCGATTATGTTTGCCAATAACGAAGTCGGTACGATTGAGCCAATTGCACAGATTGGACGGGTGGCAAGAGAGCATCATATTTTATTCCACACAGATGCAGTACAGGCATATGCACAGGTTCCATTATCCATGGCAACGCTTCCGGTGGATTTGCTCAGTGCCAGCTCCCATAAATTTCATGGACCAAAGGGTGTTGGTTTCTTATATGTGAGAGATGGCGTTAATATGCCATCATTTATTCATGGTGGTGGACAGGAAAAAGGAAAACGAGCCGGTACGGAGAATATTGCAGGAATTGTGGGCATGGGAAAAGCAGCAGAACTGGCTCATGAAAATATGCGCAGACGAATCCGTTGGGAAATTCAGTTGCGAAATTATCTGATTGAGCGTGTGCTGCATGAAATACCGGATTCCCGATTGAACGGGCATCGTTCCATGCGGTTGCCGGGAAATGCGAATTTTAGTTTTAAGGGGGTGGAAGGCGGTGCATTGCTTATTCTATTAGAGGAAGATGGCATCTGTGCTTCCGGTGGCTCCGCCTGCAACACAGGAGAAAGCCGTATATCTTATGTGATAGAAGAACTTGGGGTACCGATGGAGTATGCACCGGGAACTATTCGCTTCTCAATGTGTGGTGATACTACGAAAGCGGAAGTGGATGTAGCAATCGCATCGCTTAAGAAAAATGTGGCAAAACTGAAGCTATAAAAACTGAAGCTATAATAGAAAGTGAACTTTTACATTGGAGGTGTTTAGAAAAATGTAGAAGTTCATTTTTTATGTTGTGTATTCAGATATAGAATTGCTTGTGTGAAATAGAAGTTGACAAGGAAACAATCTTATTATATAGTGAGTGAGAAGAAAATGTTGACGAGGAAACAAAATGAAAGAACAACAAATTTTATTAAAAGAAATTGCATTGATGTTGGAACGACAGGACATGCTCTCGAAACTAACCGAGAATGTCTGCCTGGACGAGTATGGTTATTCAGAGACACACTGCATTGATTACATAGGAAAGTTAGAACTGCCAAATGTGACGAAGGTGGCAGAGCACATGCAGATGACCCGTGGCGCCATTAGTAAGATGACCAAAAAATTGCTTGCCAAAGGCTTGATTGAGAAATATACGCTGGAGAACAATAAAAAAGAAGTATATTTCCGCCTGACAGCTAGTGGAATGGAGCTTTACAAGGAGCATGAGAAGCGGCATAAGCTTTGGGAGAAACGTGATACGCAGTTTTTGGAGCGTTATTCTAAGGATGAAATTGAGATTATCACCAAGTTTATGAAGGAATTTAATGTTTATCTGGAAGAACAGATAGAAGCACATACGAATGAAGTGTAACAAGGAATACGAGGAAATAGACAGAAAGGATACACCTACTATGAAAAAAGAGACATTTGTAACAAAAGCACAATTAGAGGAAATTGTAAAAAAATATCCGACCCCATTCCATTTATATGATGAAGCCGGCATCCGTAAAAATGCGCAGGCAGTAAAGGAAGCATTTGCATGGAATCCGGGTTTTCGTGAGTACTTTGCAGTAAAGGCAACTCCAAATCCATACATTTTAAATATTTTAAAGGACTATGACTGTGGGTGTGACTGTTCTTCTTTGACAGAATTGATGCTTGCCCAGTCCCAGCATTTTGACGGGGAGCATATCATGTTTTCTGCAAATGACGTTCCGGCAGAAGAATTTGCTTATGCAGCCGAATTAGGTGCAACCATTAACCTAGATGATTTTACCCATATTGACTTTTTGGAGAAAACCATCGGCTACATTCCTAAGACCATCAGCTGCCGCTACAATCCGGGCGGAGTCTTTAAAATGAGTAACGGAATCATGGATAATCCGGGTGATTCTAAGTATGGTTTTACCTATGATCAGCTTGTGGAAGGATTTAAAATCTTAAAGGAAAAAGGTGCAAAACGTTTTGGCGTACATGCATTTTTAGCAAGTAATACAGTGACAAATGAGTACTATCCGGTGCTGGCAAGACAGCTATTTGAATTGGTTGTGGATTTAAAAGAAAAAACCGGCTGCGATATTAAGTTTGTAAATTTATCAGGCGGCGTTGGCGTTGCCTATAAACCGGATCAGGAGCCAAACGATATTTATGCAATCGGTGAGGGCGTTAGAAAGGCTTTCGAGGAAGTATTGGTCCCGGCTGGTATGGGCGATGTTGCCATTTATTCTGAGATGGGACGTTTTATGTTGGCACCATATGGTTGCCTTGTGACAACTGCGATTCATGAAAAACACACCTACAAGGAATACATCGGTGTAGATGCCTGCGCAGCAAACCTGATGAGACCGGCAGTTTACGGGGCTTATCATCACATTACTGTTATGGGCAAGGAAAATGCACCTCATGACCACAAATATGATGTGGTAGGTTCTCTCTGTGAGAACTGTGATAAGTTTGCCATTGACCGGATGTTACCGGAAATTGAAAAGGGTGACCTTTTAGTGATTCATGATACCGGTGCACATGGCTTCTCCATGGGATACAATTACAATGGACGCCTTCGTTCTGCAGAGGTCCTGCTAAAGGAAGATAAAACCACCCAGCTGATTCGTCGTGCGGAGACTCCGAGAGACTATTTTGCAACTTTTGATTGTTTTGATATATTAAAGGATATGAAGCATCCGGAAGATAAAGAATGAGTATAGATCAGGCACGTTTTGACAGAGCCAGGGAAAAAATAATCGGAAGAAACAGAATGCGTCAGGGAATCGGTACGCTTTCGGAGAAAACCATGCACGCAGTATTGAAGAATTATTATGCGCCGGATGAGGACATGCATGAGATTCCGATTGAAAATTATGTGGCAGATATTTATACGGGAACGGAAATTATTGAAGTACAGACCCGCGCGATGAACCGTATGCGAAAAAAACTGGATGCTTTTTTGCCACTTTATCCTGTGACGATTGTTTATCCGATTCCAAGAGAAAAATGGCTCTATTGGATTGACGAAGAGACCGGAGAGGTGTCAAAGAAACGGAAATCGCCCAAGAAAGGCAATGTTTATGAGTCGTTTGTAGAGCTGTATAAAATCAGACCATACTTATCGCATCCAAATTTGAGATTGCGGCTGGATTTAATCGATATGGAAGAGTACCGGCTATTAAACGGCTGGAGTCATGACAGAAAAAAAGGAAGCGAACGTTATGACCGTATTCCTACTGCATTTGCAGAGGAAATTTGCATTGACTGTGTCAGGGATTATATGCAGCTGATTCCCTTTGAACTGCCGGAGCAGTTTACAGTAAAGGATTTTGCAAAGCAGACGAAAATTCCTGCCAGATTGGCCGGAACCATATTATTGATTTTTTATGATCTAAAACTGGTGAACCGTGTAGGAAAGAGCGGGAACAGTTATATTTATGAAGTGAATGAAGAATAATAGAAAGTACGCTCTGCAAACTTTCTATTATCATGAAAAAAAGATGGCAACGCGATACTCGGCGATGTCATCTTTTTTTATGAAAAGGAGGAATGTATTAGTAGTTGCTTAGCAATAATTTGCGCTTGTAAACCGGGTCAAGCTGGTCGATGGTGCGACGTGCCTGACAGTAGCGGTTAGGATTTGTAGAAATTACATACATTTGCTTGGCACCATGGAATCTTTCGCGAAGAAAAAACGGAATGGTAATCCAGTTCTTGGTAAAAGGAATACTATTATTGATTAAGAGCTGGGTGGCTTCATTACTGATACGTTCATTTGTGGTCCAACATAATTCAATGTCTTTATCAATGTCTTTACTTTTTCCAAGCTTTACTATGTTCTTCATAAGTTCCTCCGGGTATATTATTTCACGTTGATTTGAAGTTCTTTTCCTAAGCTGCCGGCTACTTTGATTAAAAAATCAAGGCTGGGATTATATCGGCCGCTTTCAAAACGTGAAATATTCGATTTTTTTGTGCCAACTTTTTTGGCTAGTTCTTCCTGTGTCAGGTCTTTTTCTTTTCTTGCCGCTTTTAGTTGTGCAACCACCTCATAACGGGGGGCTAAATCCTGATTCTTTTTTACAATTCGATGAATGTTTTCTTTCATTTTCAGCCTTTTTTCAATTTGGTTTTCTACATATAAAGTTATCATATATGATAACAAAAGTCAATAGTATCTTGTAAAGGAACGCATGGAATGGTAAGATAGAAGGAGAAAATACTTTTGTTAGGAGCACATGATTATGAATCAGTATGATACACCTTATTTTCCGGTAGATTTTATTTTGACCTATATAAAGAATGAAAAGGTACAGGGGCTGAAACGGTTACAGACCTATGCCTCATTTCGGTTTTTGGCTACAGTGGCAAAAGAACACCCGGATTTGGTGAAAGACCTGACCGCGCACAGTAGGGAAGCTTTGACGATGAATGGATTTGACAAGCTTACTTCTTATTTGGAAGAGGATTTGTATTTTTCTCCTTCATTTGCAGAGAATAGCTTTGAACCGGTACTTTTGTTGTTTTCTATAGAAATGGTTGAGGAGAATGATGGAACTATGGCAGTTTATATGGACCGGATTTTGTCAGAATATTGTCCGGATGCACTTCGTGTGAACTATGATGATGCGTCTTTTGCCTTGGATTTTGCTTACGAAAACGAGTTGCTTTACTGGGCAGCGTTTTATATCAGTGTGACAGGTTATGAATCTGCGTTGGAAGATATTTTACCGGAGTTTGCCAGAATCTATTGGAATGACTTGAATTTTTCCTGTGGAGACTTTTTACTATATGATTTTTTAAATCAGTATTTTGAAACTGCGGATGTCTTACATGATGAACGGTTTATAGAGCTGAACCAGACTCTGGTACAGGCTGTTTTGCAGTCTTTCCAAACAGATGCAGAAAGGTTAGCAATGGACGTAATGCTGCAATTGAAACGGCCATCTTCTTATTTTGCAGGCTTATATCAGTCAGGCGTAATAGCAATTCGTGATTTGCCATCGGTGGAAGTTGCCGGCAGACGAATGCAAAAGATTTTAGAATATGCAGCAGCTTATGAGCTTCGAAATAATTTGTATGATTTTCATTTGGACGAAGACAAAACGGTTACGTTTGAGAATTGGAAGAATGATTTGAAGTGGCATTATGTTCAGTATAGTAATGTATATAATATGGCATTTATGACCTTTTATGCTTCAGAGGTATCAAGGCATTTACTGAAAAAACAATTTGCAGAAAATGTGGCAGCACTTGCAAAAACAGAGTAGTGCAGGAAGGAGAAAACGATGCGGATTTTAATTGTTCGCCATGGCGATCCGGATTATTCGATTGATTCGTTAACAGAGACAGGATGGAAGGAAGCGAAGCTTTTGGCAGAGCGTCTTTCTAAAATAGATATTAAAGATTTTTATGTATCACCGCTTGGCAGGGCGCAGGATACGCTTAAGCCAACCTTGGAAAAACTGGGAAGAACAGCCGTTACCTGTGACTGGCTGGAGGAATTTCCACCCAGAATCTGCCGTCCGGATATGCCGGGCCAGAGGAAAATCAGCTGGGACTGGCTGCCACAGGACTGGGCCAATGAGGAACTTTTCTACGATAAGGATAAGTGGCATACCCACCCGGTCTTTATGGAAGCAGATGTAAAGAAAACCTATGACGGGGTAGTTTCTCATTTTGATGAGCTGCTTGCCAAACATGGATATTTGCGGGAAGGCAATATTTACCGGGCGGTAAAGCCAAATCGCGATACGATAGCGCTTGTGTGCCATTTTGGGCTGGAGTGTGTGTTATTAAGTCATTTGATGAATGTGTCTCCGATGGTATTATGGCATTCAACCTGCGCTGCACCATCCTCCGTTACTTCGATTTATACAGAGGAACGCAGAGAAGGAATTGCCTCTTTCCGAATGGGTTATTTTGGTGATGTTTCACATTTATATGTAGCAGGGGAGGAACCTTCTTTTGCGGCACGTTTCTGTGAGACGTATGACAATATGGATGAGAGACATGATTAGAAATATATTGACCGAGCTCTTTGAGCGAGGGATGACAATTGACAAAAGGTCAATTGTATGTGAGCAGAGATAAGGAAAATTTGAAGTTGTATGGAGGATAGATAATATGCCACATGTAGAAATACACTGCTTTTCTGGAAGAACTGATGAACAGAAAACGTTATGTGCAGAAAAAATTGTAGAAGTAATAGCTGATACATTAGGTTGTAAGACATCAAGTGTCTCTGTTGCTATTAAAGATGTTCCAGAAGACCAATGGAAAGAAAAGGTGTGGGATGCTCATATTACACCAGATGAACCATACTTGTATAAAAAGCCTGGTTATACATGTGAATAAATTCAAAGTTACAGAGTGTTACAAATTTGAATTGGACTAGTTATACCCCGGTATCTTTAAAATATGGGGTATAGACATACAGAATATGTAAAATTTGTCTAGAATTGACTCACTTTAGCGACTCTATACCCCGATTTTCAAAAAGGCGGGGTATAGAGAGTTGTAAATGAGACATTATAGAAAATTTGATGTGATTCTTCCGTCAAATACCCCGTAATAGTAATCTTCTTGGGTAAAATTATGCATAATAAGCGTTCCATACCCTGAAGGACATTTTTGAAGGATCGTTTAAGTGAGGTTGGTTGACATAACATCGAATGTTTCGCAAAAATTAGCAAATCCCAAGTTGCCGAGTAAAGTTTATTCGCATATTCATTACAAAACAAAGAGCAGTCTTGCCTATCAGAAACGTATAGGGAGGCGGCTCTTTTTTACTTGCTTTTTATCCTTTTTCGCTATAATAAGTGTATGTCAAAACATTCATAGTTATTTGAAATGAATGTTTCTTACTGTTCCGTTTGGAACGGTGTCAAGTTCGCATATGATGCGAATCCGTAATTGTTACTGTTTACACCCTTCGGGTGCTCCAGTAACGGCATCCCGCCGTTTAAAGTCGCCTTCGGCGAGGGCGGAATGCCCTCTTGGCCGGTTTTACTTGTCGGCTGGGCACCATGCAGCGTAGTTCATGGTGCCCAGTGAACAGTAACTCCGTAATATCAAAATTATTTCAAAACCACAATTAAATATTGTAAAAAGCAGATGATTCTTTATAATAGAATTAGAGAGAGTTTTGAGGGATATTCTGCTTTTTATGAGGAAAGAAGGCAGAATGACAAAAGAAATCAAAACACAATGGCACCCGGCTTTCTGTTCAGCAGTAAAGCTGGAGCTAATCGAAACCAAAGGCGACTTAGACTATGAAAACGAATATAATCTGAATAGTAGACCAATTCAGATTGATTTACTTGTAATCAAAAAATCAAAAGACGTTGAAGTAAAAAACGAGATAGGTAAAATCTTTCGGGGATATAATATCATGGAATACAAATCCCCACAAGATTCCATGAATGTAGATACTTTTATAAAAGTGATTGCGTATACTTGTCCGTATAAAGCAAGTGAAGTACATATAAATGATATTTGTCTGGAAGATATTACAATTACGTTGATAAGAGAGCGAAAACCAAGAGAACTTTTCAAATGGTTTACGAATCATGGTTATGAAATCTGCGAAAAATATCCGGGAATCTATTATGTAAATAAGGATGGCAGTTTTTCGATTCAGGTGATTGTATCAAGCCGATTAACAAAAGAGAACCAGAAGTGGCTGACTTTATTAAGCAGTCATTTGAGCAAGGATGATGCAAAGCGAATTATTTTGCAAATGAGTAACCTGACTGAAAAAGACGAGAAGGAATATGCAAATTCTGTGATACAGGTTGCGTTAAAGGAAAACGAGAAGTCATTTGATTTAATGAAGGGAGAGAACGATATGGTATGTAAGGAGTTACTTGAATTCATGAAACCGGAAATTGATAAATTATTGGAAGAGGGAGAAAAACGAGGAGAAAAGCGAGGAGAAGAACGTGGAGAAAAAAAGGGAGAAGAAAAAAAGCAGAAAGATCTTATTATGAATTGCTTAAAGAAAAACCGTACTGTAGAAGAAATAGCAGATTTTTTAGGTATTCCGTTAGAGGAAGTCAAAACTATTGCAGCTCAAAGATAAGAAAAAGGATGAAACTATGAGAAAAAGAATTGAGATGGCAGCGATAGTCTGCTGTTTTGGAATGATAGTCTGCCTAGGTGCGGGTAATGCAGATAAGACAGTTATGGTGCAGGACGTAGAGACTAACGAGATAGGAGTGGCGACAGAGGAAGCAGAACAGATTGACAGTGATGCATCGGTTCAGGTTCCGGATAAGGGAGAGAAGGAAAGCGAACTCTCGCAGACAGGTAGTGATGCAGAAATACAAGAGCAGACGAAAGAAGAGGAGTGTCAGGATGAGGAAAGTGAATACGCCAACCTTGCCATTGCAAATGTGACGAATTACGTCAATGTCAGAACGGAACCTAATACAGATAGTGAAATTGTAGGCAAAATATATGATGGCGCCGTGGCACAGATTCTTGCGGTTGCAGGAGAGCAGGAGGACTGGTTTCAGATTGTTTCTGGCAATGTGGAGGGTTACATTAAGGCTGAATTTTTCCTGTATGGGGATGCGGCAGCTGCAGTAATAGATGAATATGTGACCCGATATGCCGTTGTGTTGGCGGACCGGCTAAATGTGCGGGAGGAACCTTCTACTGATGCAAAACGTATCGGTTATATTGACAATGGAGAAAAAGTAAAAATTCTTGAAAATCTGGGAGAGTGGCTGAAGGTAGAATATACTGCGGGAAAGAACGGATATGTGGCAGCGGAATACGTGACTATTTCAGAAGAGTTTGTGTATGCCAAGACATTAGAGGAGGAGCAGGCAGAAATTGCTGCCAGAAAGGCTTTAGAAGAGCGTATGAATGCACAGGAAAGTGCGACACCTGAGATACTTACCCAGATTGAATTCCCTGCGACAAGTTATACTTCTAATGAGGAACTTCGTAAGGCAATAGTAGATTATGCCCTGCAATATGTAGGAAGTAAATATGTTCATGGTGGCACCAGTTTGGCAACGGGAACGGATTGCTCTGGTTTTACCTGCTTTGTATATGCAGATTTTGGCTACTCCATCAGCCGGACTCCGTCAGGACAGTATTCCGGTGCAGGGCGCAGTATTGATTACAGCGAGATTCAACCCGGTGACATTATCTGCTACAGTTCCAACGGAGGAAAAAGCTGTACGCATGTAGGACTTTACATAGGGGATGGGCAAATCGTACATGCTGCCAACTCACGTAAAGGAGTTATCACCAGTGCAGCAGATTACAGCCCGATTATCGGCATTCGGAATGTGATTGATTAAAAAGAACCTCCCTGGTTAGAACCCAATTTCCCAGGATTTCTTCACTCCAGCCGGTCAAATCCTCTAAAGCGAGATTGACGCCGCCATAAGAGTGGATGCCATGTGAGGAAGCAAGGTCAGCTGTATAATCTTCAAGAAGATAAATATTTTTTATACGCACAGGACTGCTGGTGTAATGACATACTAAAGGAATTACACCGGTTTTGTCCTCTAAGATGGAGGCACCATCCTCGTCTACATGAAAGGTTACCCAGGCAAGAGCTTCTAACATAGAGATGCCGCCCTTTTGGGTGGATACATAGTTACCAAGAGAATAAAAGCACAGGGCGCGGTTGCCGTTTTTCGCGGAAATCCATTCTACCGGCTGAACTACATGGGGATGCGTACCGATAATTAAATCGGCTCCTGCTTCTGTCATCTGTAGGGCAAATTCCTGCTCGTAGCTGGAGGGTTTAGTCACATATTCTGTGCCCCAATGTGGGCAGACGATGACGATATCAGCCAGTTCTTTTGCCTTTTGAATATCAGTAAGAACCTGAGGATGTAGGGTGGTAAAGTCCATCTGATAGGTGTTCGCATTATAATTACATAAAAGATTTAGATGCCCTTCCAGGGATTTCGGCAGGGTTTCCATATTTGGACCATAGGTATAATTTAAGATGGCAAAGGTGATACCATCAACTGTCAGCAGGGGAATTTCTCCTGCTTTTTCTTTGTCTGCATAAATGCCTGTCATCAGAACATCAGGATACTTGTCCCAAAAATCTGCACAGGCAATCAATCCTTCCACGCCCTGGTCCGCAGCATGATTCGAGGCATGAAGAACCACATTAAACCCGGCATTTGCAATGGAATCTCCTACTTCGGTTGGAGAATTGAAATAAGGGAAACCGGAGAACCCGCGCTCATTGCCTCCTAATATGGTTTCCTGATTAATGATTTTAATATCCGCGTTTTCAAGAAATTCAGAAATGCCTTCATACAGAAAAGAATAATCAAGACTTCCGTCTGCTTGTTTTCCGCTGTAAACGACACCCATATGCATGAGATTATCGCCCACTGCCATTAGTGTGATGTCATATTCCGGGAAGGCTTCAGACTCAGGAACCGGTTCTGTGTCAGTAGTATCGACAAAAGAATTCTGGGAGGAAGCCGTGCTGCCAGAGGTTTTTGTATCAGACAGTTTATCCCCAGTGGTAACGACATTTTCTATATTTTTGGAGTAGCATCCGCTTGTTAAAAAAAGAGTGGTGGCAAACAGAACCAATAGTGTTTTATTGATGGATTTCATAGGTGTGCACCTTTCTTGTTTTGTATATAGTTAATTTTATCACAGGATAAAAATTACTCAATTATTATTTGAAATTTTGGGCTTGCCTTTTAGCTTCTTTTCGCTATAATAAGTGTATGTCAAAACATTCATAGTTATTTGAAATGAATGTTTCTTACTGTTCCACTTGGAACAGTGTCAAGTTCGCATAGTATGCGAATCCGTAATATCCAAATTATTTCAAAACCACAATTAAATATTGTAAAAAGCAGATGATTCTTTATAATAGAATTAGAGGGAGCTTTAAAGGATATTCTGCTTTTTATGAGGAAAGAGGCAGAATGGCAAAAGAGAACCAGAAGTGGCTGACTTTATTAAGCAGTCATTTGAACAAGGATGATGCAAAGCGAATTATTTTACAAATGGGTAACCTGACAGAAAAGGACGAGAAAGCGTATGCAAATTCGGTCGTACAGGTTGCAGTAACGGAAAACCAGAAGTTGTTTGATTTAATGAAGGGAGAGAATGAAATGGCATGTGAAGCGTTACTTGAATTAATGAAGCCGGAGATTGATGAATTGTTAAGAAAGAATACTGAAATTGTAGAAAAAAGAGGCGAAGAAAAAAAGCAGAACGAATTAATTCTGAAATGTCTGGATAAGAATCGAACGATGGAAGAGATAGCAGATCTTTTTGGGATTCCTTTAGAGGAAGTAAAAGCAGTTGCAGCTCAGAGATAAGAACTTTTCGAGATAGTATATAAATATTTTAATAACTGGTATTGGAGAAAATATGGCTAAGCAAAACATATATGATAATGCAATTTTTTATGAAGGATATAAAAAAATAAGAGATAACAATATAAATGCGAATAATTTATTTGAAATCCCAGCCTTATTTTCAATGATGCCGGATTTGAAAAATAAAAGAGTCCTTGATTTGGGATGTGGCTTTGGAGAACACTGTAAGCGATTTGTTGAAAATGGAGCAAGTAAAGTTGTTGGAATTGATATCTCAGAAAAGATGCTTAAGGTTGCAAAAGAAGAGAATAGTGATGCTAAGATAACATATATTAATATGGCTATGGAGGATTTGGCTCAAATGAAAGAACAATTTGATGTAGTCGTTAGTTCATTGGCGTTTCATTATGTGGAGGACTTTTCCGGAGTTGTTGAGAGTATATATCATATTCTTTCAGATAATGGGATGTTTATTTTTTCTCAAGAAAACCCGTTGTGTACATGCCATACGGGAGGAAATAGATGGACAAAAGACGAAAATGGAAAGAAACTTTATCTCAATTTGGCTAACTATGGCGTTGAGGGTGAACGCGAGTCGGTTTGGTTTGTAGATAATGTTAAGAAATATCATAGAACATTTTCTACTATCGTGAATACTTTGGTTGAGACAGGTTTTTCTATTGAAAAGATGATTGAACCATTACCTTCAGATGAAATACTTGAGAAATATCCAGAGTATAATGACCTTTTTCATAAACCAGATTTCCTTTTGATTAAAATGAGGAAAATAAATTTTTATTAACTTGAGTGATAAATGTGGGGTTTATTTATGGAAGGTAAATTGAGAAATATGACATCAATCTACTTGTTAAAAGGGGAAAAGGTTTTACTTTTGTACAGACAAGGTGGAAGAGTTGTAAATGATGTATGGACAGGTTCTGCTGGTGGACATTTTGAAGATTATGAACTGAATGATGCAAAGGCATGCGTAATAAGGGAACTAAACGAGGAACTGGGGCTTTGTGAATCGGATATAGAAAATCTTACTCTTAAATATATTACACTACGAAGAGCAAAAGGAGAAATAAGACAGAATTATTATTTCTTTGCAAATATCAAAGATGATGTTGATGACAATTTAGTATCAAATGAAGGGAAAGTTAACTGGTTTTCCCTTAAAGAAATACATGACTTGGAGATGCCATATACGGCAAAGTATGTGATAGACCATTTTTGTTCTATTGGACAATTTACCAATGAAATGTACACAGGCGTTGCAAATGGTATCGAAGTTGTGTTTGTAGGATTACCGGAATTCTAATTAAGAAGTATTCAGAAAAACCTAGTGCGCCGAGAGGACAATTAGAATTGACCGAGCTCTTTTGAGCGAGGGATGACAATTGACCAAGGGTCAATTGTATGGGAACAGAGATAAATAAAAATTTGAATTTACAGAACTACAAAGAAAGGATACATATTATGGAAGGAAGATTAATAGCATTTGTTATTTGGGTAATAATCGGCGTATTATTTATTGTAATGGGCATTTATGATTTTAATTCCAAGAAAGCAAAACCTTTCAGTTTTTGGGCAAATGCTGAGGTAGCGCCCATAGAAGATGTGAAAGGCTATAATCGTGCTTTGGGCATATTGTGGTGCGTGTATGGTGTTTTGTTTACGTTAATTGGATTGCCTTTATTAGATGGGCAGAATTCGGGTTTGATTATTATACCTATATTGGGTGCAATGCTTATTAGTATTGCGGCTATGGTAGCGTATGTAGTAGGTATTGAACCCAAATACCGCAAAAAGAAATAAATGGAAACTTTCAGTAAGCTGGTGTGTTTAACCGAGAGACGAATTTGATTTTTACTAATTGTTTATGTAAAGGAATGCCTTGTGATTATATCTGCGATAGTTGTGTAATTGGACAAAAGAGAGCAAAATATGTCGGGACAAAAATATGCTTTGGAGATAAGATGTGTTTTGTAGGAAGGAGTAAATAAGCATGAGCTGGTTGGAAGATATCACTTCATCAATCAAATATATTGAAGGACATCTTACAGATGAACTTACTCTGGAAAAAATTGCTGCAAAGATTAATCTTTCGCCATTTTATTTTCAAAAAGGGTTTTCGATTCTTTGTGGAATTACGGTATCCGAATATATAAGAAATAGAAGATTATCACTTGCCGGCAGAGATTTGCAAACAGATGGTGTTAAGGTTATAGATGTAGCAATGAAATATGGCTATGATTCTCCAGACAGCTTTACGAAAGCCTTCACCAGATTTCACGGTATTACGCCTGCACAGGCGAAGTCCGGAGACGGTGAACTCAAAAACTACCTTCCTCTAAAAATACATGTATCTATGAAAGGTGGATTTGAAATGGAATGTAAAATTGTTAAAAAACCGGCATTTACTGTTGTCGGAAGTGCCAAAATTATTAAAAATGAAGAAGGGTATAAAGAATGCCCACAATTTTGGACAGAGCATTATGAAAAGGGAAACGGTAAGTATATTTGTGGTATGTATGGAATCTGTTTAGATGATGGAGCACCGGAAGGATTCTTCAAGTACATGATTGCTGATGATTATATCCCTTCAAAAGACATACCGGAAGAATTTGAAACGGTAGTTATTCCTGAAAATACATGGGCAGTATTTCCATGTAAAGGATCTATGCCGGAAGCGTTACAAAAAGTGAATACAGAGATTTTTAAGGAATGGCTTCCTGGGAATAGTGATTATGAAATTGCAGGAATGTATAATATAGAATACTACACCGCACCTTGTGATTATCCGAAAGGAAATCAGGATGAGAATTATTATTGCGAAATTTGGATGCCGGTGAAATCAAAAGAACAGTAGATTTTAGAATAATTAGTTAAATTCTTGCGAGGATATGATATGAATAAGGCCAAAAGAATAGTAGATAATATGGATTCTGAAAATGCATTTGCGGTTTGTTCGGAGATTGGAATTATTGATGAAAATGCAACACCGCTTAAGCAGGCAAGATATATTAATGAGCTTTTAAATACCACTGAGAGTATGAAGATATATATGACTGATACTATGCGAAAATGTGGTGGGTGCTGCTTGTCAACCAATGCTATAAAAATAGCAAAAAAATTATACGCTAAATCTAACGATATAGCAGAATTTTTGAATCTTCTGAATGAAGCAGATATTGGCGGAAGGAACTTACATATTTTTGATGGAAAGATTATTGCTGTATACAAAAAATGTTATTGTAATATACCTAAAAAAGTTGAGAATATGAATAAAAAGTATTGTGAATGTTCTGCTGGTTGGTATATGCGATTGTTCTCTGAGGTTTTTGAAAAGAGTGTAACAGTTACTATTGTTGATACAATTGTCAATGGAGCTTCTGAATGTGTATTTGAAATATCAGATTATGTATAGACAGACAAATTTCAGTTTGTCGAACACATGAAAATTAGAATTTGATGGAGGAATGATTATGAAAAAAATAACCATATTGGTATATATTCTTTTTATGGTGTTTAGTTTGGGGGCTTGTGGAAAAACAAAAGAAGATGAAGCTGTCGTAACACAGCAGGAAAGCAGCATGCAGATTGAAAGAATAGATGAAAAAATGACATCAGAAGAATCCACCACTTTTAATAACGGTGAAGAAGATGATATAGAGCTAAAGGATACAATTGAAATAGATTTCACCTATGATTACACAGAAGATATCAAAGCGGATGTTGCCTATGTGGTATCAAATTCATCCTCTCTTCAGGAAGAATTAAAGAATATCGATACAATTACTCAAAAATACACTTTGCTGGCAGAGTCTGCGCTGACTCAAGGAGAGATGAATGTGGCATCTCAATGGCTTTATGTGATTTGGGATGCGGAACTGAATAATCTTTGGAGCAGATTCAGTAGCTTGGCAGTTCAGGATACTAAAGAAATGGTTCTTGAAGAACAGAGAAACTGGATTGCTATGAAAGAGGAAGTAACCTTAATGAGGCTTGGCTCGCAGGAGGAAAATGGCAGTATGTATCCTATGCTTGTAAATTCCCTTTGGGAAGAAAATACCAAGAACAGGGCTTATTTCATTGCAAATGAGTTGGCACAGATAAAGGGAGAATCTTTTACCATGCCGGAAAAATCTACAAAGTACGGTTTGTTTGTAGATAACCAGGGAACTGGTGCTGTGTACAGTTCACTAATCACTCAACAAAGCTGGGAGGGAGAAGATGAGGCAATCATTTCTGTCTACAGGCTGGGTGAAATAGAAGGAAGTTTTATTGATAATGGAAATGGAAACCTTGATTTCACATCGGATGACGGCAGCATTAAGGGAACTATTCAAATCAACGGATGGGATGGAGCAACTTTCGAAGTCACGGAAACAATAGGAGCAGTTCCATTCTCTGTAGGGGAGAAATTTGACTTTCCCTTCGTATTTTAATCTGAAAGATGGTGATTCAAAATTATGCGAAAGCAGCCATACTGATGATTTGTCAAATTTGTAGAGAATGGAAAATTTCAGTTTATAGAATGCGATAACTTTAAATTCAGTAGCAAGATACTAGCTTTCCTGCGGTAATAGAAGTTATAGCTTAATATTGTAGGGGGATTTTTCATTAAATTGAACTAGTTATACCCCGGTATCTTTAAAATATGGGGTATAGACATACAGAATATGTAAAATTTGTCTAGAATTGACTCACTTTAGCGACTCTATACCCCGATTTTCAAAAAGGCGGGGTATAGAGAGTTGTAAATGAGACATTATAGAAAATTTGATGTGATTCTTCCGTTAAATACCCCGTAAAAGAGATCTTCTAGGGTAAAATTATGCATAATAAGCGTTCCATACCCTGAAGGACATTTTTTAAGGACCGTTTAAGTGAGGTTGGTTGACATAACATCGAATGTTTCGCAAAAAATTAGCAAATCCCTATTTGACAAAGGAGTGTGATTGTATGACTTGGCTATATTTAATGGTTATAATTTTCATATGACAAAGAGTAGCCCACTCTACCAGAAATAATTGGAGAGGCTACTCTTCTTTTTAGACCTTATTTCCCTTCTTCACCGCCGGGACCATCCTTGCGTGGCACTTCATCCGGAATGATATCCTCCGGCATTTCTTCCGGATAGGCTTCGCGTGGAAGGTCTATCGGCGGAATGTTGTCATCGTCATAGAGATTCGCCGGCTGTTTGTTTAAGGGAAAATTTCTTTCTTTGTTCTTTTCCATTATGCACCATCCTTTCCAAGTTAGGATGTGCAGGAATGGAAGAAACTATGCAAAGCGTTTCGCCCATTGTAATAATAGAAGAATCCAGGCAAGCATGGAATACACCTCCCTACTATAAGTATACACATCAGAGTAAAATATTATGTAAAACTCTATATTTTAAGGAGCCGCCGAAACGGCTCCAAATTACGCTTAATAGCGGCCACGCCTGTCATCGCGACGGTCGTCTCTGCGGTCATCCCTGCGGTCACGTCTGTCGTCACGTCGATCATCTCTGCGGTCATCTCTGCGGTCACGTCGGTCATCCCTACGGTCACAATCACATCGGCAAGGCGGACAGAACCACCAGCGGTTATCAAAATTTCCCTGCATAATTTGCCTCCTTTTTTGTAACTGTTCAGTACCTTCACAGTCACAATGAAAAAATCCATGAAAATCGTCTTCGACGATGGGATTTTTTCACTCCTGAATCACTTCTTTACGGTCTACGCGGTTCCGCTCCGACCTGTTCTGAGCAGTTACATTTTTTTCAATATAGAAAGTTGCAAAGCACGTTTTCTATTATAAGAATATGAAAAAAATGATTGCTTTGTTCATAGTATATTTTTGTAACACTTTGCAAATACTTTCTATGGTAAAAAACAGATAGGAGGTATTTACGATGTCACAGTTGTCAGAAAAAGAATTATCTACACTCAAAGACCTGCTCGCAGATGAGGACCTTTTGGTTAAGAAATTTAAAATGCTTGCCGAGCATGCAGAGGATGCAGCTTTGAAAGCAAAAATGACAGAGATTTCAAACAAACATCAGGGACATTTCAACGAGCTTTATTCCAAATTATCATAGGAGGTCAGTTATGCCGGGAATTTATACAGAAAAAGAAATTTTAAGTGATGCATTATCCGCACAGAAAGCGACAACTGCATTATTCAACACATCCGCAAATGAGTGTGTGCATGAGGATGTGAGACAGACCATGATGCATATTTTAAATGAGGAACATGAAATTGGACAGGATGTATTTGAAATGATGCATGCACAGGGATATTATCCGACACCTGCAGCAGATGAAAAAAAGGTGCAGGAAACAAAACAGCAGTATTGTCAGTGTGCAAAATAAGCGGAATTTAGAAAAATAAAAACGAGAAAGGTGTTGTTTCGTGACTTATTAAGAAATACGAAACAGCACCTTTTCTGTTGAAATACATAAGCGAAAATGTTAAAATAAATAAGTGTATGTTTTGAGTTCATTGCCGTCAAAACAGCATGGTTTATTTAGAAAGGTCGTGATTTTTATGGCAAATGAAGTAAAGATTTTTGAGGCAAGTGACGGGAATATTTTTATTCATCCGTATGAGCACAATGCAAAGTATTATGAGACAGATCAGATGGGGATTATCCATCATTCCAATTATATCCGTTGGATGGAAGAGGCACGTCTTGATTTGATGGAGCAGGTGGGATTGTCCTATAAAGAAATGGAAGCAATGGAGATTATCAGTCCGGTGCTGTCAGTGTCCTGTGAATATCATAGTATGACACATTTTGCAGATACCGTGATTATCGAGCCGAAAATTACAAAATATAATGGCATAAAAATGGAATTTGAGTACCGTATCACAGATAAGGAAACAGGAGAACTCCGTGCTACGGGAAGAAGTTCACACTGCTTTTTAAACCGTTCGGGAAAGCCAATTTCTTTGAAGCGGTCCTATCCGGAAATTGATACAAAATTTTTCGAATTCGGAAATAACAATCATTAGAGAAAAAGAGGAGTTAAGTTATGATACCGGAGAGATTACAGGCACTTCGTGCCGAAATGGCAAAAAGAGGAATTGACATCTATGTGGTTCCGACCGCAGACTTCCACGAATCAGAGTATGTGGGAGAATATTTTAAGGCAAGAGCCTTTATGACAGGCTTTACCGGTTCAGCAGGAACCGCAGTCATTACACAGACAGAGGCGGGACTTTGGACAGACGGCAGATATTTTGTACAGGCAGAGCGCCAGCTTGCCGGAAGCGGTGTAACCCTGTTTCGTATGGCAGAAGAAGGTGTGCCGACTATTGACGAATATCTGGAAGAGAAACTGCCGGAGGGCGGATGTCTTGGCTTTGACGGACGTGTGGTAAACAGTACCTGGGGTAAAAAGCTTTTGGGTATTGCAGAAAAGAAGAATGGCAGACTTTATGTGGATGAAGATTTAGTGGACATCATCTGGACAAACAGACCGGAACTTCCCAAAACAAGTCCGTTTATTCTGGAAGAAAAGTATGCGGGAAAAAGTACGGCAGCAAAGCTTGCCGATGTAAGGGAAAAAATGCGTGAGGCTGGAGCAGATACGCACATTCTGACCTGTCTTTATGATATTGCATGGCTTTTAAATGTCAGAGCACATGATATTAAATGTGTTCCGGTCATCTTATCTTATCTTGTAATGAATGAGACAGATTGTATCTGGTTTTTGCAGGAAGAGGTATTGGATGATACATTAAAGGTATACTTAAAAGAGAATCAGATTACAACCAGACCCTATCAGGATATTTATGAGTATGTGAAAACCATACCGGCTACTGCAAAAGTGTTGATGAATGAGAGCGGAGTTAACTACCGTATCCGTAACAGCTTAGCAAACGGCATTGAAGTAATCGATCAGGCAAATCCGACAGAACTGATGCGTGCAATCAAAAATCCGGTAGAGGTGGATAATACCAGAGCTGCCCATGTAAAAGACGGTGTGGCATTTACGAAGTTTATGTACTGGTTGAAGACGAATATCGGCAAAATCCCAATGACAGAGATTTCCGCTTCTGACTATCTGGAAGAACGGCGGAAAGAGCAGGAGGGATTTATTGAGATAAGCTTTAATACCATTTCTGCTTACGGAGCCAATGCGGCGATGATGCATTATTCCGCAACACCGGAATCGAATGCTAAGCTGAAGCCGGAAGGCTTTTTGCTGGTAGATTCCGGCGGACATTATTACGAAGGTACAACGGACATTACAAGAACTATGGCACTGGGACCGATTACAGACGAGATGCGCTTGCATTTTACAACGGTCTGCCGTTCGAATTTAAATCTTGCAAATGCAAAGTTTTTATATGGTTGCTGTGGACTGAATTTGGATATTTTATCACGTGGTCCGCTTTGGGATATGAACATTGATTATAAATGCGGAACAGGACATGGTGTCGGTTATATCTTAAATGTGCACGAAGGACCAAACGGGTTCCGTTGGAGAATCGTGCCGGAGAGGAAAGACAGCGGCACCTTAGAAGAAGGCATGATTACCACAGATGAACCGGGTGTATACTTAGAGGGAAAATATGGTATTCGTACGGAAAATGAGCTGGTTTGCCATAAGGGTGAGAAAAATGAGTATGGCCAGTTTATGTATTTTGAAAATATTACATACGCGCCGATTGATTTGGATGCCATTGATCCGGATGAAATGACGGGGCGTGAAAAGAAAATGTTAAATGAGTATCATGCAATGGTATACCGCGTACTTTCACCGTATATGACAGAGGAAGAAAATGAGTGGTTAAAGCACTATACACGTGCGATTTAAGTAGTTGTTAGACCGGAGAGAACTTCGGCATGAAAGGATTTTTGTATGAGCGAAAAGCTGGTGTTGATTGATGGACATAGTATACTAAACAGAGCATTTTTTGGCATTCCGGATTTAACCAATTCAGAAGGACTGCATACCAATGCGGTTTATGGTTTCTTAAATATTCTGTTTAAGATTTTGGAGGAGGAAAAACCAAATTACCTGACGGTGGCGTTTGATTTATCGGCACCGACTTTCCGCCATAAGATGTATGATGCATATAAGGGAACCAGAAAACCGATGGCAGATGAACTGCGCCAGCAGGTTCCGGTCATGAAAGAGATGCTAAAAGCCATGGGCATTCCTGTTGTGACAAAGGAAGGCTATGAAGCAGATGATATTTTAGGAACACTTGCAAAAAGAAGTGAAGCCGCCGGCATGGAAGTATCCATTGTATCCGGTGACCGGGATTTATTGCAGCTTGCAACGGACCATATCAAAATCCGTATTCCCAAAACAAAGAAAACCGGAACAGAAATTGAGGATTATTATGCGAAGGATGTGCTCTTAAAATATCAGGTAACCCCAACGGAATTTATTGACGTAAAGGCATTGATGGGCGATACTTCCGATAATATTCCGGGAGTTCCCGGTATTGGGGAAAAGACGGCCACAGCTTTAATCGCGCAGTATAAGAGCATTGAAAATGCCTATGAGCATGTGGAGGAAATCAAGCCTCCGAGAGCGAGTACCAATTTAAAAGAGCATTATGATATGGCACAGATGAGCAAGACACTTGCGACCATCGAGACAAATGCAGAGATTGATTATGATATCAAAAATGCCAGATTAGCGCAGAACTCAGATTTATATACAAAAGAGGCTTATTTACTCTGTAAGCGTCTGGAGTTTAAGCAGCTGCTTGGCAGATTTGAAGTGGAAGCACCGAAAAATCAGGCAGAAAAGCACTTTCAATTTGTAACAGAAGAGAAAGAAGCCAGAAAGATTTTCACAAAAATCAAGGGCGGTTTATGCGCTTTTAAAATAATACCGTTTGAAGAGGAAAAGGGACAGACAGAAGAGCTCGGACAGATGAGCCTGTTTGCTACGCCTCAGGTAAATCGGTTTTTTGGTATGGCGGTGTCTTATGGAGAGAAAGATACGTACTTCTTTCAGTGTAGTAAGGAATTAAGCAGTGATGTTTTAGTTTCTCTTTTGACAGAGAGTGCAGCAGGAGAATATGTAACGCTGGATTTAAAACCACAGCTTAAGCTGCTTGGTATACTCGAACAGAAACAAAAAGGAGTACTCAATCAGGAAAATCTATTTGACGGTGGGATTGCAGCGTATTTACTGAATCCGCTGAAAAATGAGTATCCATATGAGGATTTGGCAAAAGACTATGCATCCATGATGATTCCGTCGAGAACGGACTTGTTGGGTAAGCTTGGCATTGAGGCTGCATTTACAGAAAAGCCGGCGGAGACCTTAAAATATGTCTGCTATGAAGCATATACTGCCTATGTTACGAAAAAGGCAATGGAGGAAGAACTAAAAGCCACAGAAATGTATATGCTTTTTAGAGAAATCGAGATGCCTTTGGTATATACGCTGGCGGACATGGAAGAAACAGGAATTATTTTAGATACCGCAGCGTTAAAAGAATACGGAGATAAACTGGCTGTCCGCATTGCAGAATTAGAAAAACAGATATATGAGGAAGCAGGAGAAGCGTTTAACATTAATTCTCCGAAACAGCTGGGCATTATTTTATTTGAAAAATTAGCACTGCCATACGGAAAGAAAACAAAGACAGGATATTCTACAGCAGCAGAGGTATTGGAAAAACTGGCACCGGACTATCCAATCGTGGCAGATATTTTGGAATACAGACAGCTTGCAAAGTTAAAATCTACCTATGCAGATGGATTGGTACACTTTGTGGCAGAGGATGGCAGGATTCATACGAACTTTAATCAGACGATTACGGTGACAGGGCGTTTGAGTAGTACGGACCCGAACCTACAGAATATTCCGATGCGAATCGAGCTTGGAAGACTGATCCGGAAAGCATTTCTTCCAAGAGAGGGATTTGTTTTTATGGATGCGGACTATTCCCAGATAGAGCTTCGTGTGCTGGCACATATGTCCGGGGACGAAAAACTGATTGATGCTTACAAGCAGGCACAGGATATTCACAGGATTACTGCTTCGCAGGTGTTCCATATTCCATTTGATGAAGTTACTGATTTACAACGTAGGAACGCAAAAGCAGTAAATTTCGGAATTGTATATGGTATCAGCTCTTTTGGACTAAGTCAGGACTTAAGCATCAGCAAAAAAGAAGCGGAAGCCTATATTAACAGCTATTTTGAAACCTATCCTAAGATAAAAGGATTTTTGGATAAATTGGTGGCAGATGCTAAAGAAAATGGCTATGTAACTACTATGTTTGGCAGACGAAGACCAATCCCGGAGTTAGCGAGCAGCAATTTTATGCAGCGTTCCTTTGGAGAGCGTGTGGCAATGAATGCGCCGATTCAGGGAACTGCGGCAGATATCATAAAGATTGCCATGAACCGTGTCCATGATGCACTGATTACAAAGGGCTTAAAATCACGTCTGATTGTAACGGTACACGATGAACTGCTGATTGAGACGGCAAAGGATGAAATCGAACAAGTACGGGAAATTTTAGTAAACGGCATGAAGCAGGCGGCAGAACTTTCTGTTACATTGGAAGTAGAGGAGCATACCGGAGAAAATTGGTATGAAGCCAAGTAGGATGGAGAAGAAATGAGATTTATTGGAATTACCGGCGGAGTCGGTGCAGGGAAAAGTGCGATTTTACAGTACTTAAGTGAAAAAGAGCATACAAAAGTCATGCTGGCAGATGAAATTGCCCATAACTTAATGGAGCCGGGAACGAAATGTTTTGTGCAGCTTGCGGAAAAATTTCTGGAGGAAGATATTTTTGCACCGGATGGCAGCTTTGACCGCAAAAAGCTGGCAGGTATGATTTTTTCTTCTGATGAAAAACGTCGGAAACTGAATGCGATTGTACATCCTGCAGTGAAAGAATATGTCAGGGAACAGCTTCGAATCGAACGGGAAAAAAACGAACTGGAGTTGTTGGTTTTGGAAGCTGCACTGCTAATTGAAGAACGGTATGATGAGATTTGCGATGAATTATGGTATATTTATACAACACCGGAAAATCGCGCAAATCGTCTGATGGCGTCCAGAGGATACTCAAAGGAAAAGGTGGAGCAGATTTTTGCGAGCCAGCTACCGGAAGAAACATATCGCGAAAAGTGTAAAGTTATCATTGACAATAATGGAGATTTATCGGAAACTTTTTTACAGATAGATCAAGCGTTGACAAAGGAGAAGATAGTCAGAATGGAACAGCCATTTGTATTTGGATTGGATATCGGGACAAGAAATGTTGTAGGTACAGTTGGATACCGAGAGGATGAGCATAGCTTTATCGTGGTGGCGCAATGCATTATGGAGCATGAGACCAGAGCAATGATTGACGGTCAGATTCATGATATTGGAAGGGTCGGAAAGACGATTGCAAAAGTAAAAGAGCAGCTGGAAGCCCAGATAAAACAGCCGTTAACCGAAGTGTGTATTGCTGCCGCAGGTCGTGTGTTAAAGACGATAACCGTAAATGTAGAATATGAATATCCGGAAGAAACGGTGGTAACCAATGAAGATGTACATACTCTGGATTTGCTTGGAATTGAGAAGGCACAGATGCTTTTAAAAGAACAGAATGATACGAAATATAAATTCTACTGTGTCGGTTATACCGTAGTGAAATATTATTTAAATGATGAAATCTTTTCCAATGTAGTAGGACACAAGGCAGATAAAATTAGTGAAGATATCATAGTTACTTTCCTTCCGGAAGATGTAGTAGATGGTTTGTATTCTGCGGTTAATCTGGCAGGACTTACGGTTGCTAATCTGACCTTAGAGCCTATTGCGGCTATTAATGTAGCGATTCCGGAAGCTTTCCGTATGTTAAATATTGCTTTGGTGGATATTGGAGCGGGAACTTCCGATATTTCTGTAACAAAGGACGGCAGTATCATTGCTTATGGAATGATTCCATTAGCCGGTGACGAGTTAACAGATTTGATTGTGCAAAATTATCTGGTTGATTTTAAAACGGCGGAGCAGATTAAGCTTGCCAGCGGAAGCGGGGAGCCGATTACCTATAAGGATATTATGTTGATTGAACATACCATTCCGGCAGAAGAGGTATGGGAGCTGACAGCACCGGTTGTAGACCGTATGACTAGTGCAGTTGCAGCTAAAATTAAAGAATTGAATGGGGATAAATCTGTCAGCGCAGCGTTCATTGTAGGCGGAGGCGGAAAAATCCATGGCTATACCGAGATGCTTGCGGAAAAACTTTCCATTGTGAAAGAGCGTGTGGCATTGCGAGGCGAGGAAGTGTTGCAGGAGGTTCATTTTGAACAGGAAGGAATTAAAAAGGATCCATTACTGGTAACACCAATCGGTATCTGCCTGAATTATTACGACCAGCATAATAGCTTTATTATGGTGCATATCAATGGAGAGCGCATTAAGCTCTATAATAATAGCAAGCTGACGATTATGGATGCAGCATTACAGGCAGGCTTCCAAAACGAAGATTTGTTCCCGAAACGCGGAAAAGAGATTCACTATACGGTAAATGGTGTGAATCGGGTAATCAGAGGTGTGGCAGGCGAATCTGCAATTATTACGATGAATGGGAAACAGGTTGGAATTACTGCGCCTTTAGAGCCAAATGCTGAAATTGAAATTGTCTTGTCTACACGCGGCGAAGATGCGGTACGTCAGGTGAACCAACTGGAAGAGTTCCAAGGACAGGAAGTAAGCTTTATCGTTAATGGTAAAAAAATAGTCTGTCCGAAATTTGTAGAGGTAAATGGCAGGTTAGAGCCTGGTACCTATGAGATTATGGATGGAGATTCGATTGAGACAAGACCATTCTATACGGTTGCGCAGGTAGCGGAGTTTATGGATGTGAAAATAGATATGACACAGGAAGTCCGTGTAAATAATCTTGAAGTGGGAACGGATGCACTTGTCTATGATAATTTTTCCATTGAATGGGCAACATTGGATTTTGCAGAAGCAGAGGAACAATCTGTGGAACAGAACATAGATGAGATGCCGGAGGAAGAAAAAGCCACAGAGGATGAAGTGCCGGTTCCTAAGTTAATCAAGGATGTGCAGGTGTATATCAATGGAATCCCTGTTTTATTGGAAGGCAAAAGTGAATACATATTTGTAGATATTTTCGATTTTTATGCCTTTGACTTAAATGCCGGAAATGGAAGAGAGATTATTACAAAATTAAATGGAGAAAATGCACAGTTTACGGCTGTCCTGAAGGAAGGCGACCGTATTGAACTGGCTTGGAAAGAGTTTTAAGTTATGGAATTATGCAGCATTGCAAGCGGCAGTAGTGGAAATTGTATTTATGTGGGCACGGAAGGAAGCCATATTTTAATTGATGCCGGAATCAGCGGCAAGCGCATCGAAGAGGGATTAAATAGCTTAGAACTGAAAACGGCAGATATACAGGGAATTCTGGTGACACATGAGCATATTGACCACATCGCAGGACTGGGTGTTCTGGCAAGAAGATATGGAATCCCTCTTTATGCCACAGGTGGTACAATCGAAGCGGTAAAACAGACCAAGTCCATAGGAGTAATTGAGGACTCGTTATTTTGTGTGATTGAACCGGAAACTACGTTTACCATCGGAGACATGACGATTGAGCCGATTGCCATCTCTCATGATGCGGCAGCTCCGGTTGCTTATAAAATCAGGCAGGGGGAAAAGTCTGCAGCGGTAATGACGGATTTGGGGACCTACGATGAAAAAATAGTACAGAAACTGAAACAGTTAGATGTGCTGCTACTAGAAGCAAATCATGATGTGCGCATGCTACAACTTGGACCTTATCCATATCCGCTGAAACAGCGTATCTTAGGAAATAAGGGACATTTATCCAATGAGAATAGTGGCAGGCTTCTTAGTGAAGTACTGCATGATAATTTTAAAACCGTTATTTTAGGACATTTAAGCAAGGAGAATAATTACCCGGATTTGGCATATGAAACAGTTCGCGTGGAAGTGGATATGAGCGACAACCCGTATCGGGCAGATGATTTTCCGATGTATGTTGCAAAGAGGGATCAGTTATCCTGCAGAGTTGCTTTTTAAAAAGACATATGATAAGATAGTGGGAAAATACGTTAAAGTGCTAAAGTGCCAGATGGAGGTTAGAATGGAAAACAACGCAGAGAAGACAATTATCACAGTAGTTGGAAAAGATACGGTTGGAATTATTGCAAAGGTTTGTACTTACCTTTCAGAGAATAAAATTAATGTATTAGACATTTCCCAGACCATTGTATCCGGTTATTTTAATATGATGATGATTGTAGACAGAAGTGCAGCTACAAAATCTTTTGCAGACTGTCAAAAAGAGTTAGATGTGCTTGGCGAAGAAATTGGAGTGTCCATTAAGTGCCAGCGTGCAGAGATTTTTGATATGATGCATAGAATCTAAGCGAATCGATAGTGGGAGAATGACAATGATTAACAGATATGAGGTATTTGAGACAAATAATATGGTAGAGCACGAAAATCTTGACGTGCGTACCATTACCATCGGAATCAGTCTCTTAGAGTGTATTGATTCTGATTTGAATAAGTTAAATGAAAACATTTATAACCGCATTACTACAGTAGCAAAGGATTTAGCATCGGTAGGTGAAAAAATTGAACGGGAATTCGGAATTCCGATTGTAAATAAGCGTATTTCCGTAACGCCAATCGCTTTAGTCGGCGGTTCCGCCTGCAAAAAACCGGAGGATTTTGTGACAATTGCAAAAACCTTAGATCGTGCAGCCGAGACGGTGGGTGCGAATTTAATCGGTGGATATTCTGCGCTGGTTAGCAAAGGAATGACAACTGCGGACGAAATGCTGATTCGTTCCATTCCGAAGGCACTTTGCAGTACGCAACGTGTGTGCAGTTCGGTCAATTTAGCCTCCACGAAGACCGGTATCAATATGGATGCGGTGAAGTTGATGGGTGAGATTTTATTAGAAGTAGCAGAAGAATCAAAAGACAGGGACTCTGTTGACTGTATGAAACTGGTAGTATTCTGTAATGCGCCGGATGACAACCCGTTTATGGCAGGTGCTTTCCATGGCGTCACAGAAGCAGATGCCATTATTAATGTCGGTGTCAGCGGACCCGGTGTTGTAAAAACCGCCTTGGAAAAGGTGCGTGGTGAGAATTTTGAGGTCCTTTGTGAGACCATTAAAAAGACCGCATTTAAGGTTACCCGTGTCGGCCAGCTTGTAGCCCAGGAAGCATCCAGACAGCTTGGTATTCCATTTGGTATCGTAGACCTATCGCTTGCTCCGACTCCGGCAGTTGGTGACAGTGTGGCTGATATTCTTTGTGAAATCGGTTTAGAGTATGCAGGTGCACCCGGTACGACTGCAGCTTTAGCACTTTTAAATGATCAGGTGAAGAAGGGCGGCGTTATGGCTTCCTCTTATGTGGGCGGATTAAGTGGTGCATTTATTCCTGTAAGTGAAGACCAGGGAATGATTAATGCAGTGGAAGCCGGTGCAATTACTTTAGAAAAGCTGGAAGCAATGACCTGCGTATGTTCCGTAGGACTTGACATGATTGCGATTCCCGGTGATACTAAAGCTACCACTATTTCCGGTATTATTGCAGATGAAATGGCACTTGGAATGATTAATCAAAAGACTACAGCAGCGCGTTTGATTCCGGTCATTGGAAAGGGTGTGGGTGAGAGTGTTGAATTTGGCGGTTTATTTGGTTATGCACCAATTATGCCGGTAAATCAGTTCTCCTGCGATGATTTTATCAATCGTGGCGGAAGAATTCCGGCTCCGATTCATAGCTTTAAGAATTAGAACTATTAGTTGTACTTATGAAATTAAGTAAATAAATTCATGAGGCTAATAAACTGATATACATTGTAAAAACAATATGGAGATGATAGAATAGGGTTGGAAACTTGCTTTCCAACCTTATTTTTGCAACAAAAGAGAATCACTATCATATGGAGGTTACTATGAAATTATTATCATTAAAAGAGGAATTAGCTGGAAATTCTTATCCGGGACGTGGAATCGTAATTGGTAAATCAAAGGATGGAAAACATGCTGTAACTGCATACTTCATCATGGGAAGAAGTGAAAACAGCCGTAATCGTGTATTTGTAGAAGACGGTGAAGGCATTCGCACACAGGCTTTTGACCCTTCTAAACTTAGTGATCCAAGCTTAATTATATATGCGCCGGTACGGGTACTTGGCAATAAGACCATCGTAACAAACGGTGACCAGACAGATACCATTTATGAATTGATGGATAAACAACAGACCTTTGAACAGGCACTTCGTACCAGAGAGTTCGAGCCGGATGGTCCAAACTATACACCGAGAATTTCAGGTATCATGCACATTGAAAATGGAACATACAATTATGCAATGTCTATTTTAAAGAGCAATAATGGCAATCCGGATGCTTGCAACCGTTATACCTTTGCTTACCAGAATCCGGTAGCGGGCGAAGCACATTTTATTCATACCTATATGGGCGATGGCAATCCGCTTCCAAGTTTTGAAGGAGAACCAAAGTGGGTTGCATTAGAGGGAGAAGATATCGATACCTTCACAAATATGGTATGGGAGAACTTAAACGAAGAAAATAAAGTATCTTTATTTGTAAGATACATTGATATTGAAACAGGCAAGTACGAGACGAGAATTGTAAATAAAAATCAATAGGAGAGAAAAACATGAAAGAATTAGAATTAAAATATGGCTGTAACCCAAACCAGAAGCCTTCCAGAATCTATATGGAAGAGGGCGAACTTCCAATCAAAGTATTAAACGGAAAACCGGGATACATCAATTTCCTGGATGCATTTAACGGCTGGCAGTTAGTAAGTGAATTAAAGAAAGCAACCGGACTTCCGGCAGCTACTTCCTTCAAACACGTATCACCGGCAGGTGCAGCAGTTGGTCTTCCATTATCAGATGTAGAGAGAAAAATTTACTGGGTTGATGATATGGATGTAGAGTTCACCCCGCTTGCAAATGCATATATCCGCGCAAGAGGCGCAGACAGAATGTCTTCTTTCGGTGATTTCATTTCATTATCAGATGTTTGTGATAAAGAAACCGCATTAGTCATCAAACGTGAAGTGTCAGACGGTGTGATTGCTCCGGGCTACACAGACGAAGCATTAGAAATCTTAAAAGCGAAGAAAAAAGGCAATTACAACGTCATTGAAATTGATCCTAATTATGTTCCGGCTCCAACCGAACGAAAAGAAGTATTTGGCATCACCTTTGAACAGGGCAGAAACGAATTGGTCATTGACGAGCATTTCTTTGACAACATTGTAACCGAGAGTAAAGAACTTCCGGAACAGGCTAAGATTGACCTCGCAATCGCTATGATTACTTTGAAATATACACAGTCTAACTCTGTATGTTATGTAAAAGGCGGACAGGCAATCGGCATCGGTGCAGGACAGCAGTCCAGAATCCATTGTACCAGACTTGCAGGAAGCAAGGCTGATAACTGGTGGTTACGTCAGTCCCCGAAGGTTTTAGGTCTTCAGTTCTTAGACAAGATTGGTCGTGCTGACAGAGATAACGCCATTGATTTATACATCGGTGAAGATTACATGGATGTTTTGGCAGATGGCGCATGGGAGAACATTTTCAAAGAAAAACCGGAAGTGTTTACAGCAGAAGAGAAACGCGCATGGTTAGACAAGAATACAAACGTAGCGCTTGGTTCCGATGCATTCTTCCCGTTCGGCGACAACGTAGAACGTGCTCACAGAAGCGGAGTAAGCTATATCGCTCAGCCGGGCGGTTCTATCCGTGATGATCATGTCATTGATACCTGTAACAAATATGGTATTACCATGGCATTTACAGGAATTAGATTGTTCCATCACTAGAAACAAAAACACAAAGACCTTGCAACGATGCAAATAAAACATCGTGCAAGGTTTTTTTGATATAAGAATTAGTTAAGCTGCTTGACGGTATTATAAATTAGCTGTATAGTTGAGTTATAGGTGCATTGGGGAATAGATTCAATGAAGGAGAAAAGGTATATATATGAACGAAAGAAGGCTTGTTTATACAAAAGAAAACTGTGTTGGATGTAATCGCTGTATCGGAGTGTGCCCATGTCCGGGTGCGAATGTTGCCACAGTAAACGAAAACGGAGAAAATAAGATTGAAGTAGATTCTACAAGATGCATTGCATGTGGTGCCTGCTTTGATGTGTGTGAACACAACGCACGTGCATTCGATGATGATACACAGCGTTTTTTTGATGATTTAAAAGCCGGCAAGAAAATATCCATTCTTATTGCACCTGCATTTAAGGCTAATTATCAGAAGGAATACGAAAAATATCTTGGGCAGTTAAAGGCCTATGGCGTGAATCGTATGATTAGTATTTCATTTGGTGCAGACATTACAACTTGGGCATACATAAAATATATTACTGAAAATCATTTCTATGGTGGAATATCACAGCCATGTCCTGCAGTTGTTGGATATATTGAAAAATATATACCGGAGCTTATTCCAAAGCTTATGCCGGTACATTCTCCAATGATGTGTGGAGCAATCTATGCAAAAAAATATATGGGCGTGAAAGATGACCTGGCATTTATCAGTCCATGTATTGCTAAGAAAAATGAAATTGATGATACAAATTGTGGCGGATATATTCGCTACAACGTTACCTTTGAACATTTGGTTGATTATTTAAAGAAGAATCCAATTAGTGCAGAGCCTTTCACAGATGAAATAGAGTATGGTCTTGGCTCTATCTATCCTATGCCTGGTGGGCTTAAGGAAAATGTATACTGGCTATTGGGAGAGGATGCATTCATTCGCCAGATCGAAGGTGAAAAGCATATGTATCATTATCTTGATAAAAATAAACATCTTATTGCTGATAATAAGACGCCATACCTTTTTGTTGATGCGCTAAATTGCTCCGGTGGTTGTATTTACGGAACAGGAATTGAAGAGTCAAAGAATGACGATGAAGGCATTTTTATGGAAATCCAGAAAATCAGACTGGATAGTAAAAAGGATAGTAAGAAGAATGGCCCCTGGAGTAGAAAACTTACCCCTGAAAAACGTCTTAAGGCTCTTAATAAGCAGTTTGAAAACCTAAAATTAAGTGATTTTATTCGACATTATACAGATAAAAGTGCAAGTTGCAAGAATGCAGTTCCATCCAAAACAGAACAGCAAACTATTTTCCATACTATGATGAAAGATACCGTTGAGTTACAGGGAATTAACTGTAGCGGTTGCGGGTATGATACTTGTCATGATATGGCCGTGGCCATTTTTAATGGTTTTAATTATAAAGAGAATTGTGTATTCTATGAAAGAGATTTGGCAATCAGAGAAAGAGCCGAAAATAAGGCACTTCTGGATGAAATTCATTCGCAAAAAGAGGAAGCGGACAGACTTAAGGAAGATGTTGTGGAACGAATTAATGAGAGTTTTAATGATCTTGGAACTACTATTATGACGATTGAAGAAGGATGTGTTCAAAATACGAACGATAGTATGTCAATCTCTGAGGCTATGAATACAGTTACGGCTTTTTCAGAAGAACTGCGGTCTGTATTAAATCGTATAAACGAATGTTTAGCTCTTCTTTCAAAGAATAATCAGGATGTCATTAACATCGCAGATCAGACAAACCTTTTGGCTCTTAATGCTTCCATAGAGGCTGCGCGCGCGGGAGAAGCCGGCAAGGGATTTGCGGTTGTTGCGGGTGAAATCAAGGTGCTGGCTGAAAATTCAAGAAAGACTGCAGATGATTCAAATTATAATAATGATGAAGTGCAGAGACTATTGAATGAGTTATCCCAAAATGCAGAAAAACTTTCGGAAGTTATTGCCGGCGTTAACGACAAAACGCAGAATCTGGTGGCTTCAGCAGAGGAAACTACATCTGCAATGGATGTGGTTGCAAAAACTCTTGATGAGGCAAGAGATAGATTAAAAGAGATGATGGTATAGATATTTAGCTCACTAAATTATTTTAACATAAAGTAGTTACACAATAAGAAAGAGTATCCTTTATTTTTAGATGCGGTTATAAATGTATAAGAAACTCTTCATTCCAAAACGCACTTAAAATAAAGGATACTCTTTCTTATTGCAATCTACTTTATGAAAATAATTTATTGAAGCTAGATACCAGCTTTAAAAACTTCGTAAGCCTTGGGAAGCTAGGATTTAGTTGCAGAATTTAATTTATCGTTACGTATATTGAAGAGAGAAAGAGACAGACATTTTTTATGTTCGTTTGGGAGCATACTAGAAGTTCTTTATCTATACTTCACAGACAGCGGGAAAATGGCATGGATGCCATTTTCAACGGCAAGTGACATGGATGTCACTTTGCCGTGACGCGTAATGATGAATAAAAATTTCATGTATAGATAATAGAACTTCTTATATGCGTACATACGAATAGAAAAAAGTCAGTCTCTTTCTCTCTTCCTCAATATACAAAACTATAAATCTAAATTCTGCACTAAATATCTTTTTATATCCTATTAAAATGAAACCCGGATAATCTCCTGCGCATACTCGCTTTTTGGTGTTTTTTTGCATTTATAAGCACAAATCTGCTCATACAAATCTGCAGCAAAAATATCTGCTTTCAGCATTTTTATAACATTTTCATCTAAGTAGGAGGAAGCATCTGCAAGTTTTGAGATAATCGGTACGTTGGTGTAAGATTTCAGCTCTTTTAGTAGAGAAGAAGCATCCTTTCGAAATCCAAGTATTCGCAGATAAGGAATATAATCCAATTCCTTACCAAACAGATAATCCTGATTGGTAATTCCAAGAATGAAATGTAGCAGTACACGGCTCATTCTGGTATAAGTCACATCCTTGCTTTTGCATAATTCGCAGAACTGCTCAAAGGAAGAGAAACTCATGCGATTTTTAAAAAGCCGGTTTGCAATATCAGGGGTTGAGTCCCCGATGTCTGCCAAAAAATCTGAATCTGTTGTCAGTAATCGATACCCTAAAATAGAAGAAAAATCGTTTGCCTGAATCAGAGAATCAGTTGACAAATAATCTTTTAAAATCTCTAATGCGGTGGCAGGCATAGCGGAGGTAAATACCTCTGTAAACTGACATGCATTTTCGTTAGAAATATGCCCTAAGAACTTACGAATTGCCGTTGCAGAAGCGGTAGGAGGGCTATCTATATCGGTCAATGAGGGTGTATCCAAAATCTTATCTTCATGATATCCGGCACCCTCACGCATTATCAAATGAGGTGTCATAGAAGAATTTCTGCGTTTTATCGCTTTGAGATATTCAATTGCTAAGATGTTATTTGGTTCATTTAATATAGAAGAGACCGTTTCAAAAGCATACTTGCAAGAGGGGGCATCCGAAGCAGCAAAATAATCGCAAAGAGCTCTGCTTCTTGCAACCGGGAAGGAAAGTCCTTCTTTTAAATAAGAGGATAATGCATTACGATAGAGAATAGGTTCCTTTACTAACACTTCTGCAATCATGGAAAGTAATGCTAAATCATCCGTTTCTGCACCAAAACAGATACCATCAACACATCTCATTTTATCAAAGAGAGTAACGCCGGCCATAGCAAAATATTCTGCAGAAGAAGTAGCCCATAATACGGGTAGTTCCATGACCAGGTCTGCACCACAACCCAAAGCCATTTTTGTACGGGTATATTTATCTGCAATGGCAGGAGTGCCACGCTGCACAAAATTACCACTCATAGCAACTACAACAAAGTCTGCATGGAGTTCTTCCTTTATTTTTTTTATCTGATATGCATGTCCGTTGTGAAACGGATTATACTCTGCAATAATACCAATGATTTTCATTTGATTTTATTCTCCCAAACTTCAATATAGTTATCATATCACATCAAAGAAAAGAAAACTAGAAGACATTCCTGTGCGTTAAAATTTTGACGAGATGTTTTCCATTTTATACATGTTTTCTACCCAAAAGAAGCTTGTTTATCTGAGCAGATGGGGGTATACTTAAAATTAAGAGTGCTTTGTGATAAAAAGTACCAAAAGAAACGGAAAAAGAAGAAAAAATGGAGGTTTTTCAATGAACGTATTAGTTATTAACTGCGGAAGCTCATCTCTGAAGTATCAGTTAATCGATTCAGAGACAGAAGCTGTATTAGCAAAAGGACTTTGTGAAAGAATCGGTATTGACGGAAGACTGGTTTATCAGAAGACAGGTCTTGACAAAGAAATTACAGAGGCACCGATGCCTACACATAAACAGGCAATCCAGATGGTATTAGATGCCCTTGTAAATCCAAAAACAGGTGCAATTGCAAGCCTTGCAGAAGTAGATGCAGTAGGACATCGTGTGGTACATGGTGGCGAGAAGTTCTCAGAGGCTGCTTTAGTAAATGATGAAGTAATCAAGGCAGTAGAAGAATGTAACGATTTGGCACCGCTTCATAATCCGGCGAACTTAATCGGTATCAATGCATGTAAAGAATTAATGCCAAACGTACCTATGGTTACGGTATATGATACTGCATTCCATCAGACCATGCCAAAGAAAGCATATTTATATGGTCTTCCATATGAATACTATGAAAAATATAAAGTAAGAAGATATGGTTTCCATGGAACCAGCCACAGCTTTGTCTCAAAGCGTACAGCTGAATTTTTGGGAATGGATATCAACAATTCCAAGATTATTGTTGCACATTTAGGAAACGGAGCTTCTATCAGCGCTGTATTAAATGGAAAATGTGTAGATACCTCCATGGGTCTTACACCATTGGAAGGTCTTGTAATGGGAACACGTTCCGGTGACATTGATCCGGCTATTATGGAATTCATTGCAAAGAAAGAAAACCTTGATATTGAAGGCGTGATGAATGTATTAAACAAAAAGTCAGGCGTACAGGGAATTTCTCAGTTGTCTAGTGACTTCCGTGATTTGGAAGCTGCTTATTTGGAAGGAAACGAGCTTGCAATCAATGCGATTGAAGTATTCTGCTATCGAGTAGCAAAGTATATCGGAGCTTATGCAGCATCTATGAATGGTGTTGATGCAATTGCATTTACTGCCGGTATTGGTGAGAATACAGAAATTGTTCGTGAAAAGGTATTAGAGTATCTTGGATATCTGGGAATTACACTGGATAAAGAAGCAAACAAAAAACGCGGAGAGGATAATCTGATTTCTACACCGGATTCAAAAGTAAAGGTTTGCGTCATTCCTACAAACGAGGAACTTGCAATTGCAAGAGAAACAGTTGCAATTGTAAAAGGTAACTAAAAATAAGTTAAAAAAGTGGTTGACAAACCAAGGCCCGCTATGTATAATCATTTAGGTGTGAAACCTTGTCGATAAGATGAGGAGGGAGAGAACCATGCGTATAGATCTTTCAAACGTTATAACTTGTGAGAACAAAGTAGTAACTGAAAACGTTCCAATCGAGCTTGAGTCGTTTAAATCTAGACTGGGCGATTTCCCGATAATAGAAAAAGCACCGGTGGAGCTTAGAATTGCTAACCAGGAGAACAAGCAGCTGCTTATCCATGGTGTGGTTGATTTTACAGCGCTGATACCGTGTGGTCGTTGTCTGGAAGAAGTTCCGACAAACATCCATTTCGAAATTGAGAAAGAGATGAAATTAGAAAACTCTGCAGTCAATGATGAAGAGATGGATGATACAGACTACCTGATTGGATTTGATCTGGATGTAGATAGATTAATCTACGAAGAGATTTTGGTAAACTGGCCGATGAAGGTTCTGTGCAGCGAGGATTGCAAAGGAATTTGCAAAGTGTGCGGAATCAACCTGAATAAGGGTGACTGCAATTGCCAGAGAACAGAACTGGATCCAAGAATGGCAGCATTCCAAGATGTCTTTAACAAATTTAAGGAGGTGTAGGTAAATGTCAATTTGTCCAAAGAATAAATCTTCCAAAGGAAGAAGAGATAAAAGAAGAGCAAACTGGAAAATGTCTGCTCCGGCATTAGTTAAATGCAGCAAATGTGGAGAATTAATGATGCCACACAGAGTTTGCAAGAACTGCGGATCTTATAACAAAAAAGAGATTATCGCTCAGGACTAATCAAGAACAAAAACCATGAAGGGTTTCCGAGAGGAAACCCTTTTTTATGTCGTGTGTCCGGCAAAGCTGGACCACACTTGCATACAGAGTTTATAAATATTTAATTGCCACATGCTTTACTTTGTAGTATCATACGTTTTGTGGATTATTTTGGAAAGGATCATGGAGTATGGATCAGATTTTTAATTTGGATAATAAATTTTTCAGAGGAGTTGCGAAGATTGTTGATTGCGTGTGGCTAAGTCTGCTATGGCTGTTTTGCTCAATCCCAATAGTTACGATCGGAGCTTCTACTACAGCATTGTATTATGCAGTGAATAAATGTTTGCGGAATGACAGAGGATATGCTTCGTCAGAGTTTTTTCATTCCTTCAAGGAGAATTTTAAGCAGTCCACGATTATCTGGCTGATTCTATTAGTGATTTATGCGGTATTGGGTTTTGACTATTATGTAATGAAGCAGTTCGCAGAGGCAGGACAGGAGATAGGAAAATTATATATTTGTTTCTTTGTGTTTGCAGCAATCGTTACCATGTGGGGATTTTATATTTTTCCTTATATCGCACGTTTTGAGAATACTGTGAAAAATATTATGAAAAATACTGTCTATATGGCAATCAGCAATGTCCATTGGACGATTTGCATGACCGTTTTGTTCATTGCAATGTGGCTGGGATTGTATCTTTTCCCGGTGGCTGTTGTTATTATGCCTGCATTATATAATTTATTAAAAAATCTGATGTTAGAGCATGTGTTTAAAAAGTATATGACACCGGAAGACCTTGAGGCAGAGCAGGAGCGGAACCGGAATTTCTATAATTAAACATCGTCTTTTTATGTATTGATTTATGGAAAAAGTTATAGTATATTTTTTATAGCGATTAGAAATGGAGAAGAAAAGATGCAGGAAATGACAAAGGTTGTAGTGGATGCAATGGGTGGAGACTACGCACCGGCTGAACCGGTTAAAGCTGCAGTAGATGCTGTTAATGGAGCGGACAATATAAAGGTCGTGCTTGTAGGACAACGGGATGTGGTCGAAGCAGAGTTAAGTAAGTATACTTATCCAAAGGAGCAGATTGAGGTAGTGCATGCAGAGGAAGTGATTGAGACTGCTGAGCCACCTGTAAATGCGATTCGCAAGAAAAAACAGTCGTCCATGGTCATAGGTATGAACATGGTCAAGAATAAAGAAGCAGATGCCTTCGTTTCATCAGGAAGTTCCGGAGCTGTTTTGGTAGGAGGACAGGTTTTGGTAGGACGCATCAGAGGGATTGAACGTCCACCGCTTGCGCCACTCATTCCTACAGAGAAGGGAGTTTCCTTATTGGTTGACTGTGGAGCAAACGTGGATGCAAGAGCATCACATCTTGTACAGTTTGCAAGAATGGGTTCCATCTATATGGAACATGTTGTTGGAATTAAAAATCCTCGCGTTGCGATTGTAAATATCGGTGCTGAGGAAGAAAAGGGAAATGCGTTGGTAAAAGAGACGCTTCCTTTATTAAAAGAGTGTACAGATATTAATTTTATCGGCAGTATTGAAGCGAGAGAGATTCCAAAGGGCGGAGCAGATGTGATTGTTTGTGAGGCATTTGTAGGAAATGTAATTTTAAAGCTATATGAGGGACTTGCTTCTACCTTAATCAGCGTAATTAAGAAGGGATTAATGAGTACGCTTGTAAGTAAGATTGGTGCTGCATTAGCCTTGCCGGCTCTTAAGAAGACGTTAAAGGCTTTTGATGCTACGGAATATGGCGGAGCACCTTTGCTGGGGCTTAATGGTTTAGTTGTGAAAACACATGGCAGCGCGAAGGCAGTTGAGATTCGAAATGCCATTTATCAATGTGTAACATTTAAAGAGCAAGACATTAATGGAAAAATCAAGAAAAATATTATATGTTCGGATGAACAGGAAGGGATGTAAAAATGGAATTTGAAAAGTTGAAAAAAATCATTGCAGAGGTATTAAATGTAGACGAGGAAGAAATCACAATGGATACAACATTTGTGGATGATCTCGGGGCAGATTCTTTAGATATTTTCCAGATTATTATGGGATTAGAGGAAGAATTTGATATTGAAATTGCAAATGAAGAGGCTGAGAATATCGTTACCGTAGCAGATGCAGTAGAACAGATTAAAAATGCTTTGAATTCATAATTGCAGCAAAACAGGATTCATCATGGATTATAAGGCCCTTGTAGCAACAAGGGCTTTTTATTTCATGGCAGCTCATTTCTTTTAGGTGTATGATGTCATGAAATAAAAAGCCCTGTATAAACTGTGTACGAATAGTGGACAGTAGAAAGTATGGAGATGACGTATGTCAAAAATACAGGAATTAGAAAAAAAAATAGACTATCAGTTTCAAAATCCAAGGCTTTTACGTCAGGCATTAACACATAGTTCTTATGCGAATGAGAAGCATTTAAAGAAACATTCTGATAATGAGCGGTTGGAATTTTTGGGCGATGCGGTATTGGAAGTAATATCAAGTGAATTTTTATTTAAAAATTATCCAAATCTGCCGGAAGGAGAATTGACAAAGCTTCGCGCCAGCCTCGTCTGTGAGCCGACACTGGCTTTGTGTACAGCTGAAATCGATTTGGGCAGTTATTTGTATCTTGGAAAGGGAGAAGACTTAACCGGTGGAAGAAACCGGAAATCGATTCTTTCTGATGCAATGGAGGCAGTCATTGGTGCCATTTATCTGGATGGTGGCTTTGAGGCTGCCAAAGCATATATTTATCGTTTTATTTTGGTAGACATTGAACATAAAAAGCTATTTCATGACAGTAAGACGATTTTACAGGAAGTGGTACAGGGAAATTACAAAGAAGAATTGCATTATGAGTTGATTGGTGAAGAGGGCCCTGACCATGATAAGAGTTTTAAGGTTGAGGCCAAAATTGGAGAGCGCGTCATTGGACATGGAAGTGGGCATACCAAAAAGGCGGCGGAGCAGGAAGCTGCATATGAAGCACTATTAAAGCTTCAAGCGGAGAAGAAATAAGAAACGGAGTTAGAAAATGTATCTTAAAAGCATAGAGGTGCAGGGTTTTAAATCATTTGCAAACAAAATTGTATTTGATTTTCATAATGGGATTACCGGTATTGTAGGACCAAACGGAAGCGGTAAAAGTAACGTTGCGGATGCGGTACGTTGGGTTTTAGGCGAGCAGAGTGCAAAGCAGCTTCGTGGTGCAAGCATGCAGGATGTTATTTTTGCCGGTACAGAGAACAGAAAGCCATTGAGTTATGCCTATGTAGCAATTACAATGGATAATTCGGATCATCAGCTTGCAATTGATTTTGAAGAAGTTACAGTAGCCAGACGTGTCTATCGTTCCGGTGAAAGTGAGTATTTAATCAATGGCAGCCCATGTCGTTTAAAAGACGTTACGGAGCTGTTTTATGATACGGGTATCGGAAAAGAAGGATATTCTATCATCGGTCAGGGTCAGATTGAAAAGATTTTAAGCGGAAAACCGGAAGAACGTCGAGAACTCTTTGATGAAGCAGCGGGAATCGTAAAATACAAAAAGAGAAAAGCAACTGCCCAGAAAAAGTTAGAAAATGAACGGGAAAATCTGGTACGAGTAAATGATATTTTATCGGAACTGGAACGACAGGTCGGACCATTAGAAAAACAGGCAGAAAAGGCCAAGATTTATTTAAAGAAAAAAGAAGAATTAAAGACATACGATGTGAATATGTTCCTATTAGAGATGGAGCGTATAGAGACTGCTCTCGGCGAAATCAAGGAAAAGTATGAAATCGCAAATCAGGAATATCAGGATGCAAATGAGTCTTACGAGAACATAAAGTCTGAATATGAGAAAATGGAGCAGGATATCGCGGAGATGGATGAGAAAATTAATTCCATCCGTGAAAATATGAATCAGTCCCGTCTTACAAAAGGAAATTTGGAAAGCCAGATTAATCTTTTAAATGAGCAGATCCGTTCGGCAGAGAACACAGACGAGCTCATGCAGAGCCGTTTAGATGCTTTAGATAAGGAAAAAGAGGAGCGTTTTTCATATAAAGCAGAGTATGAATCAGAAAAGTTTGCACTGGATGAACAAATTGCAGAGATAGAGGGAAAACGTCAGGAAGCAAAGGCAGTTTTAGACAGTATTCAGAGTGAGATTTCACGTTGCACGGACGAAATTGAGCGTGGAAAGAGTGAAATCATTGAGTTGTTGAATAATAAAGCTTCCATCAAAGCAAGGCAACAGCGCTTTGATACCATGGCAGAACAGGTAAACATCCGTAAGGCACAGTTAAACCAGCGTCTTTTGTCCAGAAAGTCAGAAGAGGCTGATTTGGATGCTGTTTTACAGGAGTATCAGAAGGAATTAGAGGATGTAAATGCGGCGATTGCTAATTGCCGGGCTCTCGCTCTAGAGATGGAGGAGCAAAAGAACAGCTGGCAGAAAAAGGCTGCCATGACCAGTCATGAGCTGGAGGAGGCAGTTACAGAATTCCATAAAGCGCAGTCAAAATTAGAGTCTTTAAAGAATATTGCAGAGCGTTACGACGGCTATGGCAACAGTATCCGTAAAGTGATGGAGCAAAAGGCAGAAAATAAGGGACTTCTTGGTGTGGTATCTGACCTGATTCAGGTAGACAAAAAATATGAGACTGCGATTGAAACTGCATTAGGCGGTAATATTCAGAACATTATTACAGAAGACGAAGATACAGCGAAAAAGATGATTGCCTTTTTAAAGGAAAATCGTCTCGGAAGAGCCACCTTCCTTCCGCTTACCAGTGTGGATGGTAAAGGCAATTTTAAAAATCAGGATGCTTTAAGCGAACCGGGTGTCATTGGTCTGGCAAATACGTTGGTAAAATGTGATAAAAGATATGAAGGGATTGCAGCTTACTTATTAGGCCGCGTCATTGTAACAGAACACATTGATTATGCAATTGCACTGGCTAAGAAAAATCATTACTCGCTTCATATTGTAACCTTAGAGGGAGAATATTTAAGCCCGGGTGGTTCCATGACCGGTGGTGCGTTTAAGAATACCAGTAGTCTCCTTGCAAGAAAACGTGAAATTGAGGAGTTTGAGCAGAAGGTTGCCCGGTTAGAGGATAAAATCAAAGAATATCGTAATCGTCTGGAGGAGATTAAGACAGCACAGAGTCTCTTAAATGACGATATGGAAGAAAACAAAGCGAAACTGCAGGAACAGTATATTTTACAGAATACAGCGAAACTAAATGTGGAGCGGGCCACCCAGCAGAAGACTGAGAGCGAAAATGTATTTGCCGGTCTTATGCTAGAAAACAGCGAGATCGAAAAGCAACTTAGAGAAATTAATGAAAATAAGGATAAGATTGCAGAAGAAATTGAGTATGCAAAAAAACGTGAAACAGAGATTCAAGAAGAAAATGCAAAGCTGCAGAAGATATTAGAAGAAAATGCCGGAAAGGAAGAGGCCGCAGTAAAGGCGGTTTCCGATATTCAGGTAGAAGAGGCAGGTATTCGTCAGAAGGCAGAATTTGTATTGGAGAATTTAAAGCGTGTTAATGCAGAAATCCAAAAATACGAGCAGGAGCGCGACCGCGTTATGGGTGAGGCAAAGGATGCCAAAGTGGATGCCGAGAGAAAACGTCAGGATATTGAGGCGATTCGTCAGACCATTCTTGCTTCCGATGAGAATTATGCGGTGCAGGAAGCTTCTCTGAAGGAAAACATTGCAAAGAAGGAAGAAATGTCTGCCATTTACAAAGGTTTCTTCCAAAAGCAGGAGGATGTGTCTAAAAAGATTTCAAATCTGGATAAGGAAATCTTCCGTTTAAACAGCCAGAGAGAAAAATTGGAAGAATCCGGTGAGAATCAGACGAATTACATGTGGGAAGAGTATGAATTGACCCCGCATGCGGCGTTGAACCTGAAAAATGAGGAATACGAAGATCTTCCGGAATTAAAGAAGCTGATTGCGGGTATTAAAGATGATATCCGAAAACTTGGAGATGTGAATGTCAATGCGATTGAAGATTTTAAAGAAGTATCGGAGCGGTATTCATTCCTAAAAACACAACATGATGATTTAGTAGAAGCAGAGCAGACCTTAATAGGAATTATCGAGGAACTGGATGCCGGCATGAGAAAACAGTTCATGGAGAAATTCACAGAAATTCAACGTGAATTCGATATGGTATTTAAGGAATTGTTTGGTGGCGGAAAGGGTACTCTCGAATTAGTAGAGGATGAAGATATTTTAGAGTGCGGTATCAGGATTAATGCACAGCCGCCGGGAAAGAAATTGCAGAATATGATGCAGATGTCCGGTGGAGAGAAATCCTTAACAGCCATTTGTCTTTTGTTTGCAATTCAGAACTTAAAACCGTCCCCATTCTGTCTTTTAGACGAAATTGAGGCGGCATTGGATGATTCAAACGTAGGAAGATTTGCGAAATATTTACATAAACTAACGAAGAGCACACAGTTTATTGTAATCACACACAGACGTGGTACGATGGCTGCTGCAGACCGTCTTTACGGTATCACCATGCAGGAAAAAGGTGTTTCGACCTTAGTTTCTGTAAATCTGGTTGAAGGAGATTTAAAATAGTGAGCGAAGAGAAGAAAGGCTTCTGGGGTCGTCTGGTAGAAGGCCTTAGCAAGACCAGAGCAAATATTGTTGCGGGAATTGACGCAGTATTTAGTGGTTTTTCCAATATTGATGAGGAGTTTTATGAGGAAATTGAAGAAATTCTAATCATGGGAGACATTGGCGTCAGGGCGACAGAAGAAATCATCGAGAATCTAAAGAAAAAAGTAAAAGAAAATCATATCAAAGAACCGGCAGACTGCAAGGAGTTATTAATTCGCAGTATAAAAGAGCAAATGGATGTAGGGGAGACTGCCTATCGTTTTGAAAATGAAAAATCCGTTGTGCTTATGATTGGAGTAAATGGTGTTGGCAAGACTACCTCTGTTGGGAAAATGGCTGCGAAACTAAAGGAACAGGGAAAGCGTGTGATACTTGCAGGTGCGGATACCTTCCGCGCAGCAGCAGGAAATCAGCTTTTGGAATGGGCAAACCGCGCCGGGGTAGAGATGATTGGCGGCCAGGAAGGTGCGGATCCCGGATCCGTGGTTTACGATGCTGTGGCAGCAGCAAAAGCCAGAAATGCAGATGTTCTTTTGTGTGATACAGCGGGCAGACTTCACAACAAGAAAAATTTGATGGAAGAGCTTAGAAAAATTAACCGCATTTTAGAAAGAGAGTATCCGGATGCATTCCGTGAGACGTTAGTAGTTTTAGATGCTACAACCGGGCAGAATGCATTAGCGCAGGCAAAGGAGTTTTCAGAGGTTGCAGAAATTACGGGTATTATTTTAACAAAGATGGATGGAACAGCAAAGGGTGGCATTGCGGTTGCAATTCAGTCCGAACTCGGTATTCCGGTGAAATACATCGGAGTTGGAGAATCCATTGATGATTTACAGAAGTTCGATTCAGAAGAATTTGTAAATGCGTTGTTTGAAGTGAGAGAAAGTTAAGACATGGATGGAGGAAGAACAATGTTGACATTAGACAAATTTGAAGAGGCTTCAGAAAAAGTCAAAGAGGTTACGCTTGAAACGAAGCTGGTATATAGTGACTATTTAAGCAGGCAGACCGGAAATAAAGTATATTTGAAACCGGAAAACATGCAGTTTACAGGTGCCTATAAGGTGCGTGGTGCTTATTACAAAATCAGTACGCTTACGGAAGAAGAAAGAGCAAGAGGACTGATTACTGCTTCCGCAGGAAACCATGCACAGGGTGTGGCATATGCCGCAAAATGTTATGGATGCAAAGCAGTGATTGTAATGCCGACCGGTACGCCACTCATAAAGGTAAACCGTACGAAGAGTTATGGTGCGGAAGTGGTACTGTATGGCGATGTATACGATGAGGCTTGCCAGAAGGCATATGAACTGGCAGAAAAAGAGGGCTATACCTTTATTCATCCTTTTGATGACCTTGCAGTAGCAACCGGACAGGGAACCATCGCCATGGAAATTTTTAAAGAACTTCCTTTAGTGGAGTATATTTTAGTTCCAATCGGAGGAGGAGGTTTGGCAACGGGTGTATCGACGCTTGCAAAACTTTTGAATCCGAAAATAAAAGTAATTGGCGTGGAACCGGCAGGCGCAAACTGCATGCAGGCATCCCTTGCATCCGGAAAAGTGACAACACTGCCTCAAGTGAATACCATAGCAGATGGTACCGCTGTAAAAACACCGGGAAGCAAGATTTTCCCATACATCCAACAAAACCTGGATGATATTATTACGGTCGAGGATGATGAACTTGTTGTTGCATTCCTTGATATGGTAGAAAATCATAAGATGATTGTGGAAAACTCAGGCTTGTTAACCATAGCCGCATTAAAGCATCTGGATATTACAGATAAGCGTGTTGTATCCATTATAAGCGGTGGTAATATGGATGTGATTACCATGTCATCGGTTGTACAACAGGGTTTGATTTTCAGAGACAGAATTTTTACCGTATCTGTTTTACTACCGGATAAGCCGGGTGAATTGTCAAAGGTAGCGGCAAACATTGCCTCTGTTCAGGGAAATGTCATTAAACTGGAACATAATCAGTTTATTTCTACCAACCGAAATGCAGCGGTAGAACTTCGTATTACGTTAGAATGCTTTGGAACGGAACACAAAAAAGAAATTATGAAATCATTAGAAAATGAAGGTTACAAACCAAAACTGGTTCGTACCAGCCTATAGGCGAAGGAGGAAAATATAATGAAGAAAATTGAAGAATACGTTAGAACAATACCGGATTTCCCGGAACCGGGAATTATGTTTCGAGATGTAACAAGTGTATTACAGGATCCTGATGGATTAAAACTGGCGATTGATGAAATGATTCATTTATTGGATGGTGTGGAATTTGATGTTATTGCAGGAGCAGAATCCAGAGGATTTATTTTCGGTGTGCCGGTTGCGTATGAATTAGGGAAAGCATTTATCCCTATCCGGAAAAAAGGAAAGCTTCCATGCGAGACGGTAAGTGCAGAGTATGAATTAGAGTATGGCACAGCCTGCATTGAAATTCATAAGGATGCGATTAAGCCGGGTCAGAAGGTAGTGATTGTAGATGACTTGATTGCAACAGGCGGAACGATTGAAGCTGCTACTAAGCTAGTGGAACAGCTTGGCGGAGAAGTAGTAAAGATTATTTTCTTAATGGAACTTGCCGGCTTAAAGGGAAGAGAAAAACTGGCAGGATATGATGTTGCATCTGTCATTACATACGAAGGAAAATAAAAATGAAACAAATTCCACTCATCTTGTGTATCTGTATGTTTTTATTTACTACGGTTGGTTTTTATAAAACGGATGAAAAAACGGAAATATTATATGGAGTATGTTCGATTGGAAGTGTGATTTGTGGTATTTTACAACTAGCCATTATTTTCTAATTGTTGTACAATAAGGGAGAAGGGGCTGCGGTATCAAATGAAGAAAATACTTATAGTTGATGATGTGAGATTAAATCGGGAGATGTTAAAAGATATCCTGAAAGAAGAATACGATATCGAACTGTTAGAAAATGGAGAACAGGCAATTAATAGAATTGCCGAGAATGAAGAAGACATCTTAGGAATTCTTCTGGATTTATATATGCCTGTAAAAGATGGTTTTTGCGTGATTGGGGAAATGAAAAAAAGGGGATTGATGGGTAAAATCCCGGTTTTAATTATCTCCAGTGAGCGTTCTGTTGCAATTGAAAAGCAATGCTTTCATCTGGGGGTTAGTGATTTTATTCACAGACCATATGATCCTATTCTGGTCAAAACACGTATCAAAAATATTCTTAATCTATTTTCTTATAAAAATAATCTGGAGAATCATGTAAAGAAGCAGACGGATACGATATATCGTCAGTATTTGACGCTAAAGGAACAGGCGAAAAAGTTAGAAGAAAGCAATGAGAAGATTATTGATATTCTCGGTACAGTAGTAGAAAGTCGCAATTTAGAGAGCGGAGAGCATATTAAGCGCGTTAAGGGACTTACAGGTGTCCTTGCATTGCAGGTAATGGAGGACTATCCGGAGTATGGGCTGGATGAACAGAAAATAGAGGCAATTGTAGCAGCCAGTTCGTTGCACGATGTAGGAAAGATTAGTATTCCGGATCAAATTTTGTTAAAACCGGGTCGTCTGACGGAAAAAGAATTTGAATATATGAAGCTGCATACGACAAAGGGCTGTGAGATTTTGGATAAAATCGAAGGTATCTGGGATGAAGAGTACAAAGAGATGAGCTATGAAATCTGCAGATATCATCACGAAAGATATGACGGAAAAGGTTATCCGGATCATTTGGAAGGAGAGCAGATTCCGATTTCGGCACAGATTGTATCAATTGCAGACGTTTATGATGCCTTGGTATGCGAACGTGTTTATAAGAAGGCCTTTCCAAAGGACATGGCATTTCATATGATTATGAATGGAGATTGTGGTGTTTTTTCACCAAAATTGTTAGAGTGTTTCCAAAAAGTAAAAAATGAGTTTGAGCGTATCGCCGGCGTATAACATGAGGTGTCAAGTATTTTTTCTTTACTGTAAAGAAAAAATGCTTGACACTTACTTTTTGTTATGATAAGATAGCACACGGTGATGAAATGGAAGAAAAGATAGAACAGGCTTATCTGTATGACTTTTACGGAGAATTGCTGAATGAACACCAGAGAAGAATCTATGAAGATTTTGTTTTTAATGATTTATCTCTTGGGGAAATCGCAAGTGAAGAGGGAATTAGCCGTCAGGGCGTGCATGATATGATTAAGCGGTGCACGAAAACCCTTGAGGGATATGAAGCGAAGCTTCATTTGATTGAGAAGTTTCAAAATGCAAAGACAAAGGTGGAGCAGATTCACACTTTGACAAAACAGTTTCATCAGAATCATGACGAGACATTAATCGGGGAAATCGAACAGATTTCCAATCAGATATTAGAGGAGCTATAAGATGGCATTTGACAGCTTATCTGAAAAACTTCAAAATGTATTTAAAAACCTGCGAAGCAAAGGACGTCTGACGGAAGAAGACGTAAAGACTGCATTAAAGGAAGTTAAGATGGCGCTTTTAGAGGCGGATGTTAACTTTAAAGTGGTAAAGCAGTTTGTGAAAGATGTGCAGGAACGTGCAATCGGACAGGATGTCATGAACGGTCTGAATCCGGGGCAGATGGTAATCAAGATTGTAAATGAAGAAATGGTGAAGCTTATGGGTTCTGAGACGACAGAGATTAAGCTTCAGCCGGGAAAAGCATTGACAGTCATTATGATGGCCGGTCTTCAGGGTGCAGGTAAGACCACTACCGCAGCAAAGCTTGCAGGTAAGTTTAAACAGAAGGGCAAAAAAGTGTTACTTACCGCATGTGACGTTTACCGTCCGGCAGCGATTGAACAGCTGCAGATTAATGGTGAGAAGCAGGGCGTGGAAGTATTTGCAATGGGCGATAAAAATAAGCCGGTGAACATTGCAAAGGCAGCAATCGAGCACGCAGTCAAGAATGCATTTAATATTGTAATCATCGATACTGCCGGACGTCTTCATATTGATGAAGATATGATGGAAGAGTTGATTGAAATAAAAGAAAACATTGAGATTCATCAGACCATCTTAGTGGTAGATGCCATGACGGGTCAGGATGCTGTCAATGTTGCGTCCATGTTTGATGAGAAAATCGGGTTGGACGGCGTTATTTTGACGAAGTTAGACGGCGATACAAGAGGCGGTGCAGCACTTTCTATCAGGGCTGTAACCGGAAAGCCGATTCTCTATATTGGTATGGGAGAGAAGCTGTCTGACTTAGAACAGTTCTATCCGGACCGTATGGCATCAAGAATCCTTGGCATGGGTGATGTCTTAACGCTGATTGAAAAGGCGCAGGAAGACATTGACCTGGAAAAAGCTAAATCCATCGAGCAGAAAATGCGAAAAAATCAGTTTGACTTTGAAATGTATTTGGATTCTATGAGTCAGATGAAAAAAATGGGCGGCCTTTCCAGTATCATGGGAATGATGCCCGGACTTGGAATGGGCATGGGAAAAGGTAAGATGCCGGATATCGATGAAGCAGCCGCTGAAAAGAGCATGGCAAGAACGGAAGCGATTATTCTTTCCATGACACCGGAAGAGCGAAGAAATCCTTCTCTTATGAATCCGAGCAGAAAGCATCGCATCGCAAAAGGCGCCGGTGTTGATATTGCAGAGGTGAACCGCTTAGTTAAGCAGTTCGAGCAGATGAAGAAAATGATGAAGCAAATGCCGGGCATGATGAAGCGGGGCAGACGGGGCGGCTCCTTCCGTTTCCCGTTTTAGTAACAGGTTAGAATCGTGTAAATGCAAAAGAAGCTGACACGTTTTTTAATAAAATAAGAATATCATATTTTTTAATTTTAGGAGGAAAATGAAATGGCAGTAAAGATTAGATTAAGAAGAATGGGACAGAAGAAAGCTCCTTTCTACAGAATCGTAGTTTCTGATTCAAGATCACCAAGAGATGGTAGATTCATCGAAGAAATCGGAACCTATGATCCAACAAAGAACCCAACAGAATATCATGTTGATGAAGAATTAGCTAAGAAATGGTTAAACAACGGTGCACAGCCAACAGAAACAGTTGCCAGAATTTTAAAGAGCGCTGGTATCGAAAAATAAGTATAGTGAGGTGGACTAATGAAGGAATTAGTTGAAGTAATTGCCAAATCACTAGTTGACAATCCTGATGAAGTGGTTGTAACACAAACCGAGAGCGAAAAAGCCATTGTGATTGAACTGCGTGTTGCACAGTCAGATATGGGTAAAGTAATCGGTAAGCAGGGCCGTATTGCAAAAGCAATTCGTGCCGTTGTGAAAGCAGCATCTTCAAAAGAAGAGAAAAAAGTTATTGTAGAAATTATGCAATAAAGTGATTTTAAAAGCTATCTCATTTCATGAGGTAGCTTTTTTACCAAGGAACTTTCTATTATCATGAATAGGAGAGCGCATGGAACAGAGATTTCAAGTAGGTGTTATCACTTCTACCCATGGGGTAAGAGGGGAAGTAAAAGTATTTCCAACGACAGATGACCCGGCCAGATTTAAAAAATTAAAGCAGGTCATCTTAGATACGGGAAAAGAAGATATGGAATTAGAAATTACCGGTGTGAAGTTTTTTAAAAATATGGTGATTTTGAAATTCAAAGGCATTGACGATATGGATACAGCGAACAAATACCGGCAGAAGAGCCTGTATGTTACAAGAGAAAATGCTGTAAAACTGGAAAAAAACGAGTATTTTATTGCAGACTTAATTGGACTTGCGGTGTCTTCTGAGGAAGGCGAAGACTTAGGGTTTATTGATGATGTATTACAGACTGGTGCCAATGATGTCTATGTCATCAAAAAAGCAGGTGAAGAGGACCTCCTTTTGCCGGCGATTAAAGACTGCGTAAAAGAAGTGGATATAGAAGGGGGCAAGATGGTGGTTCATGTGCTTCCGGGGTTAAGAGATTTGAATTAGAACTGATTTGGCGGAGAGTACTATGAACTTTCACATTTTGACTTTGTTTCCGGAAATGGTAATGCAGGGCTTATCAGAAAGCATTATTGGAAATGCAACAGAAAACGGCTTGCTTTCCATAGAAGCCATCAATATCCGGGATTTTACAAAAAATAAACATAAAAAAGTAGACGATTATCCTTACGGAGGCGGTGCAGGCATGCTGATGCAGGCACAGCCTGTTTATGATGCATGGAAATCGGTGGCAGATAAAATCGGACATAAACCAAGAACCGTTTACCTGACGCCGCAGGGGCAGACCTTTACCCAGCAGATGGCAAAGGAACTTGCCACAGAACAGGATTTAATCCTGCTTTGCGGTCACTACGAAGGGATTGACGAGCGTGTGTTAGAGGAAATCGTGACGGATTACATGTCAATCGGTGATTATGTGCTGACCGGTGGCGAGCTTCCTGCCATGGTGATGGTGGATGCGATTTCCCGCATGGTACCGGGTGTGCTGACGAATGAAGAATCCGGCTGTACGGAATCCTTTGAGGGAAACCTGCTTGAATATCCGCAGTATAGCCGTCCGGAGGTATGGCAGGGAAAAGCGGTACCATCCGTGCTGTTATCCGGTAATCAAAAGAACATCAGAGAATGGAGAAAGGAAGCGGCTATCGAAAGGACAAAGGAACGCCGCCCGGATCTCTATATGAAATACGAAGCCTTGGATCGGTGCCGTGAGATTCTAAGAAAGCAGAAGCTGCTTCATATTGATATGACAGAGCTCATTGCCAGAGGACAGGCAGAGCTTGTGTATGCAAAGGGCGCGACCATCTGCCTTTTTGACAAAGTCAGCCGCATCTATTTTCATACAACAGATGAGAAAGAAACAGGACGTCTGGCATTAGAGGCGATAAAGGAGCACGCTCCAACCCATGCTTATAAGGGTATTGCAGACCTTATCGTATTGCATCAGGCTTTTATGAAGCCTGATGCGGAAGAAATATTGGGCTTGCATGAGATTATGGTTTGCAAACAAGCCGTGTATACAAGGAGGGAAAAACTGCCAATCACCGGGCTGTACCGCGTAGATGGGAAGGATGCCGAAGATGGAATGGTAACGATTCAAAGAATCGGAAAAGAATATCTGGATGCAGTAGTGGCACATTATCAGACCATTGATGATCCAGCTTACATCATAGAACGCATGGAGAAGGGGGTCATGTATGGAGCCTTTTTAAACGACGAACTGGTTGGTTTTATCGGAACACATGGCGAAGGAAGCATTGGGATGCTGGAGGTTTTCCCGGAATACCGCAGAAGAAAGATTGGGAAGGCATTAGAAACCTATATGATTAATTTGGCTTTAGAAGCAGGTCAGACTCCGTTTGGTCAGGTGGCAGAGGGGAATGAGAACTCATTCCGGCTGCAGGAGTCGCTGGGGCTGTGCTTTTCGAAGGCGGATGTGTATTGGATGGAGAAAAAGAATATAAAAAATACTTGCAATCAGCAAGAAAACATGTTAAAATATCCAAGTTGTGAGTAGAAGAGATGGTCCTCTGTTACGAATAGGCGTATTAAGAACATCCAAATAATAGGAGGTCACAAAATGAACGCAAGTGAAATTATTAAGAACATTGAAGCTGAACAGTTAAAAGCAGAAGTACCGGAGTTCCGTGTTGGTGATACTGTAAAAGTTTACGGTAAAATCAAAGAAGGTAACCGTGAAAGAATTCAGGTATTCGAAGGCGTTGTTTTAAAGAAACAGGGCGGAAGTAACCGTGCAACATTCACAGTTAGAAAAATCTCTAACGGTGTAGGTGTTGAAAAGACCTGGCCATTACATTCTCCAAACGTTGAAAAGGTAGAAGTAGTTCGTACCGGTAAGGTAAGACGTGCTAAATTATTCTACTTAAGAGATCGCGTTGGTAAGAGCGCTAAGGTTAAAGAATTAGTTAAATAATTTATGTTCAGACAAAAACCGGCATCCGTAGGATGTCGGTTTTTTACATCAGTGCAGAGGTGCAAAATGAAAAAAGAAGTAAAATGCGGATATTTGTTTTCAAATACGGATTTAAGAAAATTGATCATTCCATTAATTTTGGAGCAGACATTGGCGATTACGGTTGGAATGGCAGATACGATGATGATTTCTTCCGTTGGAGAGGCGGCAGTATCCGGTGTCTCCCTGGTGGATATGCTTAACATGCTGATTTTTAGTGTTCTGGCAGCACTATCTACCGGTGGAGCGGTGGTTACCAGTCAAAGCCTTGGAGCAAAAAGAATCCAGGATGCATGTAAATCAGCGAAACAGTTAGTGTTTACGGTTGTAGCTTGCGGTGTCCTTATGGCAGCAACGATGATTCTGTTTCGCCAGGGCTTGCTACGGTTGTTTTTTGGAAGTATTGAAGCAGATGTAATGAAGGCTGCGCTTATCTATTTAGTAATTTCTGCGGTTTCCTTTCCTTTTTTGGGAATTTATAATGCCTGCGCAGCACTTTTTCGTTCTATGGGGAAATCAAATGTGACATTTGCGGTATCCGTAATCGGAAATGTAATCAATGTGGTTGGAAATGCAGTCTGTATTTTCGGACTCCATATGGGAGTAGCCGGTGTTGCATTGCCTTCCCTTTTATCCCGTGCGATTATGGGAGTGATTTTGTATCTATTGCTTAAAAATCCAAACTATGAGATTCACTTCAATAAGGAGACTTTTCATATTGATCGGGAAATTGTAAAAAAGATTCTCTATATAGGGATACCAAGCGGGGTAGAAAATGGCATTTTTCAGTTGGGAAGAGTTTTAGTTGTCAGCATTATTTCCGGTTTTGGAACCGTTCAGATTGCTGCGAATGGTGTGGCAAACAGCCTTGACAGTATGGGCTGTATTATCGGACAGGGAATGAATCTGGCCATGATTGCAGTGATTGGACGCTGCGTTGGTGCAGAAAGCAAAGAACAGATTCGTTATTATACCAAGAAATTATTATTGATTACTTATGTGGCAACAGCCATCTTAAACAGTATTTTACTGCTGAACCTCGGTACTGTCCTGGGGTGGTATGGCTTAGGTGCAGAAACGACGGCTTTGGCATATAAACTGGTGATGATTCACAATGGAATGGCGATCTTTTTATGGCCGTTGTCTTTTGTATTCCCGAATATGCTAAGAGCCTGCAATGATGTGCGTTATCCGATGGTGATGTCGATTCTTTCCATGTTTGTTTTTCGGATTGGTTTTAGTTACATTCTTGGTGTACAATATGGTATGGGTGCCATCGGTGTCTGGATTGCGATGGTATTTGACTGGATATTCAGAGTGATTTGTTTTGTGGGAAGATATTTTCACAGAGACTGGGAAAAGACCATGTATAAGCTAAAATAACAGTGCCTTGCGTGTGTTTTGCGATTATGGTAAAGTAAAAAATAAAAGTACAAAAGGGTAAGCAAAGATGAGTCGACGCAAAAGAAGCGGTTTGAATTTTAACCGGAGAAAAAGAAAAGCGAATATGAAAATTATAAAGGAAGTATTGATATGGATTGCAGAGATTGCAATTGCCATTCTGCTTGCATTTACCATAGTCTATTTTGTGGGTTTAAGGACCAGTGCAGTAGGACAGTCTATGGCCGGTACGATATACAATGGAGATACCATTCTGGTGAACCGCTTTGTTTATCTGGTGTCCGATCCGAAACCGAACGATATTATAGTATTCAGACCAAATGGTAATGAAAAATCTCATCTATATATCAAACGAGTCATTGCAGGACCGGGAGATACGGTAGAAATCCGACAGGGCGTTGTGTATGTCAATGGCGAAATTTTTCGTGAGGCAGTGGAAGTCGCTTCCATTGAAGAAGCGGGAATTGCTTCAGAACCAATCAAACTTGGAACGGATGAATTCTTCGTGCTTGGTGATAACCGCAATAATAGTGAAGACAGCCGGTTTGCCAACATAGGAAATGTAAAAAAAGAGTATATTATAGGAAAAGTATGGTTTCGAATCACATCCCTTCGGGAATTCGGAATTTTATAAAGAGAAAGTTGAGGAAAAAAGATGCAGTTTCAATGGTATCCGGGGCATATGACGAAGGCAAAACGTCAGATGCAGGAAGATATAAAGTTAATTGATTTAGTGATAGAACTGGTAGATGCAAGAATTCCTTTAAGCAGCCGGAATCCGGATATTGATGAGCTTGGGAAAAATAAATCCAGACTGATTATTATGAATAAGTCTGATTTGTCTGATGAGACATTGAATATGACATGGGCGGCTTATTTTAAAAAATTAGGCTATTTTGTGGTTCAGTTGGATTCCCGCTCGAAGGCTGGTATGAAAACAGTGACTAATGTAGTGATGGATGCCTGCAAGGAAAAGATTGAGCGGGACCTGAAACGCGGAATTAAAAACCGCCCGGTTCGTGCGATGGTTGTTGGAATCCCAAACGTTGGAAAATCTACCTTTATTAATTCCTATGCGGGAAAGGCTTGTGCAAAAACCGGAAATAAGCCGGGTGTGACGAAGGGAAAACAGTGGATTCGTCTGAATAAAAACGTGGAGCTTTTGGATACACCGGGAATTTTATGGCCGAAGTTTGAAGACCAGGCAGTAGGTCTGTGTCTGGCACTGATTGGCTCGATGAATGATGAAATTTTAAACAAGGATGAGCTTGCTTTAGAGCTCATTCAGATTTTAACAAAATCTTATCCGGGTGTCTTAAACGAGCGTTATGAAGTGGACGAGGGTACAGAACCGACACAGATATTGATTCAGATTGCCAAAAATCGCAAGTGTATTTCAAAAGGAAATGAACCGGATTACAGTAAGGCTGCAGCTTTGCTGATTGAGGAGTTCCGTAGTGGAAAAATAGGGAGAATTACCTTAGAACAACCACCGGAGGCAGAAACAAAATAGGCGAAAGAGAAACGGACATGGAAGAAAAGAAAATAGGAATCATTAAAGATGAGTTGAAAAATACACCGGATGAAGCATTGGCAGACTTTATTGCCGTTTATGGCAGCGATGAACGTGCCGGAGTGATAAAAATTGTTGAACAGGCAAAAAAGCGTATGGCTAAGCTCGAACAGGAAAAACAGCGTATCTGGAACCTGAGCGCTTTTGAACGTGAATACGAACAGTTCGGTTACGTATGCGGGATAGATGAAGTGGGACGAGGACCTTTGGCGGGACCTGTGGTTGCTGGTGCTGTAATTTTGCCAAAGAATTGCGGTATTTTATATATTAACGATTCCAAGCAGCTTTCTGCCGCTAAAAGAGAGGAACTCTATGATGTGATTATGGAGCAGGCAGTGGCTGTAGGGATTGGAATGGTTGGACCGGGACGCATTGATGAAATTAATATTTTACAGGCAACTTACGAAGCAATGCGAAAAGCTATTAGTAAATTGAGCGTAAAACCCGATATATTATTAAATGATGCAGTTACGATTCCGGGCGTCGATGTGCGTCAGGTACCGATTATCAAAGGGGATGCAAAAAGTATTTCCATTGGTGCAGCAAGCATTGTAGCAAAGGTCACAAGAGATCGCCTGATGGAAGAATATGACAAGGTATTTCCAGAATACGGCTTTGCATCCAATAAGGGCTATGGATCCGCAGAACATATTGCGGCATTGAAAAAATATGGCCCGACACCAATCCATAGAGCAAGCTTTATCAAAAATTTTGTTTAAATGAGGAAAATATGCAGATTTCAAATTTAGTGAGTCAGTATCAGCGCAATACAAACAGCAACAGTACAGACGAATTAAAAGGCGCCAGCAGTATGCAGAAACTGGTATCTTCCATAGGAGAACTGGCGACAGGCAGTGTTTTTGAAGGAACGGTTTCCTCTGTAAGAGGAGGAAAGGTGACACTTGCCCTTAGCACAGGGCAGCAGATTGTGGCACAGCTGGACGGTAAAGTGCGTCTGACCATTGGCCTGCCAATGTTTTTTCAGGTAAAAAGCAATGAGGGAGGCGTCATGGCGATTCGCCCCTATAACGGAAACGGGACGGGCGGCAATCCGATTCTTTTAAACGCACTTACTTCAGCAGGTGTACCGGTAACAGAACGGAATCTTGAAATGGTAAATGCGATGATGCAGCGCCAGATGCCAATCAATAAGCAGAGCATTCTTGAAATGATAAAAGTGGTGAGCACCTACGAAAACACCTCAATACAGACACTTGTAGATATGACACGCCTGGGACTTCCGGTGGATGGGGAACTGGCAGCACAATTTGAAAAATATCAACGGGATGATTATGCGTTAGTGGGGAAAATGGATACTGCACTGGAGCAGGTGATAGATTTGCTTGGAAGTGAGAAGCTATCACCGGAGCAGGCTGTGGATGTGAATCAAAAACTTATTGCTATGACGAATCGACCGGAATTAACCTCGCAAGCCGCATTAGATGATGTAGAACAGCTTTTGCTGGGAAAATCTGATGCTAAGCAGGAGGGAGTAACGCTTGAACTTCATACGGCACTGCAGAATACAGCAGAAACAGTACCATTTGCGAATCAGATACTTAAGAATCTTTTCTCTGAGGAACAGCTTATGAGCCTGACAAAAATGTTACAGAGCACGCCATCTCTGGTAGAAAATCCGGAGCTGTTTGTTACAGAGAGCGGAGAAGAGATTTTTGTGAACACGTTGTCGGAAGAGGAAAGTCTGCCGGAAAAGATACAGGAATCTGTTGGACAGGCAGCGGGAAAACAGACTTTGAATTCAGAACTTACTGTTGAGGAGTTTTTAAGAAGTGTTCAGGATAACTTAACCAATAAGCAGGAGTTTGGATTCCTTGGTGTACAAAAGCTTTTTTCCAGTAGAGAATATCGTTTTTTGTTAAAAAATGTGATACAGGAGCAGTGGCTGCTAAAGCCGGAAGAACTAAAGTCTGATAAAGTGTCCGAGACCTATGAACGTCTGGTTCGACAGTTAGACCAGATGGAGCAGATCGTAAAAGCAACCGGGACAGAACAAGCAAAACTTTTGGAGACGACAGCAGACATCCGCAGTAATGTAGAGTTTATGAACCAGATTAATCAGGTATATACCTATGTGCAGCTGCCTTTGAAACTGACAGGACAGCAGGCAAATGGTGATTTATATGTTTATACAAATAAAAAGAATTTAAATGATCCGGACGGAGAATTGTCGGCCTTTTTACATCTGGATTTAGAAAATTTAGGTTCTACGGATGTATCTGTGAAGATGCAAAGGAAACATGTAAAAACAAATTTCTATTTTTCAGATGATTTGTCTTATGATTTAGTGCAGAAACATCTGCCGCTTTTAGAGTCCCGATTAAATAAAAAGGGCTATACCTGTACTTTTACCGTATCTAATGAAGAAAAAAAGATGGACTTTGTAAATGATTTTTTGCGTAAGGATTTACCATCGGCAGGAACCCTGCACCGTTATTCCTTTGATGTCAGGACCTAAGGAAGGGAGGTATATGCTATGGCAGAACGTAAAACGCCAAATATCTGGGGCTTCCCCCAAAAAGAAGAAAAACAGGATAAAACGGCTGTTGCGATAGCATATGAGCCGGGAGAAGCGGCACCAAAGATTTTAGCCAGCGGAAAAGGAGAAGTGGCGGAACGAATCATTGAGACCGCAAAGGAAAATCATGTTCCCTTTTATCAGGATCATAAATTAGCTGAAACCTTATCGAAACTGGAAATTGGCGATGCAATTCCACCGGAACTTTATGATGTGGTAGCTGAAATCTTAGTATTTGTAGATGATATGGACCGGTTGAAAGCAAAACTGGCAGGAAAGTTATAAATTTTCAAAAGGCGGGATGTATACAAATCAAAGCTTGTGTACATCCCAAAATCTTAAGTGTCGTTCGATACAAATTCCCAACATGAAATTTCATATAGGAGGCAGAAGTGGAAAAAGTTTTGAATAAGCGGCAGATTGGTAGTAAATATGAGGAGCTGGCTGCTGCGTATTTGGTGAAAAAAGGATATAAAATTATCGAAAAAAATTATCATGCAGGCCGATATGGAGAACTGGATATCATTGCGGAAGACGAAGAGGGAACCCTGGTCATCTGTGAATGCAAATACCGTTCAAAGAGCAAGTGGCAAGATCCATCGGCAGCGGTCGATGTCAAGAAACAACGTCAGATTTGCAGAACAGCATTATATTATTGTATGAAGCGTGGATATGGGGTAGAGCATCCATGCAGATTCGATGTGATTGCAATCTATGGAGATGAATCCATCCGGCATATTGAAAATGCTTTTGAGTTTCGACGTTGAAATAAAGAAATGAGAATGTTACAATACTACTGGAAAAAATTTAGAGTGAGTAATTACCATGATACAAAAAAATGACAAACAGATTTTGATAGAACGAATGCATGAAATCAAGCCGGGTATACAGGTCCCACTTCTGCATTTTCCTCTGCTGGAGAAATGCAGCTTCATCACACATGCATTTACAACCCGCATGGGCGGGGTGAGCACCGGAGACTGTACAAGTATGAATTTAAGCTTTACCAGAGGGGATGATGAAGCAGCGGTTAGGGAAAATTACCGTAGAATTGCAGCTGCTTTGGAAACAGATGAAAAACAGTTTGTATGCTCAGACCAGACACATACCACAAATATAAGGAGAGTAACGAAAGCAGACGCAGGAAAAGGTGTGGTCATTCCGAAAGACTATACAGATGTGGACGGACTGATTACCAACGAACCGGGCATCGTATTGTCTACTTTTTATGCAGACTGTGTTCCCTTGTATTTTGTGGACCCGGTACATCGTGCCATTGGATTGTCTCATTCAGGCTGGCGTGGAACAGTAAATAAAATGGGCCAGGTGACGATTGAGGCAATGAAACGTGAATTTGAAAGCAGGACAGAGGATTTATACTGTGCCATTGGACCGTCTATCTGCCAGGACTGCTATGAAATAAGTCGGGATGTGGCAGAGGAATTCATGAAAGTATTTCCGGAACATGTGAGTGACATTTTGATACGAAAATCTGAAGAAAAATTTCAGTTGGATTTATGGAAAGCAAATGAAATTGTGATGCTTAAAGCTGGTATATTACCGGAGCATTTGGCGGTGACCAATATCTGTACCTGTTGTAATCCGACAGAATTATTTTCGCATAGGGCAAGTAAGGGAAAACGGGGAAATTTAGCCGCTTTTCTTATGATAAAAGAGGAGTAAAGAAAATGAAAACGAAAAAATATGTAGATTATATTATTGAGGAGACTAAAAAGATTCTTGCAATCGACAGCCCATCCGGATTTACGAAAGAAGTAGCTGATTATGTGATGAAAGAGTATCGTGCATTAGGTTATGAACCGCAGCTTACGGTAAAAGGCGGTGTACTGGTAGCAGTTGGCGGAAAAAAGAAAAACGATGCTGTCATGCTGGAGGCGCATATTGATACCTTAGGTGCCATGGTGACAGAAATCAAAGGCAACGGCAGATTAAAGGTGTCGCCAATCGGCGGCATGAATGCCAATAATGCCGAGGCGGAAAACTGTCGTGTGTACACTAGATTTTCCGGAAAATACGAGGGAACTTTCCAGTTAAACAATGCATCGATTCATGTGAATGGAGATTACAACGACGAAAAACGGAAATATGATGCCATGGAAGTCGTTTTAGATGAAAAAGTAAAGAGCAAAGAAGATGTGGAAAAACTCGGTATTATGGCAGGTGATGTGGTCTGTTTTGACCCGAGAACCGTTGTGACAGATTCCGGTTATATTAAGAGTCGTTTCTTAGATGACAAGTTAAGTGTCGGCATTTTACTTGGCTATGCAAAATATCTAAAAGAAGAAAAAGTAGAACCGGAGCGTATGATTTATCATCATATTACGGTATTTGAAGAGGTTGGACACGGAGGAGCAGCATCCATTCCGGATGGTGTCACAGAAGTGATTTCGGTCGATATGGGCTGTGTCGGAGATGGATTATCCTGTGAAGAAACACAAGTTTCCATTTGTGCGAAGGACAGCCGCGGACCGTATAACTATGATGTGGTGACAGGACTTATCAAAGCAGCAAAAGAAAATAACATTGATTTTGCGGTAGATGTATACCCATACTATGGATCTGACGCAGATGTGGCGCTTACTGCAGGTTATGATATCAGACATGGCTTAATCGGTTCCGGTGTGTATGCATCCCATGGCTATGAGAGAAGCCATAAGGATGGGGTAAAGAATACCTTTAAGCTGATTTGTGCATATCTTGGCTAGGCTTAAAGAAAAATTAATAATTTCATAGGATTATCTTTATTGAATGAGAAAACCTCTCATGCTATATTAAGTGTACTAAAAGAGATAGTACAGATAATACAGATGGGAGGTTTGCTTTTTGATTCAGTTAAATTACAGAGATGCAAAACCGATATATGAGCAAATAAAAGAGGGATTACGGAAGCTTGTAGCAAAAAGAGCGTTAAATGCTGGAGATAAGCTGCCTTCTGTGCGTGAACTGGCATCCCAGCTTGCAATCAATCCCAATACGATACAAAGGGCATACCGCGATTTGGAAAGCGAAGGATACATTTATACGATTGTAGGAAAAGGGACTTTTGTGGCAAAACGGGAGAATATTTACGATGACAGACAGAAGGAGCTATTAGATGAATTTGATGGATTAGTAACAGAGCTTGTCTATCTGGATGTTCCCAAAGAAGATTTATGTGACAGGATAGAAAAAGTGGCAGAGGGGAGAGTGGAAGCATGATAGAGGTAAGCGGACTTTATAAGTCTTTTGATAAATTCAAAGCGCTAAACGGCGTTAACATGCATGTGGAAAAAGGTAATATTTACGGATTGGTAGGACCGAACGGAGCAGGGAAATCTACTCTGATTCGACATCTGACCGGTGTATACCGGGCAGATGCAGGAGAGATTTTAATTGATGGACAGCCGGTGTATGAGAATCGGGCTATTAAGGAAAAAATTGTCTGCATTCCGGATGAACTGTTTTATTTTTTACAGGCAGATACATTGGAGATGAAACGTTTTTATAAGGGAATATATAAAAACTTTGATGAAAAATTGTTTGAACGAATGAAGGATTATTTCCCGACAATTGATGTAAAACGCAGTATCCGAAGACTTTCGAAGGGTATGCAGAAACAGGTTGCATTCTGGCTTGCCATTTGCTGCAAACCGGAGGTCTTAATCTTAGATGAGCCGGTGGATGGACTGGATCCGGTCATGCGCAGACAGGTCTGGAGTATTTTGATGTCTGAAGTGGCAGAGAGGGAGATGACGGTTTTGGTATCTTCCCATAACCTCCGCGAACTGGAGGATGTATGTGACCATGTGGGAATTATGCATAAGGGACAGATTATGATTGAACGTTCCTTAAGCGATTTGCAAGGGAATATTTCAAAAATACAGGTGGCATGCGCAAGTGGTGTTCCTAAATTGCCGGAACAGTTTGATGTGATACATATGTCGAACACAGGTCGTGTGTATACCTTAATTGTAAAAGGTGATCCGAAAGAGGCAGAAAATTATCTGTTGGCAGAAAAACCTGCTGTGGTAGATGTGTTACCGCTTACTTTGGAAGAAATCTTTATTTATGAAATGGGAGGCGCAGATTATGAAATCAAAGATATCCTGTTTTAATAAGACCATTTTTAAGAAAAATTTGACACAGTTCTGGCCATTGTGGGGGGCCTATCTGGTATATATGGTAGCTGCCGGCCCTATTAATCTGTATCAGCGCATGTCAGTAAATTATCCTAGTACATATGCTCTGGACAGACAGCTGAGAGCGGTGGCAACTGTCTTCCGGCAACTGACGAATCCGGCTATCCTTTTTGTGTTCTCAATTGCAGCGATTATGGCGACTTTTTCCTATTTATTTTCTGCAAAGAATGCAAATGGAATTCATGCCTTGCCGGTGACCAGGCTGGAGTTGTTTTGTACGAATGTACTATCTGCATTCGGTATTTTGTCTGTGATTGATGTATTGGTATTTATTATTTCCATTTTTGTGGGAATTTCCTGTAGTGTGACTAACCTGGAAGTTTTGTTTTCTGCAATGCTATATCAGATAGGAATCACATTTTTTGCAGTAGCGTTTGCGTCAGTCATTGCAATGCTGACCGGACATCTTTTAATCCTGCCGGTGTATTTCTTTATTGCGAATTTTTTGTATGTGGGAATTTGGACGATTCTGGGGTATCTGATAGAACGGCTTACGTTTGGGATGGTATATGAATGGAGAGAAAAAGCATCCTATGCTTTCTCACCATTATACTATATGTCACAACATATTACGGCAAATACACATTATAATCAAAAGCTGTCAGTGATAGATGCAATTGAAATAGAAGGCGGCGGTGTAGTGGCAGCTTATGCGGCAGCAGGAGTACTTTTGTTTCTATTGGCTTTTCAACTTTATCGGAAACGGCAGTTAGAGACAGCAGGGGATGTGATAGCAGTTTCGTTTATGAAGCCGATTTTCCGTTTTGGTGTAGGTATTTGCGGCGGACTGGCAGCAGGTATAGGGATAGCAGAGCTTTTGTTTCAGGCGACAAATCCGAGCGACAGAACTTTTTGGTATATATTATTATGCAGCATTTTTTCCGGAATCATTGGTTTCTTTGGAGCAGAAATGCTGATGCAGAAAAACTTTCGTGTGTTTAAAAAACGAATTTTAATCGAAGGTGCCTGTGTACTTGTTGTGATACTTGGAATCACAGGAAGCTTAAAACTGGATATGTTTGGTTTGGAGAAAAAGCTTCCGGATACACAAGAGGTTGTATATGCTTATGTGGATATGGACTATCCGATCTGCTTTGAGGGAGAAGATGTGGAAGAACTTCTGGCTCTTCATAAACAGGTATTGGAGCACAAAGACGAGAGCATTGCAGCACTGGAAGGTGATGACGAAATCAGATATACAGAATTTCGCTACAAACTGTCGGACGGGACGTTATTTAAACGTGCCTATTATCTTCCAATCGACACGGAAAACCCATTTAGCGAGGAACAGGTAAGCGGCAAGCTCCTTACATTGGAAGTGGATGCGGAACATATGTCAAAGCATCTGTTTGGTAATCATTATCATACGAATAAATATTTATCCGGCTATGTCAACCTTTATGATCAGTATCAGAACTATTTTGATTATCGCATGTCTGAGGAGGAACTTGATATTCTTTCAGCGGCAATCATGAAGGATATCCAGGCAGGAAACCTTGGGATCTATCAGATTTATGCAGTACCTGACAACCAGATAGGACGATACATGAATGGCATCTGTCTGACTTTTTATAATGAAGAAGGAATTGAACGGGATGAGGATAGATTTTACGGTAATTTGGAAGAAACATCAGAAATAGCGACTGTGACTTCACAAGCTGCTTTTGATACAAAATTTAATTCTACTGTTGATACGGAGAGTGTCTATCTGGAATTTGGTGAACGATGTACAAATGTGATTCACACGTTGGAAGAATTGGGGATTGTAAATGATACCTGGAAGCTTTATACCTATGAGGAATATGATGCATTGTCCCAGATAGAAGAATAATGATGGCCGGAATAACAAAAAAGTTGTTATTCCGGCTTTTTTGTTGTAAACTAGTAATGTTAATTTGTGATAAGCAAAGATAGAAGTATTTGGAGTATTTTATGAAAGCTAAGAAACATATTATAAATACCATTGAACCGGGCAGCATTGCAGAAGAGATGGAATTGGAACCGGGAGATGAATTAATCAGCATCAACGGTCAGAAGATAGAGGATGTATTTGATTACCATTATCTGATTCATGATGAATATCTGTTAGCCGTTTTTAAAAAACCAAACGGGGAAGAATGGGAATTAGAGATTGAAAAAGACTATGATGAGGATTTGGGAATAGAGTTTGAAAACGGATTGATGGATGATTACAAATCCTGTCAGAATAAGTGTATTTTCTGCTTCATTGACCAGATGCCAAAAGGCATGAGAGATACCTTATATTTTAAGGATGATGATTCAAGGTTGTCCTTTTTACAGGGAAATTATGTGACCCTGACCAATATGAAGAAAGCGGATATTGAACGGATTATTCACTATAAGCTGGAACCGATTAATATTTCGGTACAGACCACCAATCCTGATTTGCGGTGTATGATGTTACACAACCGTTTTGCGGGAGAGTCTTTGAAAAAGATTGATTTGCTCTACGAAGGCGGCATTCATATGAATGGGCAGATTGTCCTTTGCAAGGGTGTGAACGATAAGGAAGAACTGGAGCGGTCTATTAAAGATTTGTCCAAGTATCTTCCACTTATGGAAAGTGTATCCGTTGTTCCGGTGGGACTTTCCAAATTCAGGGAAGGCTTATATCCACTGGAGCCATTTACAAAAGAGGATGCCATAGAGGTGCTTGAAACCATTCACCAGTGGCAGACGGTATGTATGGAAAAATACGGCACGCATTTTGTACATGCCAGTGATGAGTGGTATTTGTTAGCGGAAAAGCCATTGCCGGAGGAAGAAAACTACGATGGTTATATCCAGCTGGAAAACGGTGTGGGAATGCTGCGACTTTTAATCAATGAATTTGAAGAGGCCTTGACCGGTTTATTGGTAGATTTGGAAGAAGAATTGCCACAGGAACTTCGTCCGGATTCTAAGGAACCACATCATGTGACGATAGCAACCGGAAGGCTTGCAGGACCATTTATTGAAGATTTAGCACAAAAATGCAGTGAGAGGTTCCCTAATTATAAAATAGATGTGGTACAAATCCGAAATGATTTTTTTGGAGAACGGATTACGGTTTCAGGGCTTTTGACGGGGCAGGATCTGCTCGCACAGCTAAAAGGCAGAGATTTGGGTGAACGCCTGCTCTTACCCTGCAACATGCTTCGCTGCGGCGAGGAAGTTTTTTTGGATGATGTGACAGTGACAGAACTTTCCGGGGCTTTACAAGTTCCGGTTACTATTGTAAAATCGAGCGGGCAGGATTTGTTGGAGGCAATGCTTGGTATTGGCTATTGATGATTGAAAAGGAGAATGATTATGAGTAAACCGGTCGTAGCGATTGTGGGACGTCCAAATGTCGGAAAATCCACGTTGTTTAATACACTTGCGGGAGAGCGTATTTCGATTGTAAAAGATACCCCGGGTGTAACGAGAGATAGAATTTATGCAGATGTTACATGGCTAAACCATGAATTTACCATGATTGATACCGGTGGTATCGAACCGGACAGCAGTGACGTTATTCTGTCACAGATGAGGGAACAGGCGGAAATTGCCATTGCGACAGCGGATGTCATTATCTTTTTAACCGATGTCAGACAGGGCTTGCAGGATTCCGATTCCAAGGTGGCAGACATGCTGCGCCGTTCGAATAAACCGGTTGTTCTGGTTGTGAATAAGGTAGACAGCTTTGAAAAATTCATGCCGGATGTCTATGAATTTTATAATCTGGGAATCGGTGAACCGTTCCCTGTTTCTTCTGCGTCTATGTTAGGATTGGGAGATATGCTGGATGAGGTTGTAAAATATTTCCCGGAATACAATCCGGAGGAGGAAAAAGATGACAGACCAAAGGTTGCTGTGATTGGGAAACCGAATGTCGGAAAGTCTTCGCTGATTAATAAGCTGGCGCAGGAGGATCGTGTCATCGTTTCTGATATTGCGGGAACGACCCGTGATGCCATTGATATGGACATTAAATACAATGGAAAAGAATATGTATTTATTGATACAGCAGGAATCCGTCGTAAGAATAAGATAAAAGAGGAAATTGAGCGTTACAGTATTATTCGTGCAGTGGCGGCAGTAGAACGGGCAGATGTCTGCATTATTATGATTGATGCGACAGAGGGTGTAACCGAACAGGATGCAAAGATTGCAGGAATTGCTCATGACCGTGGCAAGGGTGTCATCATTGCAGTAAATAAATGGGATGCCATTGAAAAGGATGATAAGACAATATATAAACATACAGAAAAAATTCGTGACGTATTAAGCTTTATGCCATATGCTGAAATTTTATTTATTTCAGTAAAATCAGGACAGCGAATCGGAAAGATTTTTGAGACCATTGACGCAGTTATTGAAAATAACAGCATGCGTGTGGCAACCGGTGTGTTAAATGAAATCGTAGCAGAAGCAGTTGCAATGCAGCAGCCACCATCAGACAAGGGAAAACGTCTCCGCATCTATTATGTGACACAGGTATCGGTGAAACCGCCTACCTTTGTTATTTTTGTAAATGATAAGGAACTGATGCATTTTTCTTATACACGTTATCTGGAAAATCGTATTCGTGAAACCTTCGGATTCCGTGGTACCGCTCTTAAATTTATTATTCGTGAAAGAAAGGAAGAAAAAAAATGATAGTAGCAAGGTTGATTTCGCTTGTAATAGGCTACGCATTTGGTCTGTTTCAGACCGGTTATTTTTACGGAAAAAGTCAGGGCATTGATATCCGCAAGGAGGGAAGCGGGAATGCGGGAGCGACAAATTCCCTTCGTGTATTGGGAATCAAAGCCGGAGCAATTACATTTTTGGGCGATTTGATGAAAGCAATTTTGTCAGTAGCAATCGTATATTTCCTTTTTAGAAACAGTTATCCGGAAAGCGTAAAGGTATTAGAACTTTATGCCGGCTTTGGTTCCGTTATCGGACATAACTTTCCATTTTATCTGGGCTTTAAAGGAGGAAAAGGTATTGCCTGTACATCAGGTATGATTTTGGCAGTATGCCCAATGGCAGCGCCGGTTTGTCTGATTTTATTTATCGGAGCAGTGGCGATTACGAGATATGTATCATTAGGTTCTATTTTAGTAGTAAGCGCATATCTGATTCAGGTAATTTTCTTTGGGCAGATGGGCTGGATTGGCTTGGAAAACGCTTATTTGCCGGAGTTTTATGTAGTAAGTGCCTGCTTTACCGCAATGGCATTATGGAGACACCGCGCAAATATTGTCCGCCTGCTCAATGGTACAGAAAATAAGCTTGGAGTAAAGAAAAACTAGAGAGGAAATTGGGATGTCTAAGGTAGGAGTAATCGGTGCCGGAAGCTGGGGAATTGCCCTTGCAAAGGTACTTTATACAAACGGAAATCAGGTCAGTGTCTGGTCAATCGTAGAGAGCGAAATTGCAATGTTAAAGGAAAAACATGAGCATGTTGATAAGCTGCCGGGTGTAAAACTACCGGAAGATATGGTGTTTACAACAAATTTGCCAGAGGCCATTAATGGAATGGATTATTTAATTCTGGCAGTACCTTCCGTATTTACCAGAAGTACTGCGAAATCCATGGCACCATATGTGAAAGCAGGACAGGTAATTGTCTGTGTGGCAAAGGGAATTGAGGAAGCTACGCTCATGACACTGTCTGAAATTGTAGAGCAGGAAATCCCGGCTGCAGAGGTGGCGGTCATGTGTGGACCAAGCCATGCGGAAGAGGTCGGAAGAGGAATGCCGACAACTGTAGTAGCAGGAGCTAAAAAGCGTTCAATAGCAGAGGGCGTACAGGATATCTTTATGAACGAGGTATTCCGCGTCTATACAAGCCCTGATGTACTCGGAATGGAGTTGGGCGGTTCCTTAAAGAATGTCATTGCATTGGCAGCCGGAATGCTGGATGGTCTGGGCTATGGGGATAATACAAAAGCAGCACTCATCACCAGAGGAATCTCAGAAATGAGTCGTCTTGCCATGAAAATGGGAGCGAAAGCAGAGACCTTAAATGGTTTAACCGGTATCGGTGACTTAATTGTAACCTGTGAAAGTAAGCACAGCCGTAACCGCAAGGCGGGTATGTTAATGGGGCAGGGCTATACCATGCAGCAGGCTATGGACGAAGTAAAGATGGTAGTAGAAGGTGTCTATTCAGCGAAAGCGGCAATTGCCCTGGCCAAAAAGTATGAAGTAGGTATGCCGATTATTGAGGCTGTGAATAAGGTATTGTTCGAAAACAAATCTGTAAAAGAAGCAGCTGCCGAATTAATGATGCGTGATAAAAAATCCGAAAACAGTGATTTGGGCTGGAAAGAATAATTCCTGAAACAGAAAGGATAAGCAGAATGGAAAAAGAGACAATCCGTATAAAATATCATTCAGATGCAATTGAAAAATTAACCTATATTGAAGGCAAGAGTGACTGGATTGATCTGCGCTCAGCAGAAGATGTTGTTATGAAACAGGGGGAGTTTCATCTAATTAAACTAGGTGTGTCCATGCAGCTTCCTGCCGGCTATGAAGCAGTAATTGTGCCGAGAAGCTCTACCTATAAAAATTTTGGCATTATACAGACTAATCACATGGGGGTCGTGGACGAGACTTACTGTGGTGACAATGACGTGTGGATGATGCCAGCGCTTGCAATGAGAGATACAGAAATTCATGTGAATGACCGTATCTGCCAGTTCCGTATTCAGAAACATCAGCCACAGATTCAGTTTGAGGAGGTAGAAGCACTTGGGAATGCTGACAGAGGTGGTATTGGAAGCACCGGGAAACAGTAGTACCAAGGTATTAGTCAAAATACCTGAAAAACTTGTACAAATCCGTCAACTTGACGAATGATAGAAAAACCCACCAAAATCACTGTGAGATTATACAAGAAAAAGATTTTTTTTTGTGTAGGTCACATATGGCGTTTTTGGCGGGTTTTTTGTATAGTATATGTATCGTAAACAAGTGTATTTAATTTAGGAGGTAATTTTCAAATGGCAAGTTTATCAATGAAAAACATTTGCAAAGTATATGCAAACGGCTTTGAAGCTGTTAAGGATTTCAATCTTGAAGTAGAAGATCAGGAATTTATCATCTTCGTAGGACCATCAGGTTGTGGTAAATCTACAACACTTCGTATGATTGCAGGTTTGGAAGAAATTTCTTCCGGTGAATTCTACATTGATGGAAAATTAATGAACGATGTAGAGCCAAAGGACAGAGATATCGCAATGGTATTCCAGAACTACGCTTTGTATCCACATATGACCGTATTTGACAATATGGCATTCGGATTAAAGTTAAGAAAGGTTCCGAAGGATGAAATCAAGAGAAAAGTAGAAGAAGCTGCTAAGATTCTTGACCTTGAGAAATTATTAGATCGTAAACCAAAGGCTTTATCAGGTGGACAGAGACAGCGTGTTGCTATGGGACGTGCTATCGTTCGTAATCCTAAGGTATTCCTTATGGACGAACCTCTTTCAAACTTGGATGCAAAATTACGTGTTCAGATGCGTTCTGAAATTGCTTCTTTACATAACAGATTAAAAGCTACTATCATTTATGTAACACATGACCAGACAGAAGCTATGACCTTAGGTACCAGAATCGTTGTATTAAAAGATGGTGTTATCATGCAGGTTGATTCTCCACAGAAATTATACAATGAGCCTAATAACTTATTCGTAGCAGGCTTCATCGGATCTCCACAGATGAACTTTGTAGATGCTGTATGTAAAGTAGAAGGCGAAAAAGTAACACTTAGCTTTGATCAGACATCTGTTGTTCTTCCTCCTGCAAAGGCTAAGAAATTAATCGATGGCGGTTATGATGGAAAGACAGTTGTTATGGGTATCAGACCTGAAAATATCGGCGATTCTGAAATCGAACTTGAAGCACACAAGGATGCTTCCTTCGAGACAGATGTAACAGGATATGAATTATTAGGTTCTGAAGTATTATTATACTTCACAGTTGGTGGTGCTAACATGACAGCTAAGGTTGATTCCAGAACACCGGCTCGTTTAGGCGACCACATCAAGTTAGCTCTTGATCCTGAGAAGATTCATGTATTTGACAAAGAAACAGAATTGACAATTACCAACTAATTCGGTAAAATTAAATGAACTTAAAAAATAAAAACTGGGTACATCTTTGTACCCAGTTTTTCTAATGAAAAAAGGAACATGAATATGCTTTCAAATCACAAAATTCAGCTGATGCTTGAGGAGATGCGTGATATCTCTAAAACGGATATGGCAGTATACACAGAAAAAGGAAAAATGGTTGCATCAACATTTGAGACAGAGATGGACATGGAAGAGGCTGTTGTGGCTTTTTCTGATTCTATGGCTGAAAGCCAGATGCTCTCAGGCTGTTTTTTCTTTAAAATCGAAGTAGATGGAGCACTGGAATATATTTTGTTAGCACATTCTTCATCCGAAGAGGCTTATATGGTTGGAAAGCTGGCAGCTTGTCAGTTAAGGAATCTGGCATCTGCCTACATGGAGCAGTTTGACCGCAATAATTTTATGCAGAATATTCTGCTTGGAAACATGCTTGTGGTGGACATGTATAATAAAGCACAGAAGTTACATATTGAGCAGGCAGAGCGTGTTGTATTTGTGATTGAAATTGAAGGCAAAAAAGATACCATGGTTATGGAAACCGTGAAAAATCTTTTTGTGACTAAGACAAGAGACTTTGTGACAGAAGTGGATGAGAAGAGTGTAATCCTGGTGAAGGACTGCCGTGATATGAAGAGGGAAGAAGAACTTCATTCTCTTGCAAGTATGATTGTAGATAATATGCATACTGAGGCGATGGTGAAAGTACGTGTTGGTTATGGAAACCGTGTGCATAATTTGCAGGATATTGCCAAATCCTATCAGGAAGCAAAAATGGCATTAGAAGTAGGCCGTATTTTTTATATGGAGAAAGAAATTGTATGCTATAGTCAGCTTGGAATTGGGCGTCTAATTTATCAGCTTCCGATGAGTTTGTGTGAGATGTTTATCAAAGAAGTATTTACAGATGGAGTACCTGATATTTTCGATGAGGAAACAATGGTCACGATTCAAAAGTTCTTTGATAATAATTTAAATATTTCAGAGACTGCCCGCCAACTCTATGTGCACCGAAATACACTGGTGTACCGTCTGGAGCGGTTGGAAAAGCTTTTGGGGTTAGATATTCGTAAGTTTGAGGATGCAATGACATTTAAAATTGCACTTATGGTTATGTCCCACATGGAATCACAGAAGAATGAGATATAATGGAAAGGTGAGGGATAGAAAATGGCAGGAAAATCATCCTATGATGAGAGCAGTATATCGGTATTGGAAGGACTGGAGGCAGTCCGTAAAAGACCGGGTATGTATATTGGAAGTGTTTCAAGAAAGGGCTTGAATCACTTGATTTATGAAATTGTAGATAATGCAGTAGATGAGCATTTAGCCGGAGCGTGTGACACTATTTACGTTACACTGGAAGCAGATGGCTCCTGTACTGTTGAAGATAATGGACGAGGTGTACCGGTTGGTATGCATGCAAAAGGAGTGTCTGCGGCACGTCTGGTATATACGACGCTGCATGCAGGTGGAAAGTTCGATGACTCTGCATACAAGACCAGTGGCGGGTTGCATGGTGTAGGTTCTTCGGTTGTAAATGCGCTATCGACTTACATGGATGTGCAGATTAGCAGAGAAGGTTATATTCATCATGATCGTTATGAAAGAGGCGTGCCTACAATCGAACTTGAGAATGGACTGTTGCCGAAAATCGGTAAAACAAAAAAGACGGGAACCAGAGTCAATTTTTTACCTGACCCGGAAATTTTTGAAAAGACCCGGTTTAAGGAAGATGAAGTAAAGAGCCGTATGCATGAAACGGCATACTTAAATCCGAAGCTTACTATTATTTATGAGGACCGCCGCGGTGAAGAAGTAGAGCATATTGAGTATCATGAAGAAGAAGGAATCAGGGGATTCGTAAAGGATATCAATAAAAATGCGGAAACACTTCATGATGTGGTCTATTTTAAGGGCACGAGTGAAGGAATTGAGGTAGAGGCTGCTTTTCAGTACACCAATGAATTCCATGAAAATATTTTGGGCTTCTGTAATAATATTTTTAATGCTGAGGGTGGAGCTCACATTACCGGATTTAAGACTATTTTTACAACGGTCATTAATAATTACGCAAGAGAACTTGGTATTTTAAAAGAAAAGGATGCAAACTTTACCGGTGCAGATGTGCGTAATGGTATGACAGCAGTAGTGTCAATTAAGCATCCGGATCCGAGATTCGAAGGGCAGACGAAAACAAAGCTTGACAATCAGGATGCAGCCCGTGCCACATCGAAGGTGACAGGGGATGAAATACAGCTGTTTTTTGATAAAAACTTAGAAACCTTAAAAACGGTCATTTCCTGTGCGGAAAAAGCTGCAAAAATCCGTAAGACAGAGGAAAAAGCAAAGACGAATCTGCTCACAAAGCAAAAGTTTTCTTTTGACTCCAACGGAAAGCTCGCAAACTGTGAAAGCAGGGATGCCTCCATTTGTGAAATTTTTATCGTAGAGGGGGATTCTGCGGGCGGTTCCGCAAAGACAGCCAGAGACCGTAATTTCCAAGCTATTTTACCAATCCGTGGTAAAATCTTAAATGTAGAGAAGGCCAGTATTGATAAGGTCCTTGCAAATGCAGAGATTAAGACCATGATTAACGCGTTTGGCTGTGGTTTTTCGGAAGGTTATGGAAATGACTTTGATATCAGTAAGCTTCGATATGATAAGATTATTATCATGGCCGATGCCGATGTAGATGGTGCTCATATCTCTAACTTGCTTTTAACGCTGTTTTATCGCTTTATGCCGGAGCTGATTTATGAGGGACATGTTTATGTGGCTATGCCGCCTCTTTATAAGGCAATTCCGTCTAAGGGAGAGGAAGAGTATTTATATGATGATGCTGCGTTAGAGCGTTACCGCAAGACACATAAGGGCAACTTTATTTTACAGCGATACAAAGGTCTTGGCGAAATGGATGCGGAACAACTTTGGGAGACGACTTTAGATCCGAAGCGCCGCATGTTAAAGCGTATTGAAATTGAAGATGGCCGTATGGCATCCGACATTACGGAGCTATTAATGGGAAACGATGTGCCACCAAGAAAAGCATTCATCTATGAGCATGCTCACGACGCGGAGTTAGACATATAAGGTGGTAAGTTAATGAGGCGCGTCGTGATGGGATGCAGAACTAGATGTATAAAGAGAGGGTTAACTATAAATGAGACAGGAAGAACAAATCATCAGTACCGAGTATTCGGAACTGATGCAGAAATCTTTCATCGACTATGCCATGAGTGTTATCATTGCCCGTGCATTGCCGGATGTGAGAGATGGTTTAAAACCGGTACAGAGACGTACCCTATATGATATGTATGAACTGGGAATCCGTTACGACAAGCCGTACAGAAAATGTGCGCGTATCGTCGGTGATACCATGGGTAAATATCATCCACATGGTGACAGTTCTATTTATGAAGCCTTAGTCGTGATGGCACAGGATTTTAAAAAGGAGCTTCCACTGGTAGATGGACATGGTAATTTCGGCTCTATCGAAGGAGATGGCGCTGCAGCTATGCGATATACCGAAGCCAGACTTCAGAAGATTACGCAGGAAGCTTTTTTGGCGGATTTGGATAAGGATGTTGTAGACTTTGTGCCAAACTTCGATGAAACGGAAAAAGAACCTGCCGTGTTACCGGTGAAGATACCAAATCTATTGGTTAATGGTTCAGATGGCATTGCGGTTGGTATGGTAACCAGTACACCGCCTCATAATCTGGGTGAAGTGATTGATGGTGTGATTGCTTATATTAAGAATCCGGACATCAATACAGAACAGATGATGAAATATATTCCGGGACCGGATTTCCCTACCGGAGGCATTGTCGCTAATAAGGATGATTTGCTGGCAATTTATTCTACCGGACAGGGGAAAATCAAAGTCCGCGGTAAGGTAGAAGTGGAAAAAGGAAAGGGCGGCAAAGATAAGGTTGTCATTACAGAGATTCCATATACCATGATAGGTGCGAATATCGGTAAATTCTTAAATGATGTCTATAGTCTGGTTGAGACAAAGAAGACCAGTGATATCGTAGACATCACAAACCAGTCTTCAAAAGAAGGAATCCGTATCGTTATTGAACTTCGAAAGGGAGCAGACCCACAGAAGCTGATTAATCTTTTATATAAGAAAACCAAATTGGAAGATACCTTTGGTGTCAACATGCTTGCCGTAGCGGATGGCAGACCGGAAACCTTAGGACTTGTTCCGATTATCCGTCATCATGTGAATTTCCAGTACGAGCTTGCAACCAGAAAGTACACCACACTTCTTAAAAAAGAGCAGGAGAAAAAAGAAATTCAGGAAGGCTTGATGAAGGCCTGCGATGTCATCGATTTGATTATCGAAATCTTAAGGGGAAGTGCCAATGTAAAAGAAGCCAGAGCCTGCTTACAGGATGGCGTGACAGATAACATCAAATTCAAATCTGCACAGTCTAAAAAAGATGCAGCAAAGCTCCGGTTTACCGAACGCCAGACGACTGCAATTTTAGAGATGCGTCTACAGAAATTAATCGGTTTGGAGATAGAAGCATTACTGAAAGACCACGAAGAGACTTTGAAAAATATTGCTTTCTATGAGGATGTTTTAGGAAGCCGCGCTTCTATGGCAAAGGTGATTATCAAAGAACTTCAGAATTATAAAAAGGAATATACAAAAGAGCGCCGGACGGTCATCGACAATTTGGAAGAGGCCGTCGTAGAGGAAAAGAAGATTGAGGAAATCGATGTGGTCTTCTTGATGGACCGCTTTGGCTATGCAAAGACGATTGATACCAATATTTATGAACGGAATAAGGAGACCGTAGACTCCGAGAACCGTTATGTATTGACCTGTAAGAATACAGACAAGATTTGTATTTTCACGAATAAAGGCCAGATGCATTTGCTTAAGGTGTTAGACCTTCCTTATGGAAAATTGAGAGATAAGGGAACGCCAATTGATAACGTCAGCAATTATAACAGCAGTGAAGAAAACTTTGTCTATATCAATAATTTAGAAGCAATTAAAGGCATGAAACTGTTATTTGGCACTAAGACCTCTATGGTGAAGCTGGTGGACGGAGCTGAGTTTGATGTGGCAAAACGTACAACAGCAGCGACAAAGCTAAAAGAGGGAGACGAAGTATTATTTATCTCTGCGGTTACAGGAAGCGAAACGCTTGTAATGCAGTCTACAAAGGACATGTTCCTTCGAATTGAAGTATCTACAATTTCGGAACAGAAGAAGGTTGCGACCGGAATCCGTGGCATGAAGTTAGATGCAAAGGATGAATTGACAGGAATGTATCTGTTGGCGCCGGGTGTGAATTACGAAGTGGAAGTAAAGGGCAAGAAATATGATTTGAATCGTCTCCACATTGGAAAACGTGATACAAAAGGAACGAAAAAATAAATGACCTACGAAGAAGCAAAGGCATATATTGAAGAAGTGAGCCGTACAGGCAGTATTTTAGGCCTGGAGAACATTAAAAATCTAATGAAGGAACTTGGGGATGTGCAGGAAAAACTGCACATCCTTCACATTGCAGGGACAAATGGTAAAGGCTCTGTGGGAGCGTTTATCGAATCTGTTTTGCTTGAGGCAGGATACCGGGTAGGGCGTTATACCTCACCTGTAGTTTTTGAACCATTTGAGGTGTGGAGAATCAATCAAAAAAACATTGCAATGGAAGACTATCTGGAATGTTTGGAAGAGGTAAAGACTGCCTGTGAGAGGATGCTTGCAAAAGAAATGGTACAGCCTACCGTATTTGAAGTGGAGACGGCACTGGCGTTTCTTTATTTTTACAAGAAAAAATGTGATTATGTATTGTTAGAAGTAGGTATGGGCGGCGAAACGGATGCAACTAATCTGATTACGGCACCGGTATGTTCTGTGATTACTTCCATCAGCATGGACCATATGCAGTTCCTGGGAAATTCTCTCGCAGAAATTGCACGCGCAAAAGCAGGAATTATCAAAGAAGGCTGCCCTGTAGTGACAGGAAGCACTCAAAAAGCAGAAGCGCTGGATGAAATTCAAAAGATGGCAGAATACAAGGGCGCCAGACTTCTGATAGCAGAAGAGAATCAAATCAAAAATGTGGAGATTGCTTTGGAAGGGATTTCTTACGAGCATGAAAGGCTTGGAAGGGTGCAGTTAAAACTGGCAGGAATGTATCAGATTGAAAATTCAAATCTGGCAATTACTGTATGTAAGGAAGTTTTACAACTACCCGAAGAAATCATCGTTAAGGGATTAGAAAAGGCAACCTGGCCGGGGCGATTTGAAGTACTTTCAAAAAAGCCGCTTATTATTTTAGACGGAGCGCATAATGAGGATGCGGCAGAAAAATTGTTCGCTACTTTAAAAATGCATTTTACAAACCAAAAGATTACTTATATAATAGGGGTGCTTGCAGATAAAGAGCACGAAAAGATGTTAATGCGTATGCTCCCTATGGCGGAACGTATTTTTACAGTAACACCGCCGAACAAAAGAGCACTTGCGGGAGAAATCTTAGCAGAAGAAGTAAGAAGCTTTGGCCATGACGCAGTCTTTTGTGAAAGTATGAACCGGGCAGCAGAACTGGCATTAGCAAATGTGGAAGAAGATGGCGTCATTCTCGCGTTTGGTTCGCTTTCTTATCTGGCAGTATTAAAGGAAGCATTTTTGGAGAGGTTAAAATGGACAGAGAAAAAATCATGCAGGGAGTCAGATTAATATTAGAAGGTGTTGGCGAAAATCCGGACAGGGAAGGTTTAGTGGATACACCGGACCGGATTGCCCGTATGTATGAGGAAATTTTTGCAGGAATCGGACAGGAGGCAGCAGAACCCTTATCAAAAACCTTTCATGCAGAAAATAATGAGATGATTCTTGAAAAGGATATCACCTTTTATTCTACCTGTGAGCATCATTTGATGCCGTTTTATGGAAGGGCTCACATTGCTTATATTCCGGACGGAAAAGTAGTTGGCATAAGTAAGCTTGCCCGAACATTGGAGGTATATGCGAAACGTCCACAGCTCCAGGAACAGCTGACTGCACAGGTCGCAGACGCCTTGATGGAATATTTAAAGCCACAGGGAGCTATGGTGATGATTGAAGCAGAGCATACCTGTATGACCATGCGCGGGGTGAAAAAGCCCGGCAGTAAGACGGTAACCTATGTATGCAGAGGGGCATTTGCCGAAAATGAGAAATTACAAAATCAGTTTTTTGCGTTGGTAAAGTGAAATGAAAATTGGAAATACAGAATTTGATTTAAAAAACAGAACTTATATTATGGGAATTTTGAATGCAACGCCGGATTCTTTTTCCGATGGCGGACACTATCATAAGCTGGATGCAGCATTAAAGCATGCAGAAGAGATGATTGGGGAGGGCGCCCATATTATAGATATCGGTGGTGAATCTACCAGACCGGGTTATACACAGATTTCGGAGGAAGAAGAAATTGAGCGTGTCGTTCCGGTCATTGAGGCAGTCAAGCGTAATTTTGACATTCCGGTATCAATCGATACTTATAAAAGTAAGGTGGCACAGGCTGCTGTAGCGGCGGGGGCTGACCTGATTAATGATATCTGGGGATTAAAATACGATGCAAAAATGGCAGAAGTGATTGCCAATCATGACGTGGCATGCTGTTTGATGCATAACCGAAAAGCTGCGGTGTATCAGGATTTCTTTGCAGATGTAATAAGCGATTTGAAGGAGTGCGTTTCTATAGCAGAAGCAGCCGGCATTGATAAGGGAAAAATCATTCTGGATCCGGGTGTGGGCTTTGCAAAAAGCTATGAACAGAACTTAGAGGTTATTCGTAGAATTGGGGAATTTAATCAACTGGGATTTCCTATGTTGCTGGGGACCTCCAGAAAATCTGTAATAGGACTGACTTTGGATTTGCCAGTCACCGAGCGGGTAGAGGGCACTCTTGTCACTACCGTGCTTGCGGTTATGGGAGGCTGTTCTTTTGTAAGAGTACATGATGTGTTGGCGAACGCAAGAGCAATAAAAATGACGGAGGCATGCCGTGGATAGAATTAAGATTACAGGATTAAAAGTGTTTGCACACCATGGAGTTTTCCCGGAAGAAACAAAAAACGGGCAGGACTTTTTTGTGAATGCAACACTTTTTTTAGATTGCAGGTCGGCAGGAATGAGTGATGATTTGACAAAATCCGTGCATTATGGTGAAGTCAGCCAGTTTATCACTGATTTTTTGCAGGAGCATACTTATCAATTGATTGAAACAGCAGCGGAACAGACGGTAAAAGCCTTACTGTTTGCCTTTCCATTGATTGAAAAAATAGAATTTGAACTGTGTAAACCACATGCACCAATCGGGCTTCCGTTTGAAAATGTGTCGGTAACCATTGAAAGGGGCTGGCATACGGTTTATCTTGCAGTGGGTTCCAATATGGGAGAGAAAGAAGCCTATATTGAACAGGGAATCGAAGAGCTTCGCGCGATTCCCGAAATTCAGATAGAGAAGGCTTCAGATTTGATTGTGACAAAACCGTATGGCGGGGTAGAACAGGATGACTTTGTAAATGGAGCCATAAGAATCAGGACATTGCTTACCCCTCATGAGTTGTTGGATGTACTACATGAAGCAGAGGCACACGCGAATCGGAAACGTGTCATTCACTGGGGACCAAGAACCTTAGATTTAGATATTATCTTTTATGATGATTTGGTTTTCTCTGATGATACATTAATTATCCCTCATGTAGATATGGAAAATCGTGATTTTGTTTTAAAGCCGCTATTGGACTTGTGCCCTAATAAACGGCATCCGCTGTTGGGGAAGACCGTGGCACAGCTTTATGAGAAACTGCAGGAGAGAGAACAATGATTTGGAATATTTGGAATGTGTTATATCCAATTGTGCTATATTATGTAGTTTCCGGTTTTGCATTTTTCGGAATGACGATTTTGATGGGAGAATCGCCGGAGATTTATATGATAAAACAGCTGGTGAGTTCTGCAGTTACGATTCCGTTTTTACTGTCCCTGTGGAAACAGGAGACCTATGTGGAAACGGTGGTTTACGGAAAAGGCGAAAAGGAGCCATTTGGTCGATTTATCCTTCAGGGCATTCTGCTTTGCGTTGGAACAGCATGCATAGGAATGGCCTTGAACAATTTTATAGCGATGACACCATTGATAGAGACTTCAACAGGATTCAAGCAGGCGAATTTATTCTTTTTTTCGGGAGGAATTCTTATACGTATTCTAACATCCTGTATTGTGGTTCCGATTGCGGAGGAAGTATTATTCCGTGGTATCGTATTAAGACGTGTAACGAGAATGACAGATGAACGCTGGGGCATCTTTTTCTCGGCGGTTCTATTCGGTATTGTACATGTGAATCTGGTACAATTTCTTTATGCGACGTTACTTGGTGTAGCGTTAGCAGTCATTGTAATGAAAACAAAAAAAGTGTCTTTTGCTGTATTGGCTCATGGAATGACCAATCTGGCAGCAATTGTCAGGTCGGAAACGGGAATTTTGGATTTTTCTTACAAGGCGGATGCGATTGGAATGCTGTTTTCCTGTCTGTTGTTATTGGCAGGAATCTTTACGCTTCATTTTGTGCTTTTTTCCAAAACACTAAAAAAAACGGGAACTTCATAAATTATTAAGAAAAAAAGTGTGTTTCCTTCATGAAACGGAAACAAATGAGAAAAAGATATTTGCTATAGTAACAATAGTGAATATCTTTTTTTGAGTGGATATTCAAAAGAAATAAAGAGCAAGGAAAGATAGGGCAAATGAAAGCGAGACTGGATGTCATTGATGTCAATGAAAAGGCGGGGAAAAAACAGGAACAGGAGCAGATGGAAAACCGAAGACGTCAAAGAGAGCGGATAAGGGCAAAAAAGCTGGCGAGGCAGCGCAAAAGAAGAAAACAGCTGATACGTTTGGGAGCTTCGGTAATTATCATTGTCCTGCTTATCTGTGTCATTAAGGATATGGGAAAGAAGGATACAGTGGCAGAAGCAAGCGACTGGCAGGACAAGCAGCAGACAGAGGAAACAGAAGCTACTTATACACTGGCTTATGAAGTGGTTTATCCGGAATTTTATAAATATCATTCACCGAGAAAACTGGAGGAGTCGGAGACTTACCGTGCATTAAAAGAGCTGGCAGAAACGTATTCTGAGTTTGAGGCAATTTATGAGGAAAGGGATAAGTACCCGGTTAAGTTACTTTCTGTTCTTTGCAATAACCCGGAAATGTTATCCTATGTGGAAGGTTATTTAAAATATGAAAATGGTGATAAAACTGTTGCTGGGGAAGCGGAGCTGACTTCCGAGGAGAAAGAACAAAAATTTCCGCTTTTTCTACAGTGGGACAAGCGCTGGGGATATGAAGAATACGGCGATTTTAATATTGCACTGTCCGGATGCGGACCAACCTGCCTATCCATGGTTCTTGTGGCACTAAATAAAGATTATGATATGACACCCAAAAAGGTTGCAGATTTTGCAATGAAAAATGGTTTCTATGTGGAAGGAACCGGAACGGCATGGAGTCTTATGAAAGAGGGAGCAAAAGAATTAGGACTATCGGCAAAAGAGGTTTCGCTGGATGAGGATGTGATGAAAAATCAGCTGGATGCCGGGAAAATGCTTATCTGTTCTGTGGGACCGGGTGATTTTACTGCACAGGGACATTTTATTGTAATCTACGATTATGATGAACACGGATTCCTAATTAATGACCCGAATTGCGTTTATCGCAGCAGCAAAAGCTGGAGTTATCGTGAGATTGTTTCACAAATAAAAATCTTATGGGCTTATGGTAAAAAATGAGAAAAAAGTACTGGAAATTGTGTCTCATACAGATTATAATAGAGAATAGAGGTTCGTCAAATAATACTATTTTCTAATGGAGGCACCCTATGAAAGACACAAATGAAAAGCAGTTCCTATATAATGATATCAAGGAGCGTTATAAGCTGGTAAACAAGATTTACTTCATTGCTATGAATGTGATGTATCTCATGTTTGCAGTTTATCTGGTGATGCGTGTAGGAATGGGAAGTATTAGTAAGGGATTTGCATTTGCCAACCTTGCAATTGTCATTGTATTTATGATTATAAATGGTGTTAGTTATTTTAAAGACAAGGCAGGGGAAAAGTACAGTACCATTCAGCTGATTTTAGCAGGAATTGAAATATTCCTGGTGGGTATGAACACAGATGCTCAGTTCATTTTCTATGCATTGATTATTGTTTATTGTATGCAGATTCCATATTACAATTCCAAAAGAATTGCAAAAATGTGTATTATTGCTGGAATCGGTTTTCTGATTGTACAGGTATTCCGTTTTAACCGGGGAATCGGACTAATGAATGTAGATGCTTTATGCTGTATGCTTTGTGTCATTTTCGGTCTCTATATTGACTGGAGAATCGGAAATATTACACAGATTTTTAACGAACATGCATTGGGATCCGTTGCTCAGCAGACAGGAACCATTCAGGAAATGTTTGATGGAATTGTAGATCTCTCTAAAGTGGTGCAGGATGAAGCAGCAAAGAGTACGGAAACTGTAGAAAAGCTGTTTGAGACCACGCAGAATGTTACTGTCAGTATGCAGGAAATCGTTGATTCTGCTACTATGACAGCACAGAGTATTGAAGAACAGAACCAGATGACTCAGAACATTCAGAGTTCGATTGCACAGACCGGAGAACGTTCGAAAAAGATGGTTGAAATTGCAACGGAATCCAATGAAAGTATTCAGAATAACATGAAGGTTATGGAGGCTTTACAGGTACAGTCTAAGCAGATTGCATCTACAAACTCAGAGGTAAGTGCTTCGATGGTTCGGTTGCAGGAAAAGACCAAAGAGGTAGAGGAAATTGCCGGTATGATTCTTGGAATCTCCAGCCAGACAAATTTACTGGCATTAAATGCTTCGATTGAAAGTGCCCGTGCAGGAGAAGCAGGGCGCGGATTTGCAGTTGTTGCAGATCAGATTCGTCAGTTGGCTGAACAGACCAAACAGTCAACAGAGGAAATTACCAGAATTATTAATGAATTGAATGCAAATGCAAATGAAGTAGTTGCGTCTGTTGAGAAATCTGTAGCAGCTACAGAAGATCAGAATCGTAAGATTGCTTCTGCATCCGAAGCATTTAGTAAGCTGAATGAAGATATGACCGTCTTAATTAGTGATATCAATGAGATGGATAAAGAAATCTTAGACTTATCCGATTCCAATAATGTTATCGTAGATAATATTTCTCATTTGTCAGCTGCAACAGAAGAAGTGACTGCGAATGCAGAACAGGTACTGAACATGAGTGAAAATAATCTGGAATTTGCGGAAGGTGTAAAGAATTCCATTGAAACAATTGAGCATTCAACCGACCAGATGAAAAAATATGTATAAAGAATAATGTTATCGGATATGAAAAAGACCGCTAAAGTCAGCGGTCTTTTTTTGAAGGTTTTTTTACACTATATCCAAAGGTACCAAGCTTTTTCCCCAAGAGGAAATATTCGCCATGGGAATAAGTAACCAGTCCCGTATCGTTCAAATGAAATTTCCCCTTTTCATCCAGATAAGTCTCGTCAATAGAGACCCCAAGCACATCAGCAAGAAACAGGGAATGACTGCCAAGCTCTATCACTTCGCGAACCTTACATTCAATATTGACAGGGCTCTCCGTGATTCCCGGAGCAAGGATGTGCTGTGATGACTGCGGTGTCAGTTTCATTTCATTGAATTTATCCACATCTTTCCCGGAACGAACTCCGCAATAATCAGTAGCGTAGGTCAACTCCTCTGTAACCAGATTAATGACAAATTCACCGGATTCTTTTAGGATATGATAAGAATAGCGTTCCGGACGAATGGAGATGGAAACCATGGGGGGATTCGTACAAACGGTTCCTGCCCAGGCAACTGTAATAATATTTGGTTTTTCATCTGCATGCTGACAACTGACCATGACAGCCGGGAGAGGATAGAGCATATTACCCGCTTTCCAATGTTGTTTTGCCATAAAGACTCCTTTATTTCATCAAGATGTCCATCAGGTACATGTAGACATCTTCGTTTTGTTTTTTCCAGTTGTTACAAATGGCTTCTGCCTGTTCTTTCGTTTTCACAGATAAGGTTAGGTCAATCAGATTCGTATCCTTCTGGCGATATTGGCATCGCACAGCAAAATCACGGTTTGGAGTACGATAGTAGTCTGCGATAATGGAATTATCATTGCGAAGCTCTAATTTGTTCTCTGCAAAATAATTGATAATATCCAGTTCAATGGCATCGGAAATTTTGTCTTTTAACAGGTTTAAGGTCTCTTTCCCGGCAGCAGTAATATAGTAATGGGTATTGTTGTGTGTGGACTCGGTACGAATCAGTTCCGCATCCAATAAGTCACTAATGACCTGCTGTACACGAAAATAATCTGTATATTCATGCTCTAAGAAAAAATTGGTAAGCTGAGTATTGGAAAGTGGAAAATCCACTTTATCCAACATATTTAAAATGGTTAATTTATAGATTGTAAATGGTTCAGCCATAGGATTCCTTTCTAACTTATGACAAATGAAACATTTTGCGCTTCACTTGCTGCCTGATGGGGAAAACAAACGTCCCTGCCAGGTATCACGTTCTTTTAAACGTTTGTGAATCGTGTTTAAGACACGTTTTTTGTCTGTGCTCCAAAGAGGAGCTATTAAAAGATTTCTTGGTCCGTCTCCGGTAAGCCGATGTAAAACGATGTGCTTTGGTAAGCGCTCGATACAGTCTACGATGAATTCACAGTATTCTTCTAAGGAGAAGAGAACAAACGGATTTGCTTCATAATAAGAAGCCAAATCAGTGTGTTTTAACACATGCAGAAGCTGCAGCTTGATACCGCTTATTGGCATATGGGCGACATGAGAAAGAGACGCAAGCATCATCTCTTTGGTTTCACCCGGTAAACCGAGAATCAGATGGACAATCACATCCAGTTTTCTCTGATTCAGGGCCAAAACCGCTGTATCAAACTGTGATACGGTAAAGCCACTGCGGATAAACTGTAAGGTCTGCGGATGAATGGTCTGTAGACCTAACTCCACCCAGACCGGTTTGATTTGGTTGCATTCTACTAATAAATCAAGTATTTCATCAGAGAAACAGTCACAACGTGTGGCAATGGAAAGTGCTACAATATCAGGATGTCCGATTGCTTCAAAAAACACTTTGCGCAAGTAGGGAACCGGTGCATAGGTATTGGTGTAGGCCTGAAAGTAAGCTATATATTTGGTGCACTTTGTTTTTTCCTGAATACGAAGCTTTGCTTCCTCTATCTGCTCTGTAATAGAGAGGGAAGGAGTGGCTGCAAAGTCACCGGAACCGCCTGCACTGCAAAAAATGCAGCCTCTGGTATCCAATTTTCCGTCACGATTCGGACAGGTCATACCGGCATTTAAAGAAAGTCTATAGACCTTTTCTCCGAAAGTATTTTTTAAATAAGTATCCAGTGAATAGTAACGTGCTTCCATGTTATTTGATATGAGATTTTACCGCCTGACTGACAACATCGGCAACACGAGGGTCAAATGCTTCCGGCATGATAAAATCATCATTCAATTCTTCATCGGAAACAAGGTTTGCCAAAGCTTCTGCAGCAGCAAGCTTCATTTCTTCTGTAATCTGGCTTGCGCGGCCTTCTAAAGCGCCTTTAAAGATTCCCGGGAAAGCGATGACATTGTTTACCTGGTTCGGAAAATCGCTTCGTCCGGTTCCTACCACACGTGCGCCGGCAGCTTTTGCCACATCCGGCATGATTTCCGGAACAGGGTTTGCCATTGCAAAGAGGATAGAATCCTTATTCATGGAAGCAACCATTTCTGCTGAAACGATATTCGGAGCGGATACTCCGACAAAAATGTCGGCTCCCTTTAAAGCATCTGCTAAGGTGCCTGTCTGATTTTCTAAGTTGGTGACTTCTGTCATTTTTTTCTGCATCCAGTTTAAGTTCGGATAATCTTTTCCAATGATTCCTTCTCTGTCACACATGGTAACATGAGAAAAACCATAGGTCAGTAATAGCTTTGTAATGGCTACTCCGGCAGAACCGGCACCGTTTACAATTACCTTGCAGTCTTCTTTTTTCTTTCCGGTTAACCGTAAACCGTTGATAATACCGGCTAATACAACGATAGCAGTTCCGTGCTGGTCATCGTGGAAAACAGGAATATCTAACATTGCTTTTAAGCGCTCTTCAATTTCAAAACAGCGTGGGGCAGAAATATCCTCTAAATTAATGCCGCCGAATCCCGGCGCAAGATTTTTAATCGTGGTAATGATTTCTTCGGTATCCTGTGTATCGAGACAGATTGGAATCGCGTTTACGTTTCCAAATTCTTTGAACAGGACGCATTTACCTTCCATAACTGGCATAGCAGCGTATGGTCCGATATTTCCGAGACCTAAAACAGCACTTCCGTCTGAAATGACAGCGACCGTATTGGCCTTCATGGTATAAGTGTAGGCAGCCTCTTTGTTTTCTGCGATGACCTTACAAGGCTCTGCAACACCCGGTGTATATGCAATTGCTAAATCCTCACGGGAATTTACTTTTGATTTTGCGGTGGTTTCTAATTTTCCATTCCATTCTTCATGCATCTTAAGTGCTTTTTCTTTCAAGTCCATAATAGACCTCCGTTCCATTCTTTTCTAAACAAGACAATCATAGCATTTCAGTTTTCATTTATCAAGAAAAAAGGACTTCCCTTTTGAGAAAAAATAAGTTATAATCCCATCTTTGACAGTCAAAATGCGAGGAGCCGCAGTATTTACGCAGAAT